>DJFQ01000153.1:29414-34309 GCA_002432095.1 Marinagarivorans sp. UBA5868 | reverse complement strand
CCTTGGCTGCCGGTTTTCACATTCTTGATTTTGTTTACGACGTCGATTCCCTTAGTCACTTTGCCGAAAACACAGTAACCCCAACCTTGGGCCGTTTTGCTCTTGTGATTGAGGAAATCGTTATCTTTAACATTAATAAAGAATTGTGCGGTCGCACTGTTGGGGTCGGAAGTGCGCGCCATCGCGATTGTGCCGGTGTTGTTAGCCAAGCCATTGTCTGCTTCGTTTTCAATCGGCGGGTTTGTTTTTTTCTGCTCCATGTCTTCAGTAAATCCACCGCCCTGAATCATGAAGTTGTTGATGACACGGTGAAAAATGGTTCCATTGTAAAAACCGTCTGCGGCGTATTGGCGGAAGTTAGCTGCCGTCTTTGGCGCCTTCTCAAAATCCAGTTCCAGTTCGATGTCGCCGTAGTTGGTGTGAAGGGTGATCATTGCAACAACTCCTATTCAAATTTGGACGTGGCTCCGCAGCCAACGAGCCGGCTATAATACGCGCTTTGTGCCGAAACCGAAACCCGAATTGCCGACCAGACTTCCTTTTATGACTGATGAAAACAAGCCGCTAAACTTCCTCGAGCAAATCATTCAACGCGATCTCGAAGAGGGCAAGTATCAGCAAATCACCACCCGATTCCCACCCGAGCCAAACGGCTACCTCCACATAGGTCATGCCAAATCGATTTGTTTGAATTTTGGTCTGGCGGAAAAATTTCAGGGACGTTGCAACCTGCGTTTCGACGACACCAATCCGGCAAAAGAAGACCAGGAATATGTTCAGGCAATTATGGATGATGTGCGCTGGCTGGGCTTTCATTGGGATGGCGAGGTGCGTTACGCCTCCAATTATTTCGACCAGTTGTACCAATGGGCCGTTTACCTGATTGAAGCCGGCAAGGCTTACGTGTGTCACCTAAGTCCTGATGAGGCCCGGGAGTATCGCGGCACCTTAACCCAGGCGGGAAAAAATTCACCCTACCGCGATCGTTCCGTCGCGGAGAATTTGGAGTGGTTTGAGAAAATGCGCTCCGGCGCTCTGGCCGATGGCGCGTGTGTGTTGCGGGCGAAGATCGATATGGCGCACGGCAACATTAATATGCGCGACCCGATCTTGTATCGCATTCGTAAACAGGCGCATCACCAGACTGGGGACAAATGGTGCATTTACCCCACATATGATTTTGCTCACGGCCAGGGGGATGCGATCGAAGGAGTAACTCACTCCATTTGCACCTTGGAATTTGCGGACCACAAGCCGCTGTATGACTGGTTTATCGACCATCTGCCGGTGCCAGCAAAACCAAGGCAGTATGAATTTGGACGGCTCAACCTCAATTACACCGTCACTTCAAAACGCAAACTTAAACAATTGGTGGACGAGGGGTACGTGGATGGCTGGAACGATCCGCGAATGCCCACCATCGCCGGCTTTCGTCGACGTGGCTATACCGCAACATCTATTCGTAAATTTTGCGACATGATAGGAGTGACACGCGCGGACGGCGTGGTGGATGTCGCCATGCTTGAGCACGCGATCCGCGACGATCTCGATAAAAATGCCCCGCGGGCGATGGCTGTGCTGCGGCCATTGAAAGTTGTGCTGACCAACGTGGCGGAAAATCATTTTGAAGACCTTGTCGCCAAAGGGCACCCGCATCGGGATGATTTGCCGGAGCGACTGCTACCGTTCGGTCGCGAGCTTTATATCGACCAGGACGATTTTCGCGAGGAGGCGAATAAAAAGTACAAGCGTCTGGTGCTCGGCAAGCGCGTGCGTCTGCGCAACGCTTATGTGATTGAAGCTGAAAACGCGATCAAAAACGCCGATGGTAATATCGTGGAAGTCCATGCGCGGCTGATTGCTGACACCCTCGGCAAAGATCCAGAAGATGGCAATAAACCCAAGGGTGTAATTCAGTGGGTTGCCGCGCACCGCTGCGCAGATATCGAAGTGCATTTGTACGACCGCTTGTTCACCGATCCCGCGCCAGATGCCGGGGATAAGAACTTTCTCGACTGCATCAACCCAGAAAGCCTTGCGGTGTTGCACCATTGCAAGGGCGAAGTCTCGTTGATGGACAGTGTTGCGGGAATGTCGTTTCAGTTCGAGCGAGAGGGTTATTTCTGCCGCGACTCGGCAAGTGATGGTTTGGTATTTAATCGCACCATTGGCTTAAAGGATTCCTGGAATAAAGGTGACGATTTATGAGTTTGCACTTGTACAACACCCGCACCCGACAGAAAGAAAAATTCGAGCCCATTTCCGCAGACAGCGTAAAGATGTATGTCTGCGGACCAACAGTTTATAACCTCGTCCATATTGGTAATGCGCGTCCCGTTGTGGTGTTTGACACTTTGTTTCGTGTGCTACGCAGTCTGTACACCGAGGTGATCTATGCTCGCAACATCACGGACATCGACGACAAGATCATGAAAGCGGCGAGGGAAAACAAAGAGTCCATTGCTGATCTGTCCACTCGCTATGCCGCGGAATATCAAAAGGATATGGCGGCGTTGTTAAATCTCGAACCCACCATTACGCCTTATGCCACTCACCACGTCGGCGAAATGATTGCGATGGTGGAAACTTTGGTGCAGCGCGGCCATGCATACGTTGCCGAAGGGCATGTGCTCTTCGATGTAAAGTCCATGCCCGACTACGGTCGCCTGTCCAATCGTTCCCTGGACGATATGTTGGAAGGTGCCCGGGTGGAAGTAGCGCCCTATAAGAAATACGGCGGCGACTTTGTGTTGTGGAAACCCTCTTCAGAAAACGAACCCGGCTGGGATAGCCCCTGGGGACGTGGTCGCCCCGGCTGGCATCTGGAGTGTTCGGCCATGATCGAAAAACACCTGGGCGAAACCATCGATATTCACGGCGGTGGGCGCGATCTTATTTTTCCGCATCATGAGAATGAGCTGGCGCAGAGTCGGTGTGCCCATGGCGGTAAAGAGTATGTGCGTTACTGGATGCACAATGGCTACATCAATATTGATGGCGAGAAAATGTCCAAATCCTTGGGCAATTTCCGCATGGTTCGCGATCTACTGACACAATATCCAGGCGAAGTCATCCGCTTTGCATTGCTCTCTGCGCATTACCGTTCAGAACTGGATTTTTCCCCGCAACTGCTCGACCAGTCCAAAGCCAGTTTAGATACGTTGTATGGCGCCTTGCGCAAAGTAAAAGATATCGAAGCAGCGCCTATTAATGCAGTGAATAGTCCGGTTTATCAGGCGCTGCTGGATGATCTTAATACTTCTCAGGCGATCAGCGGGCTGCATGATCTGGCTCGGCGCATCAATAAGGGGGAGGGGGCGGAATTGGCGTTGCTGAAAGGCGAATTGTTGGCAACTGCAGAATTGATGGGGCTGCTTTCTCAGAAGCCGGACATCTGGTTTCAGGGTAATGCGGCTGATACCGGTATAGATGCGACGAAAGTGGAAGCACTGATTGCCGAGCGTCAGCAGGCCAAACTGGACAAAAACTACGCGCGGGCAGATGCCATTCGCCAAGAGCTGAAAGCGATGAATGTTGTGCTGGAAGACTCTAAGCAAGGCACCACCTGGAAGATCGAGAAAGACTAAATCATCGCCTGGCTTACATGCTGGGCGGTGCGAGGACCTAGGCGTGTGGGATAGAGAGGTTATTTGTTCGCACATCCTCACGTTTCTTGGCGAGACGCATGAATCCGTCGATGAATACAGTCTGATTAAGCATCTCGATGGGCACGGATGTTTTGGATCATTTCAGCAAGAACCAGCCAATCTACAGTTGTTTCGCAAGCACTTTATTACCCGTCACTGTCTTTACACCTTGCAAGAGGGTCTGAGTTCGGAGTGGTTTCTGGAGATTGGAATGCTCAAAATTTGCCTGCGCCAAGCGGAAGTTGTTCAGAGTGTTGGCGAGCAAGTGTCTACCCAGCTGAACGCGGCAGATGCAACACTACGGGAGTATTACCTCGACCTGACAAACCTTGAGCAGGCGGATGCGGCAGGGGTCGAGAAGCTGCTCCAGGGCTTTTGGCAGCGTTTTGCTATGCAGGGAAGGCGTTCGGACGCACTAGCTACGTTGGAACTTGACGACGAGGCGACTTGGGCAGAAATCCAAATCGCTTATCGGCGCAAAGCGCAGCGAGCACATCCAGACCGCGGGGGCTCTTCAGCGGACTTTGCGCATATCCAGGAGGCCTACGATGCCCTTCGAAAGCACTTTAATAAGTAGCGACAACTTATTGTTTTAAATAAAGGTAATTTCGATTGCCTGAAACGTCATCCAACTTGTGATGACACCTTAACAGTCAGTCTTAAGTTTTTGTAGATAAAGAGGTTTTTGTGAGTTGGATCGGTAGGATCGTCGGATTTTTATTAGGTTGGGCCATGGGCAAATGGCTAGGCGCCGCAATTGGATTCACCGCTGGTTACTATTTTGATCGCGCCTGGAAGAACTTCCGTGCTCAATTCAACCCAGAACAGCGCCGCAAGGTCGAGCTGGCGATGTTCCATACGATTTTTCCCCTGGCCGGGCGTATGGCGAAGGCCGATGGTCGGGTTTCGGAAGAAGAAATTCAGGCCGCAGAAATCATGATGGACCGCATGCAACTGACTGCTGATCTGCGCGTTGAGGCCAAGCGACTTTTTAAGCAGGGCGTCCAGCCGGACTTCGATCTGAACACAACCATGGCAGAGTTTATTTCTGTTACCTCGGCCTATCCCCATCTCAAGCAGCTGTTGTTGGTGTATCTCATCACCATGGCCATGTCTGACCATGAGTTGCATGAGAACGAAACCGCGATCCTGCGAGAGGTCGCGCTTTTACTAGGTTACTCGGAAGCCGCATTCAATCACCTGCTGCGCATGGTGCAGGCGCAAAATCAGTTCCATCAGCGGCAATAT
>DJFQ01000153.1:24152-29381 GCA_002432095.1 Marinagarivorans sp. UBA5868 | reverse complement strand
CATCCAGACAAACTCGTTGGACAGGGTGTGCCAGAGGAAATGATAAAGGTCGCGACGGAACGCTCTCAGGAAATTCAAGCCGCATACGACCTGATCAAAAAGAGTCGCGCATGAAGGTACAAAACTACCGCTGGCTGGCACTGATTATTTGCTGGTTCGTAAGTCCGCTGGCGTGGAGCTGGTCCGCTAACGGCCATGGCGACATCGCCATAAGCGCATTGGAGAAACTGCCAGAAGCTGAGCAACGTGAATATCAACAAATCTTGGCTGCGGGTCCCTGGGCGAAAGGTGCGGCGAGTTGGCGCAGCCATGCAGCGCGCGCGGCAGCATGGCCGGACCGGATCAGAGATATGCCGCTGCGCAAAGTGTTTGGTCAATACGGCAGTGGCAAGGTGCCTAGCGTATTGCAGGCCTACCGCAAACGCTCCACCAGCGATTGGCATTACAGCAACGCGTTGTTCCTAGATGCTGCTGGGCAAGTGGTCGAGGCGTCGACTGGCGGATCCGGCGCGTCTTGCCCGCCTGTCTTGGATGGTCGCCTTTTGGCGGTATGGCCAGATTTATTCACTGCCTATGCGCAAGTCAGCGATCCCCGCGATAAAGCTATCGTTCTCGCTTTTTTATTGCACATGGCTGCTGATGCGTATCAGCCACTGCATTTGATGGGCTCTTTGGACGCCAACTGTCGCCACGACCGTGGTGGCAACGCGTTTTGTGTTGGTCCAGTGGTGGGTTTTAAAGCCGGACTACGCTGCCGCGACAGTTTGCATTTTCTTTGGGATCAAGGTTTTGGCGCTTTCGCGGAAGAGTTGTCACCGGCAAAACAGTTTCGGGGCAACGTGAGAGACCTGTCGGTGGCCGTAACAGCAGTGAAACGTATCGCCAGTCAAGTCTACCCAATGAACTCGGAATCGCCGGATTCGGCCTCCTACCAACGGCGCAGCCACCTTCATACCGTAGAGATGGCAGAAAGGGCCAGCGCGCATCTCGCTGCTGTATTGCAATCGCTTGCCGGCCGCTGAGGCGACGTTTATGACCAAATCGATTCTCATTACCGGCTGTTCTTCCGGTATCGGCCTTCAGGCCGCACGCACTTTACGAGAGCGCGGCTACCGGGTATTCGCATCTTGCCGCAAGAATGCCGATGTGGACCGACTGAAAAGTGAAGGTTTTGCGGATGCGTTGCTTCTTGACCTTGCTTCCAGTGATTCCATCCAAGCTGCGGTGGAACAAGTGGTGGAATGCACAGCCGGCCAATTATTTGCCTTGTTCAATAATGGTGCATACGGATTGCCGGGCGCGGTGGAGGACCTGCCCAGGGCTGCGTTACGGCGTCAGTTTGAAACTAACGTGTTCGGCACGCACGAATTGACCTGCCGTTTGTTGCCCACCCTGTTGCAACAGCCGGATGCACGTATTGTGCAGAACAGCTCCGTGCTCGGACTGGTTGCCATGTTTAATCGCGGGGCTTATGTCGCGAGCAAATTCGCTCTGGAAGGGCTTACCGATACCCTGCGTCTAGAGCTGCACGGCACATCGGTGAAGATAGTATTGATTGAGCCCGGGCCGATCCTTAGTGATTTCCGCAAAAATGCCCTCGCAGTATTTCAGCGCGAGGTCGACATGGACAATAGCCGCCATCAATCGTTGTATCGCGCAGCGCTTGAGCGTCTCAATAAGCAGGGGCCAGCCGCATCATTTACGCTGCCGGCCTCGGCCGTAGTGAACAAGTTGATTCTCGCCCTTGAGCAGCCCCGTCCAAAACCTCGCTACTACGTCACCAAGCCAACTTATGTCATGGGGGCTCTCAAACGGTTACTGCCCACCGCTATGCTGGATAGCGTTATCCGCCGTCTCGGCTCGGCTTGATTGGTCGAGAACGCATCTGCCAGCGCATATCTGACAATCAATTAAAGCCGACTACACTTCAGGCAGATAGTTGACGTGGCCAGCAGCGGGAGGAGCCTATGGTTGCAAGAGGCCTGGACAGTTGGATTCGCAAACTCACCAAACAAAATATGCCTGTTGTCGGCAAAGTGATTGCCGAGTTGAATACTTTGACCGGCAGTGACGACGCCGAGATCAACCAGCTTGCCGAGGTGATTCTCCGCGATCCGAATTTGACCTCACACGTGCTGCGGGTCGCCAACTCTGTTCATTACAACCATTCCAGCAGTGCAATCAACACTGTGAGCCGGGCCATAGTACTGATCGGCCTCAAAGGCATGCGCGCCATCTGCATTTCGCTTTTATTAATCGATTCGTTGTTGAAAAAAGGCCCGCGTGAGCGACTGTTGCAGTTGATGGCCCAGGGCCTTCATGCGGCCACCCAGGCTCGCGACTTGATTCTGCGTCAGGACGCCGACGCCGCCGAAGAAGTTTTCATCGCCGCTTTGCTCTACAACCTGGGCGAAATGGCGTTTCTTGCCAATGAAAAAATTACCGATGAAAATTCGGCCTTACTGAGTGATAACAGTCGCGACCGTCAAGAGGCGATGGAGCGTGTCCTCGGAACCTCGTTTAAAGCTATCACCCGTGCCCTGGCAAAACATTGGAAGCTGGGGGAAACCTTGGAGCAAGCGCTTTACCCAGCTCGGGAACCCAGTGCCAAAGTTCAAGCGGTTATTTTGGGTGAGCGCTTGAGTCGGGCAGCGTTGAAAGGTTGGGATTCTAGTGCTGCACGAAAAGTCATTGAAGAAATTTCACGCTACACCTATTTAGACGCTGACCAGTGCCTAAGCGCTGCACAAGAATCCGCCGAGCGTGCGGCCGAGGTGGCGCTGCAGTATGGCGCGGCGGAAGTTTGCCCTTTGATTCCGGGCAAAAATGCCAAATCGATGACCAAGGAGCCCACCAGCAACGCCAGCAAAGTGCTGCGAGGTGACCCCCAGTTGCAACTCAATATTCTGCGCGAACTGACCACTGCCACGGCGGAAAAAGCCGACGTCAACACCATTTTCCAGATGGTTATCGAAGGCATGCATCGCGGGGTTGGCCTGGAGCGTGTTGCCGTGGCTTTTCTTCAACAGCATGTGGCCAAGTGCAAATACGTATTGGGAGAGGGCACGGAGGGATGGCGGTCTGGTTTTGCGTTTGATGTCGGCCCCTATAGCGACAATATTTTTACCTACGCCATGGCAACGCCCGGCGCTACCTGGATCGACACGTCTTTTATAAACGAGCATCCAGGCCTTTACAGTTCCGAGGTTCTGCAAGTGTTGGGTCAGCATCCCGCATTTATTTTTGTTGTGCGGGTGGGCGAGCGCATGCCGGCATTGTTTTATGCAGACCGCGCCGAATGGGGTGGGCAACTGAATAAGGACCAATTTGAGAGCTTTCGTCACTTTGCCGCGCAGGCGCAAATCAATCTCAACCTGTTATCGCAAAACGCCGGTCGCCGGACTACGCACTGATCGGTATCAGCGCGATTATTGTCATCACCCGTTACTGCACTCGGGTCACGTCCACAAACAGAGTGAGATGTTTGCCCGGCTGGAGATAACGGGAAGGGTCGACCTGATTCCAGCGAGTAATATCGTCTATCTGTACTTTAAATTTATTGGCGATGGCGGCTAAGGAATCGCCCTTACGGACTTTGTAGGCGAGCTTGCGAATTGTTCGGTCACCACCAGGCGTGGCCTGAGTGGTTTTGATTTTTTGCCAGATCACCAGATTCTGCCCAGGGTAAATTCGATCCCCCGGTGCCATTCCGTTCCATTTGGCCAACTGGCCTGTGGTGACCTTAAACTTTCGACTGATTTGCCAAAGCGAGTCGCCTTCGCGCACCCGATACTCGAGCTTGCTTCCCTTGCCGGCTGACTGAATACGTTTTAATCGCTGACCCGCTGTGTGCGTGTAAAACTCAGCGCTTTCGGCAGACTTGGGCACCATCAGCGTGCGCCCCACACGGATGTTGGAATTGGCCAAATTGTTGATGGATTGAAGAAACGCGGGTGTTGTGCGATGGCGTTTGGCAATGCTGGATAGCGTGTCGCCGGCTTTAATCTGGTAGCGATCCCAAACCACTCTCTGGTCGTCGGGGATTTCCGCCAATTTCTCGATAAAGTTACCGGCCTTATCGCGGGGAAAGAGCAGATGATGCGGACCTTCCGGATCGGTGGCCCAGCGGTTGAACCCGGGATTAAGCGCGGCAAGTTCCGCCATAGGCATTCGCGCCCACTCCGCGGCTTGGGCAAGATCGATCTGCGATCCCACATTCACAGAAATAAAATAAGGCTCGTTGGCAACTGGATAAAACGCCACTCCGTAAGCTTCAGGATTCTCCAATAACGCTTTAAGGGCCAGCAGCCGAGGAACATACATTTCGGTTTCGCGCGGCAACTGGAGGGACCAATAGTCCGTGGGTTTGCCTTTAGCGCGATTGCGTTTTACCGCTTTGCCCACATTACCCGCGCCGCTGTTATAGGCCGCCAAAGCGAGCAGCCAATCTTCTCCGACTTGCCGATAAAGTTGATCCAGATAAGTCAATGCCGCATCGGTGGAAGCCACTACATCCCGACGGCCGTCATACCACCAGTTTTGTTTCAAGCCGAGCATGGTGCCTGTACCCGGAATAATCTGCCACATTCCTGCGGCGCGCCCAGGGGAGTATGCGAAGGGGTCAAACGCGCTTTCCACGATAGGAAGCAAGGCAAGTTCCATTGGCATCTGACGTTTTTCGATCTCATCAACCACTAGATACAAATACTTTTCGGCTCTCTCTGATACCCGTGCGAGATAGGTCGGATGTTTGGCGTACCACTGAATTTCCTGCTGAATACGTTGGTTAATCTGCGGTTCGATAGCGAAGCCATCGCGGACTCGATCCCAGAGATTCACACTTACCGGCAAGGTGAAGTCTTCAAGTTCGGTATCGTGGATCCGGCAGAGGGTAAGGGATTCAAAGTGCCATTCGGACAGGGTTGGTTGGGTGGTGGTACGTATGAGGCGTTTAGGAAGTGAAAGAAGAGAATAGGTATCGTCTTTGTCCGGCGGGACATGAGTATCGAGTTGCGCGCAACTGAATAGCGCTGCACTCAACAGTAATAAGCTGGTTTTTTTTAGCATCAGAAAATCTTTCGTTGCGTACTGTCATCAAACTGAAATTTTGTCTCGTCCGGATTCTAGCGGAGATGGAAAAGTGTGCCAAAACAGCTTGTCGGAGATATGCGTGAACTAGTAGCGATTTTTCCATTTCCGCAACTCGGAAAAGATCAAAAAATCGCCATC
>DJFQ01000153.1:0-24107 GCA_002432095.1 Marinagarivorans sp. UBA5868 | reverse complement strand
TCTCGCTCTTAGGGTTTTCGGCCATAAGTTTTCGTCCATAATAGGAAACGCAAACTGGATTGGAGGGTTTTCGCTATGTCCATCTTCCGCAAAAGTATCTCTTTGATACGCAACCGCCAACGGGTTCCCGATCTGGATGCCAGTATCGCGGCTCTGGAAGAGTGGTTCGAGACGCCGCTCGGGCATCAGCTGCTGCGTGAGGAGCAGCGGATACTGGAACGTGAACTGAGCTGTATGTTCGGCTATCACTTGATGCAGCTCAGCATCAATCGACGCATTCAGTTATTTCAGGACAGCCGCATCTGTCATTGTTTTGCCGTGGGCGCCGGCTCTCCAGGTGGAGACTCACAGGTCGCGACCTACAGCTCTCTGGATGCATTGCCGCTGGAAGATGAGTCTGTGGATGTCACCATTCTTCACCATGTCCTTGAGTTTTCTCACAATCCCCACCAGGTGCTGCGGGAAGCCAGCCGGGTGACGATTCCCCGCGGCTACATCATTATTTTTGGCTTCAACCCGATGAGTTTTATGGGCATGATCAAACCCATCGCCCAGCTCTTCAGTGCGAGTCCTATTTGGAAGCGCAACAGTTTAAGCAAGTCGCGTATCAGCGACTGGCTGCAATTTCTCGATTGCAATACACTGCGCACCCAAGACGGCATCTACAACTTGCCGTTGCAGCGTCGCAGTTATCTTGGGTATTCCACCCGGGCCAATCGTACGCTGCAGCATTGGAAAATCCCCTTCGGGAATTTTTACTGCCTGGTGGCGCGCAAAGATATCGCCTGCTTGACCCCGATTCGCCCCGACTGGTCACGCCAGCCCAGATTTCGAGTGGCCACCAAGCAAGCACTTTCCGCCCGCTCCGCAGCCCGACTTGCCCTGATCAAAACGTCTAAACCAACTCCTGTTAAGTGAATTGCATTGAAAAAAGTAGAAATATTTACGGATGGCGCCTGCAAGGGTAATCCCGGCCCTGGCGGCTGGGGTGCATTGTTGCGTTACGGCAGTAAAGAAAAGTCTCTGTTCGGGGGCGAAGCGGAAACCACGAATAATCGAATGGAATTGACTGCAGCTATCAAAGCGCTTGCGGCGTTAAAACATCCATGCGATGTGGTGTTGACCACCGACTCCCAATACGTGCGCAAAGGCATCACCGAGTGGATGCCGCGTTGGAAGCTCAATCAATGGCGAACGGCCGACAAAAAACCGGTGAAAAACCAGGATCTCTGGTTGCTACTCGACGAGCTGAGCGGTAAACATCAGATTCAGTGGAATTGGATTAAGGGCCATAGCGGGCACAGGGAAAACGAGATCGCCGATCAATTAGCCAATCAGGGTATAAGCGAAGCAAGACATGCGACAAATCGTATTGGATACTGAAACCACAGGCCTTGAACCGCACTTGGGTCACCGCGTTATCGAAATTGGCTGTGTGGAAGTGATCAGCCGAAAACTGACTGGGCGCCACTATCACCAATACATAAACCCGGAGCGAGAAGTCGATCAAGGTGCCATTGAGGTTCACGGAATCACCAATGAGTTTTTGCAAGACAAGCCTCGTTTTGCCGCAATCGCTGCTGAGTTCTGGGAGTTTGTTCGGGGCGCCGAGCTGGTGATTCACAATGCAGCGTTTGATATCGGGTTCCTCAATCACGAATTTGCGCGCCTGAGTCGCGGCCCCGTCACCGATGAATGCACGGTGTTAGACACTCTGGCGCTGGCGCGACAGAAACATCCGGGGCAGAAAAACAGTCTGGATGCGTTGTGTAAACGCTACGGGATAGACAACTCGCATCGGGATTTGCATGGTGCTTTACTCGATGCGGAGATCCTTGCCGACGTTTATTTGCTGATGACGGGAGGGCAGACAGCGCTGGAGTTGGGCAGTGAAAGCCAGACATCAGCGCAGCAGGCATCTGGACCGGTATCTCTCGGGCGCATCAGCAGTGATCGCCGCCCGCTACGCGTAATTCAGGCCTCCGCTATCGAATTGGAAGCGCATCAAAATAAATTGAATGTGATCGAGAAAGCCTCGGGCGGGAATTGTGTATGGCTAAAGCAGGAGGCGTGATACGCCGCCTGCTTTAGAGAAAGAGCACCACACAAGCCAGCCCGACTCCAGAAAGAATTACGGTGTAGGGCAGGGCCATGACCACCATTCGCCCATAGGACAAGCGGATAAGCGGCGCGAGCGCGGATGTCAACAGAAACAGAAACGCCGCCTGACCATTGGGCGTGGCAACACTCGGCAGATTTGTTCCCGTGTTAATGGCGACGGCGAGGACATCAAAATGCTGTCGGTCAATTGCGCCGCTGTCCAGTGCCTCTTTGACTTCGTTGATGTATACAGTGGCGACAAAAACGTTATCGCTGATTGTGGACAACAACCCATTTGCCACAAACAGCATCGCCGGTTGCCGTGATTGTTCCAACGACAATACCCATTGAGTGATTGGGGTAAACAGGTGTTGGTCGTGAATGACCGCCACTACCGCGAAAAAAACGACTAACAATGCCGTAAACGGGAGGGATTCTTCAAAGGCGCGACCAATGCGATGTTCTTCTGTTACCCCGGTAAACGCGGTTAACAAAATAATAATCATCAGCCCGATCAAACCAACCTCAGCCATGTGCAAAGCGAGACCCAACACCAAGATCAATGCCGCTATGGCCTGCACAATCAATACAGCGTTGTCTGAGCTGGTGCGTTTGTTGCGAAGCTCGCGATCATAATCAAGCAAAATGACCCGCACTTTCTCTGGCAGCGTCGCGCCATACCCCATCAGGCGGAACCTCTCTACCACTACGCAGGTCAACAAACCCGCAATAAGACACGGCATGGATACGGGGGCAACGCGGACAAAGAATTCAATGAAGTCCCAGCCGGCTTTTTCGGCAATTAGCAGATTCTGTGGCTCACCCACCAGCGTACATACACCTCCAAGCGCCGTGCCCACCGCCCCGTGCATTACCAAGCTGCGCAAAAACGCGCGAAATTGATCCAAATCGCTGCGATGCAGCTCCTGTACAAGATCGTCGTTGCCGCTGTAATTGTCACCGCCCGTCACCACCTTGTGGTAGACCGCATAAAAACCCACGGCGACGGAAATCAGTACGGCGGTCACGGTCAAGGCATCAAGAAACGCGGAAAGCGCCGCCGCGACGAGGGAGAACATAAGAGACAACAGTATTTTGGAGCGGACCCCAAGCATGATTTTGGTGAAAGACCAGAGCAACAGGTCTTTCATAAAGTAGATACCGGCTACCATAAACATCAACAGCAGGATGACCGGAATATTATTGACGACTTCGTGATAAACCGAGTCGGGTGACGTCAGACCAAGCAAGATGGCTTCTACCGCCAACAGTCCACCGGGTTGTAGCGGATAACATTTCAACGCCATGGCCAGCGTAAAAATGAATTCGCAGATCAGTAACCACCCGGCGAGGAAGGGGTCAAGCAGGATGATCACAGGGTTGATCAGCAAAAATGCCACTATAGTTTTCTTGTACCAAAGTGCGGAATGGCCGAGAAAATTATGCCAAAAGGCCATGCTTAGGGAGGGTTGCGCCATACGAATACCTGCAAATCACAGAACAAAGGCTAAACAAACAAGGGCACATCCTTACAAAAAGTTCGACAAAGCGCGGCGCTTATTAAAAAATGCGATAGCCGAACGGCCAAGAGGTGCTTTAATGCTTTGAGTATAGGAGGTTTGCGCGCATTTTATGGGCTGCCTGCGGCGGTGACAAGATCGAGAGATTTGCTTAAGATGCGCCGATAACTGCTCGAATCTAAAAGAATTTTTCAATCCCGTATTATACTTGTCAGGTTGTCGGTGATTCGGGGTGCAGGATTCACCAATAAAAAACCAATAATACGAAAGGCAACTCCGTATGTTCCCTGCGCGACAAAATATAGGAAAACCAATGTGATGACGGCGGACTCGGCTAGCTTTCATTCCCTTAACGTGATCCGTGATGAACTGGTGGCCACCATTGAGCAGGCCGCGCGGGATCTTGAGGTGTTCGTTTCCGAGGGGGGAGATCCAAAGAGTTTTCAATCCTGCCTTGCCGGTATCAAACAAATTATCGGCATATTCCGTCTTCTCGAATTCAAAGGTGCCAGCATGCTCGCCGAAGAGTTGCTGGCCACCGCGAGCACTATTCAAGCTGGATCCTCAGGTCCTCTCTTTGAGAAGCATCTGGAACTGGTGAGCGGCACATTTTTCGTCCTATCTAGGTATCTTGAATACGTGCAGCAAACCGAACGCAAGATTCCCGTGTTGCTGATTCCTTATATCAATGACTTGCGCAAGTTTCGCCGCGAACCGGTTCTGCCGGAGAGTTTCTTTTTTCAGGTCAATCTCAAGGCAAACCCTCAACCTCCGCCTACAGATGCCATATTAGTGAAAGACAAGGATTTCATGTCGCTGCTGACGCGGCTTCGGCATATGTACCAATTAGGATTGCTTGGGGTATTGCGTGGTAAACAGGTGAAGGCGTCTCTCGGCTTGATGCGACGGGCACTGATACGTTTACAGCGCCTTGGTAACGATATGCCGTTGGCATCATTGTGGTGGATGGCAAACGTCGCCATAGATGTGATGATCCAACAGCAAATGGAAATGATCGAGCCGCGTAAGATGCTGCTCAGTCGGATCGACCGAATTATCCGGCAGGTTCAAAAAGGTGGACGAGCTTCTTATCAGGCCGCCGCACCAAAAGGCCTGATTAAGGAATTGTTTTACATCATTCTTTTGTCCGGCCATCAAAACGACTCAATCAATCGCATTAAGCAGTTTTTCGGTATTCGCCAATTGCCTTATACCGAGCGGATTCTCGCGGCAGAGCGTCAATCGCTTCGCGGCCCGAGTGCCCACACCATCAGTTCGCTGGTACGCGTGTTGAAACTCGAAATCAACAACATCAAAAAGGTGTTGGAAAGCGCCGCTCAGGGCGGACAAATGATCGACGATGTCGCCGGCATGACGACGACACTCAACAAAATTGCCGAAACCATGGGAATGGTTGGCTTGGTTGGACCCAGCTCGATTTTAAAAGAGGAAGCCAAGAAGGTGGACTTGTGGCGCAATGAATCCGCGGTTGCAGATGCGGAGTTGGATCGGTGCGCCAAGGTAATGTTGTATATGGAAAGCGCGGTGAATTCGCTGGAGTTTGATAAGTTGTCCGGTGACGTATTGACCAATACCAGCGAAGAATCGCAAAACAAAATCATTGCCCATAGCGAACTCTCTCAGGCGGAGCGTATTGTTCTCCAGGAGTGTGAGTCTGGAATATCGCTCACCAAACGCGCTATCACAGCGTATTCAGAATCGAATTTTGATTCGGGACATATCAGCAATATCAGCAAAACCCTCAATTCAGTAAGAGGCGGCTTGGCCATGCTCAAACGGCCGCGTGCCGCCTATGTGGTGCAACGTTGTGCGGATTTTGTTGATCAGGTGCTAATGCAAGGCGACCATCCGCCAGCGCTGAAAGAGCTTTTGGAAACTTTTGCCGATGCGATTATCAGTGTCGAATATTTTCTCGATACAGGGAATACCGCAGCTCGCCTGGATGATTCAGTACTTCAGGTAGCAGAGGAGAGTCTCGCAGCGTTGGGTTATCCCGCTCGCAATTCTAAATGAGCTTCGAAGCAGATTTCGACAGTGAAGTGACTGCCGCTGACGGTCATTGGATCATCGGCGTTGTTGGCAGTCGCTTGCTTATGAGCGAGGTGGATCAGTCTTTTCTTCTACCGCACGATTATTTACGCAAAGCCTTTCCTGTGGCGCCTCAGGAATGTTTATATCTCGGACGCTGGCAAAACGTGCCATGTTTTGCGTTTATTTATTCCCCTGAACTGGAAATTCCGCCCACATCCGGTCTTGTCTCAGGTGGTTTGCGTAGCCGCTTGGGAATGGTAGCGGACGAGCTCTTTAGTCTTGGCGGGCGTGCTCAGCAGCTTGCTCATTGGTATGAATTCCACCGTTACTGCGGCCGCTGCGGCGGCGCCACGCAGCTTGAATTGCACGAGCGGGTATTGGCCTGCCCGCATTGTGGCGCCCTCTACTATCCGCGAATCGCTCCGTGCGTGATCGGCATCGTTTTGCGGGAACAGACCTGCTTGTTGGCACACAACGCTAATTTTAGGGAAGGTCTCTACAGCGTCATCGCGGGCTTTATTGAGCCTGGCGAAACCGCCGAACAAGCATTGGTGCGGGAAATACGGGAAGAGACCGGGATTAAAGTGGAGCGACTTGAATATATTTGCAGTCAACCGTGGCCTTTTCCCAGCCAGCTCATGTTAGGTTTTGTCGCCCATTACAAATCTGGAGAGATCCAAGTTGATGGCGTTGAGATAACAGACGCGAATTGGTTTCCTCCTAACGCACTGCCGCAGGTTCCACCCCCTCGTACAATTTCCGGTAAACTCATCGACGTTTTTCTGCAACGCGTAGGTGCGCAAGGTTAGATATGTTCTATTCGGTGGCTACGACCGTTTCTGGAATTATCGCCGTTTTGCTGGTGCTCGCCGCATTGCGAACTTTATTGAAAGGCACTTGGTTTTGGGGTTGGATGCGTGGGATGAGCGGTGTGGTTCTGATCGGCCTGGCTGCTTTTTGCGTATTGGTTGGTTTGGATTTACGTTCATACCGGCAGGTTTTGCTCGACAAACCTGTGGCTACAGTCAGTTTTCAAAAAGTGGATGAGCAAGCGTTTGTTGCAACCGTCGCGTTGACGGATTCAGGATTAGCCACGGATTATTATTTGCGTGGTGACCAGTGGCAGATGGACGCGCGAATTATTCGCTGGAAAGGTGTTTTGAGTCAGGCCGGTGGCAAACCCGGCTATCGACTGGAACGGATTTCTGGTCGCTATGTTTCCATTGAAGATGAACGCAGCCGGGAACGCACGGTTCACGCGCTACGTGATGAAAAAGAGTTTGGTTTCGATCTGTGGGCTTGGGCCTATAAAAAACAGGCGAATACACCTTTAATTGATGCGGTTTATGGCAGTGCGACCTTCGTTCCTATGGTCGACGGTGCACTTTACGAAGTGGCGTTGTCTCACACAGGATTGCTTGCCAAACCGCTCAACGACGCCGCAAAACGTGCGGTGAACCTGTGGCTTAACTAAAAGGGGAATTGTTTTGGAGTTTTTGTTGGAGTATGGGCTGTTTCTGGCCAAGGTTGTCACATTCGTTCTGGCCTTTATGGTGGTGGTTGGATTTTTAGTGGCCTCTGCACAACGAGAAAAAGGTAAAGATAAAGGACGCATACAGGTCACTAGGCTCAACGATCGCCTTGATGAAATGTGCCAAACGCTGAAAGCGGAAGTTGTCGACGAAAAGATTCTCAAGGAGGAAGACAAGAAAGCAAAAAAAGCTGAAAAGCTGGCGCGAAAGCAGGAGAAAAAAAGCGGCGAGCAACGCAATAAGAAACGGGTGTACGTATTGGACTTCCAAGGCGATATAAAAGCTTCGGCGACGGAGGAGCTGCGTGAATCCATTACTGCCGTACTCAGCATCGCACAGCCTAGCGACGAGGTGGTAGTACGCCTGGAGAGTCCGGGAGGGTTAGTGCACGGATACGGCTTGGCGGCAAGTCAACTGGCTCGCATTACGCAGAAGCAAATTCCTTTGACGGTATGTGTCGATAAAGTCGCGGCAAGCGGCGGGTATATGATGGCCTGCGTTGCCGACAAAATTGTCGCTGCACCTTTTGCAGTACTTGGATCTATCGGTGTGGTTGCGCAATTACCAAACTTTAACAAGGTGTTAAAAAAACACGACGTCGATTATGAAATCTTTACCGCCGGTGAATACAAACGCACCGTGACCATGCTCGGTGAAAATACCGAGAAAGGTCGGCGTAAGTTCATGGAAGATTTGGAAGAGACTCACGTTTTGTTTAAAGAGTTTGTCGGCGAACACCGGTCGCAAGTAAACGTAGATGAGGTGGCGACAGGTGAAATATGGTTCGGACGTCGCGCGCTGGAAAAAAACCTGATCGATCTCATTTCCACCAGCGATGAATACCTCACCGCTATGCATCCGCAGGCGGATATAGTGGTGGTTCGTTATGAACATAAAAAGCGTATTCAGGAGCGGGTAGGGTTAGCAGCAGCGCGAGCATTTGAAACTGCGTTCGATCACTCAATGGCGCGATTGGCGCGGCGTCATTGGTTTTGAATGTAACCCAACGAAAAACCCCGGCAGTGCCGGGGTTTTTCGTTGGGTGCTTTGAATATATTTTATGCCAGTCTTCGCCGAAATAGCGGCACTGGTTGATCAACGGCGGCCTGATAAACATCACTAAAATCTGCGAGGCTTTTTGCCATGGATTCCGCATCCACTTTGTCCCCCACAATAAACGCGTCAAAACCACAGCGTTTGAGATAAAAAAGCTGGTCCTGCATGAAATTGCCGATCGCTCGCAGTTCTCCGGTGAATTTATATCTTTCGCGAATCGTGCGCCCGATTGAGAATCCGCGGCCGTCGGTGAATACCGGAAAATTGACACCGATAACCGGCAAATGGCCGATCACCGACGACACACTTTCCGCTTCATCGTCCGAATCCAGCCAGACGCCAATATTGTTGCGATTTGTCAGCTCTTCCTGGTTCTCCACATACCATTTGACATGAACCAGCCACTGACCAGAGAACATTTCAGCCAGAGCAGGGGCGGATTCTTTACTCACAACCTGCCAGTCATCCGCCTGCAATTTGCCATTATTAGTGAGCTTTGGCATAAACGCTCTCCTTGAAGGGTGTCATTCCGATGCGGGTGAAAGTATCAATAAACTCCTCTTCACCTTCACGGTTTTTGATAAACACATTAATGATTTTGCGAATGACCTGCGGCATATCGTCACGGCTGAAAGAAGGACCTAAAACCTCACCCAGCGCGGCGTTGTAACCCGAATTTCCACCCAGTTGCACTTGGTAAAATTCTTCACCCTTCTTATCGACACCGAGAATACCGATGTTGCCAATGTGATGGTGGCCGCAGGCGTTCATGCAGCCGGAGATATTCAATTCAATGGGGCCGAGATCATATACATAATCCAGATCATCGAACTCGCGCTGAATAGCTTCAGCAATTGGAATTGATTTGGCGTTGGCAAGAGAGCAGAAATCCCCGCCCGGACAGCAGATGATGTCTGTGAGCGTGCCTACGTTGGCCGTAGCAAACCCCGCCTGCCGCAGCTGTTGCCATAACTCGAATAGCTGGCTTGCCTGAACATCGGCGAGCACCATGTTTTGGTTGTGAGTGGTGCGTACCTCGCCAAATGAATAGCGATCTGCCAAATCGGCAATGATTTCCAGCTGGCGATCGGTCAGATCGCCCGGAGGTACGCCGGTAAATTTGAGGGACAATGTCACCGCTCGGTAGCCCGGAATTTTGTGGCGTTGGACGTTGTGACTCAACCAGTTGCCAAATTCGCGATGTTCACCGCGCAGGGCATTGATCGGTGCCATCATTTCCACGTCGTCCAACCCGCGCAGATATTGCGGCTCCGGAAAGAAGGTGCGGGCTCGCGCAATTTCTTCAGCGGGTAAATGGTTGGCGCTGTCTCGAACATTTAGCCATTCTTTTTCGACCATGTCCGCGAAGGCTTCCGGTCCAACGGCGCGCACCAAAATCTTTATGCGGGCTTTAAATTTGTTGTCTCGGCGACCGTGAAGGTTGTAGATGCGCAGAATGGCTTCGAGGTAAGTCAAAATTTGCTGTTCCGGCAGAAACTCGCGAATCACGCTGCCAATAACCGGTGTTCGTCCCAAACCGCCGCCAACCAACACCTTGAAGCCAATCTCTCCCTTGGTATTTTTGATCAGCTGCAGTCCTATGTCGTGAAAATAGATAGCGGCGCGATCCGACTGAGTACCGGCAACCGCGATCTTGAACTTGCGCGGCAAAAAGGCAAATTCAGGGTGGAAGGTTGACCACTGGCGGATAATTTCACAGTAGGGGCGGGGGTCAATGATTTCGTCGGGGGCTACACCTGCAAATTGATCTGTAGTGACATTGCGGATGCAGTTGCCACTGGTTTGCACCGCATGCATCTCGACCTGGGCCAGCTCGGCGAGAATATCTGGCACTTCTTCTAGCTGTGGCCAGTTAAGCTGGATATTCTGCCGCGTGGTCACGTGGCAGTAGCCTTTATCGTAGTGACGGGTAATGTGTGCCAGCTTGCGCAATTGACCGCTGTTCAACATGCCATAAGGGACCGCGATGCGCAGCATCGGCGCAAGGCGCTGCACGTAGAGACCATTCTGCAGCCGCAACGGCAGAAATTGTTCCGGTGGTATTTCACCGGCGAGATACCGCTCCGTCTGGCGTCGAAACTGGGCGACGCGCTCACCGATGATTTTGTGGTCGTATTCGTCGTAAACGTACATGGAAAGTTCGTTTCCCCTGGCAATCAAAAATGATCTTTGGTCCGCGCCGGCAGCATAAAACGCGTGTTTGCATGAAAAATGTGCAGTCAGTGACCGGCGGGCGGCAAGCATACAGGAATTGGACACTATGCGGCGAGCCGTGCCACAAGGGGTTTTTCCGATGGTGGTGATCTGTTTTCCGGTTAGGGGTGCCACGCCACGCCACGGGGTAGCGCTAAGCTGTTATTCCGCCTGAATTTTCTGATACCATCCGCGTCCTTTGGGCTGCTGGAAATGCGGGGTTCCCCGGTGAACGACACGCGACGGGTACGAGTGAAAATTTGCGGTGTAACTTCCGCAAATGCGGCGGCAGCAGCGGCCTATGCTGGAGCGGACGCCATTGGGTTGGTATTTTGCCCCCCCAGCTCGCGCCATCTTGCGGATCTCGAACTCGCCAGAGAAATCGCTTATGCGGCAGGGCCGCTGATCAACGTAGTCGGCCTGTTTGTCGATCCCCGGGCAGAAGACGTTGAGAGCGTTTTGGCTAGAGTGCCGTTGACACTGCTGCAGTTTCACGGAGATGAAAGCGAAGCCTTTTGCTGCAGCTTTTCCCGTCCTTATTTAAAGGCCCTGCGTATGAAGCCAGGGGTAGACGTGGCAGCGCAGGCGAGCCGTTATAAAAGTGCCGCAGGCTTACTGCTAGACGCCTACCACCCCAGCATGCCCGGTGGCACAGGCGAGGTATTTGATTGGCGGATGATTCCGCGAGTCTTGCCTCGGCCATTGATTTTGGCTGGTGGTCTGCGCCCGGACAATATCGCGCAGGCTATTGATGCCGTGCGCCCATGGGCGGTGGATGTGAGCGGCGGTGTCGAGTCCAGTCCAGGGGTCAAAGACCTAACATTAATCCGGGAATTTATCAGCCGCGCACACGCGGCGGAAATTTCGAATAACCAGTGAGTGGCTACTGTGAACGATACAAAGGTTGATTTCACCAATATGCCAGACGAACGTGGCCACTTTGGTCAGTTTGGTGGGCGTTTTGTTTCCGAGACGCTGTTCTACGCTTTGGACGAACTTCAAAGTATGTATAACCGCTTGAAGAAGGATCCAGCCTTTCAAGCGGAGATCGACCACGATCTGACCCATTATGTCGGTCGTCCATCACCACTTTACTTGGCCGAGCGCTGGACCGAAAAGACTGGCGGTGCGAGGCTGTTTCTCAAAAGAGAAGACCTCAATCACACCGGTGCTCACAAGGTCAACAACACCATAGGCCAGGCTCTTTTAGCAAAATATTCTGGAAAAAAACGCGTTATCGCTGAGACTGGTGCCGGCCAGCATGGGGTTGCTACCGCAACCGTGGCGGCACGGCTGGGGCTGGAGTGCGTCGTTTATATGGGCTCGGAAGACGTCAAGCGCCAGTCCCTCAACGTCTACCGTATGAAGCTATTGGGCGCCACCGTGATACCCGTGGAGTCAGGCTCCAAAACCCTCAAAGATGCTATGAACGAGGCGATGCGTGACTGGGTGACCAATGTTGATGATACCTTCTACATCATCGGCACTGCTGCAGGTCCACACCCGTATCCGCAGTTGGTACGGGATTTCCAGTGCATCATCGGTCGGGAGGCGCGCAGTCAGTGCCTGGAGCAGACCGGACGTTTGCCCGACGCGCTAGTCGCATGTGTGGGAGGCGGCTCCAACGCGATAGGTCTGTTTCATCCATTCTTGGATGACGCGTCAGTGGCCATGTATGGCGTTGAGGCAGGAGGACTGGGACTGGATACTGGACAACATGCAGCCCCACTCAGTGCCGGTATCCCCGGTGTGCTGCACGGCAATCGCACCTATTTGATGGAGGATGAAAACGGTCAGATTATCGATACCCACTCGGTCTCGGCCGGACTTGATTACCCTGGGGTTGGTCCCGAACATTCATGGCTCAAGGATCTGGGGCGGGTGAATTACGTGGCAATTACCGATGACGATGCCATGGCAGCGTTTCGCAGTTTGACCAAAGTAGAAGGCATCATGCCTGCCCTCGAATCAGCCCACGCAGTCGCCTATGCAGAAAAACTGGCGGCAAAGATGGACCGTGATGACATCGTGATCGTGAATCTTTCAGGTCGGGGTGATAAGGACATACTGACAGTGGCGAAACTCGATGGAATTGAGGTGTGACATGAACCGGATTACCGAAACCATCCAGGCACTCAAGCAGCAAAAGCGCAAGGCACTGATCACCTATATCGTCAACGGCGATCCCACGCCGGAGATCACTCTCGCGGCTATGCATGCACTGGTTAGCGCAGGTACTGATATTCTCGAAATCGGTGTTCCATTTTCTGACCCGATGGCGGAAGGCCCGGTCATCCAGCGCGGGCATGAACGCGCGCTGGCACATGGTACCAGCCTGCGCAGCACACTCGCGCTGGTCAAAGCTTTTCGAGAAACTGATAAGGCGACTCCCATTGTATTGATGGGCTATGCCAATCCCGTAGAACGTATGGGTTACGGCGAGTTTGCCCAGTCCGCGGCGGAGGCGGGGGTGGATGGCTTGCTCACGGTGGATCTACCTCCAGAAGAGGCGGAAGATCTTCACCGCTGTCTGCGAGAGCGAGAACTGGAGAGTATTTTTCTGTTGGCACCGACCTCGTCGGAGGAGCGAGTAAAGCGCGTAGCCGAACTCGCTGGTGGATTTATCTATTACGTATCCCTCAAAGGGGTGACCGGTGCTAGTCATCTGGACATCAGTTCTGTGAGGGAAAAACTTTCCGTCATATCACGCTACAGCCAGTTGCCAGTGATGGTTGGCTTTGGGATTAAAGATGGTTTATCGGCCCAAGCGGTCGGTACCTATGCCGATGGAGTCGTGGTGGGCAGCGCCCTGGTGGAGATCATGGGGTCCGGCCATAGCCAAACGCAAATACTTGAAGGGTTGAGCAACAAGGTCGCGTCCATCCGCACGGCCTTGGATCAGAATTCCAAATAATCCTGGCCCGATTGTGGCGGGCCGTTGTTGAGTTCAGATGCTATGAGTTGGTTAGAGAAAATCGTTCCCAGTGTTGTGCGGTCAGAGAAGCGCAGCGAAAGCAAGGTTCCAGAAGGGCTTTGGAAAAAATGCACCAAATGTGAGGCGGTGCTGTATCGCCCAGAGCTTGAGAAAAGCCTTGATGTATGTCCAAAGTGCGATCACCACATGCGCATCGGCGCGCGTCGCCGACTCGATATCTTTCTGGATGAGCAGGGCCGTGAGGAGATAGCTGCTGATGTGGTGCCGATCGATCGCCTAAAATTTAAGGATGTTAAGAAGTACAAGGAGCGGTTGAGCTCCGCCCAAAAGACCACAGGTGAAAAAGATGCGCTGATCGCGATGAAGGGAACCTTAAAAGGTATTCCGGTGGTAGCGACTGCGTTCGAATTTGCTTTTCATGGTGGCTCCATGGGCTATGTTGTTGGCGAGCGGTTCACCCGTGCCGCCCAGGTCGCGCTGCGAGAGAAGCGGCCGTTGATTTGCTTCTCCGCCACAGGAGGTGCGCGTATGCAGGAGGCATTGATATCGCTAATGCAGATGGCAAAAACCAGCGCAGTTATTGAGCGTCTCAAGCAAAACGGCGTGCCATATATTTCGGTCATGACAGACCCGGTTTACGGCGGCGTTTCGGCCAGTCTGGCGCTATTGGGAGACATCAACGCCGCCGAGCCTGGCGCACGTGCGGGATTTGCGGGTCCTGCGATCATCGAACAGACCATCCGACAGAAGTTGCCCAAAGGGTTTCAGCGATCTGAATTTTTGTTGGAACATGGCGCAATCGATACCATTATTCACCGCCGCGAGATGCGTGATCGGCTGGCTTCGTTGATCGCGAAATTCCTCAAATTGCCGGCGACTGATCAAGCTGACTGAGCCGGTGCGTTTCGAGCATCTTGACGACTGGTTGAGGTGGCAGGAAACCAGCCACCCGTCGGCGATTGATCTTGGATTGACACGGGTGCGCGAAGTAGCGGATCGGCTCGGTCTTCTGCCCGCTCACGCAACGGTCATCACAATTGCCGGAACCAACGGTAAAGGCACCTGCGCCGCAGCCTTGGAACATCTCCTCATCGCCGCAGGCTCCGCATGTGGCGTCTATTCCTCTCCGCACATCCTCCGATACCACGAACGTATTCGAATCAATGGCAATCACGTCGAAGACTCAGCCATTTGCCGCGCTTTTGCGGCTATCGACAATGCGAGAGGTGATATTTCCTTAACGTATTTTGAGTTTGGCACGCTGGCGGCACTCTATCTGTTCAATGAGGCAGCGCTGCCGTATTGGGTATTGGAAGTCGGCCTTGGTGGACGTCTAGACGCTACCAACATTGTGGATCCGGATGTGGCTGTGATCACCTCTATCGCCCTGGATCACGTCGAATGGCTCGGCCCGGATCGAGAAAGCATTGGCCGGGAGAAGGCGGGAATCTGTCGCGCTGGAATTCCCGTAGTTTGTGCAGATGTTGACCCGCCATCGTCTGTTCTGGATATCGTGAACAAATTGCATTGCAAACTTTATCGCATCGATCAGGAATTTGGTTATCGCGACAGCGAAGACGGAACTGTTTTTTACGTGAAGGATCTTCAGTCGTCTCCGTTGGCGGTTACCCTGCCGCGACCGAGTTTGGCTGCTGCTCTACAAGTTGGCTATTTACTGAAACTGTTCTCGGATCTGCCAGCCGAGGGTTTTGACAGCATTGCTCTACCTGGCCGTCTACAGTATGCGAAAACTGATTCAAGAACGGTGATTCTCGATGTTGCCCACAATCCCGCCGCCTTTGTTTATCTTGCAGAGCAACTTCGCAGACGCCACCCGCATCAGCAATTCCATATTGTGATAGCAATGATGGCGGATAAGAATCTTAGGGAGTCCCTAGCCGCCTTCAATGATCTCGCGGAGTCCTGGAATCTAACAACTATTGCTGGACTCAACCGCGCCGCTTCCACAGCACAACTGCTTAGCGCAGTTCCTGCGGGCGAAATCCCTATTCGGGAATTTGCCTCGGTAACGGACGCACTGGAACAGTTACTGCGGGAAAACTCAACTTCACCCGTGTTAGTCACGGGCTCTTTCTATACCATTGCGGAAGCCACTCGCTTGTTACAGGCGCAGGAGAAGGTCTTTGAAACCGTTGGATGACGGCCTGAAGCAGCGAGTGGTGGGAGCGCTGGTGCTGCTCGCTTTGGCAGTGATTTTTTTGCCCGTGCTGTTTGATCGCGATCCTATGGTGCCGGTCGACCGTGAGACGCAGATTCCCGTGGCGCCAGAAGTTGTTCATGTGGAAATCGATGCGCCCGAGCAGCTGGATGATATCTCTGCTCCCCCCGAACCGGATTTGATGTATGTGCCGGAAGAAGCCGATGCCGTCGGTGACGTGTCAGAGCCTCCAGGACTTAAGGCCGATGGCACGCCGAACGCCTGGGTGCTTCAGGTCGCTAGTTTTCGGCAGCGTGAGTTAGCCGATGCGTTGAGCCAAAAGCTGAATGAAAAAGATTACCCGTCTTACGTTCGGGAAGTTCCGCACCCTAACGGTTTGCTGATTCGTGTGTATGTAGGGCCGAAGCTGGATAAACAAGCGTTGCTGGCAGTGAAAACACAAGTCGAAAAGGATTTTGGAGTAGAAACCCTGGTGTTGCCATTCAAACCGGAATGATGTTCCCGACTCTTTGATGGGTTCGCCTTTGTTGATGCCTCTGTTAGAATTGCGCCTCTCCAAATCACCGGGTTTTTCTCGTGGCTTTTAATTGGGCTGATTGGGCCATTCTCGGCATAGTGGTAGTGTCCTGTTTGTTTGGCCTGATGCGAGGATTGATCAAAGAGGCTCTCTCGGTGGCGAACTGGATTATCGCCGTATTGATCGCTGTAACATTTCGCGACCCACTTGCGTCTCTATTAGTCAATCAAATCGAAACTCCTTCGTTGCGACAAATCGTCGCGTTTAGCTCTTTATTCGTTGCCACGCTAATGGTGGGTGCACTGGTCAACTACCTTATTAGCGAATTGGTGAAAATTACCGGCCTTTCTTCCACGGATCGCGTTTTAGGCATGGTGTTCGGCTTATTGCGTGGGTTCGTCGTGGTGATGGCAGTCTTGCTGCTGATCCCGCCCATTATTTCCATCGACCAGGATAAATGGTGGACTGAGTCCGCCCTTATCCCGGATTTTCTTGCGTTCGAGGACTGGGCGAGAGCATCCGCAGCGGAGTTCACTTCCTGGTTGCATCAACTGTTTAGTACGGGCTAATCCGAGAGGAAACAATTTATGTGCGGCATTGTAGGTATGGTTGGTAAGGGCAATGTGAATGTAGCGTTATACGACGCTCTGACCATGCTTCAACATCGTGGGCAGGATGCCGCCGGAATCATGACTTGCCACAACGGCAAAATGGCCCAGCAAAAGGCGGTAGGCCTGGTTCGTGATGTGTTTCGCACTCGCCACATGCAGCGTTTAGTGGGGAATATGGGGATAGGGCATGTGCGTTATCCCACGGCGGGCAGTTCAGGCCCGGCTTTGGCGCAGCCGTTTTATGTAAACTCGCCCTACGGCATCGCTCTGGCACACAACGGTAATCTGACAAATACCGAGAGCCTCAGTAAGGATTTGTTCCTTGCCGACCTTCGCCACGTCAATACTGATTCCGATTCAGAAGTGTTACTTAATGTGTTTGCTCACGAGCTGCAACTGCAGGGCAAACTTCGTCCGACGCACGACGATATTTTCAAAGCGGTGGAGGGTGTGCATAAGCGGGCGAAAGGCGGTTATTCGGTGGTCACGATGATCGCCAATTACGGCGTATTGGCGTTCAGAGACCCTAACGGCATTCGCCCCTTGGTATTTGGCGAGCGTATGACCGAGCGCGGCAAGGAGTACATGATTGCCTCGGAAAGTGTTGCGCTGGATGTGCTGGGCTTCAAATTATTGCGCGATGTTGCGCCGGGCGAGGCACTTTATATCACCGTTGAAGGGGAGCTCTTTACCCGACAGTGTGCGGAGCGCACACAGCTTAGCCCCTGTATCTTTGAACACGTTTATTTTGCCCGCCCGGATTCCATCATGGACGGTGTATCGGTCTATAAAGCGCGTTTGCGTCAGGGTGAACGTCTGGCGGAAAAAATTCTCGCCCTCCGACCAAACCATGAGATCGACGTCGTGGTACCCATCCCGGACAGCAGCAGGGTTGCTGGTCAGGCGCTGGCGCACAAACTCGGCGTCAAATTTCGCGAGGGATTGGTCAAGAATCGCTATATCGGCCGCACATTTATCATGCCTGGACAACAGCAGCGAAAAAAATCCGTACGCCAGAAGCTGAACGCCATCGACTTGGAGTTCCGCGGCAAGAATGTTTTGCTGGTCGACGATTCCATTGTGCGCGGTACCACTTGCCAGCAGATCATTCAGATGGCGCGCGATGCCGGGGCTAAAAAAGTCTTTTTTGCATCCGCCGCCCCAGAGGTCAAATATCCGAATGTGTATGGCATCGATATGCCGTCAGCCAGCGAACTGATTGCCCACGGGCGGACGGTGGAGCAGGTGGCGGATGCCATAGGAGCGGATTGGCTTGTTTATCAGGACATTGAGGACTTGATCGCTGCTTCGGCAGAAGGCAATCCCGAGATTCCCCGCTTTGATTGCGCCGTTTTTGATGGCGATTATGTGACGGGTGACGTCGACGATGAATACCTCCGCAAACTAGAAGCCGCGCGCAACGACTTGGCCAAATCCGAGCGCGAAGACGGCAAAATGCCTTCCAGTCAAAACTCCATGGTTGGCATTCACAACTCCTAGGCGGATATGGCGATGAGTGATGATTTTCTCGAAGACGCGGGTCTCGATACGTTAGCAATTCGCGCTGGGATTCGGCGCACCCATGAAGGCGAGCATTGCGAGCCCATATTCACTACGTCCAGCTACGTATTCAGCTCTGCCGCAGAGGCGGCTGCACGTTTTGCAGGCAATAGCCCGGGCAATGTCTATTCCCGCTACACCAACCCAAGTGTCCGGGTGTTCCAGGACCGTATTGCCGCATTGGAAGGTGGTGAAGCCGCGGTGGCGACAGCATCGGGGATGGCAGCCATTCTGAGCACCTGCATGGCACATCTGCAGTCCGGCGATCATATTGTCTGTTCGCGCAGCGTATTCGGCACGACAACCGTATTGTTCACCCGCTATATGGAAAAATTCGGCGTGAATGTCAGCTTGGTGCCGCTGACAGACCTGGCCGCCTGGCGCTCAGCAATTCGCCCCACGACCAAATTAATGTTTTTGGAGACGCCCTCCAATCCGCTTTGCGACATCGCCGACATAGCTGCACTGGCACAGATAGCACGTGAATCCGGTAGCTTGCTGGTGGTGGACAATTGTTTTTGTACGCCCGCACTACAGCGTCCATTAGCGATGGGTGCAGATTTGGTGATTCACTCTGCCACTAAATACTTGGACGGTCAGGGCCGCTGTCTCGGCGGCGCGGTCGTCGGACGTTTCGACCTGATTGATCCGATTTTGGGTTTCGTCCGCACGTGCGGCCCAAGCATGAGTCCGTTTAACGCATGGATCTTTACCAAGGGGCTGGAAACTTTGCGTCTGCGAATGGATGCCCACTCTGCAAACGCACTGGCCCTTGCGCATTATCTGGATGGGCGCGAAGAAGTTGAGAAAGTGTTTTACGCCGGCCTAAGTGATCATCCAGGTCACGAATTGGCTCGCAAGCAACAACGCGCATTCGGCGGGGTTCTGTCATTCCGCGTTAAAGGGGATAAATCAGCGGCGTGGCGATTTATCGACGCGGTAAAAATCATGTCCCTCACCGCCAACCTTGGTGATACCAAAACCACCATTGTTCACCCGGCCACTACAACTCACGGTCGTTTGTCGGCGGAGGAAAAACAAGCATCGGGTATTACCGAAAACCTTATCCGCGTCGCGGTTGGCCTGGAAGACCTGGATGACCTCATGAAAGATCTGCAACGGGGTTTTGCCGCCCTGGGTTGAAATCCCGCAGCGGGATTTGTTGGACTATCCTTGGAACGTTGACCTTAGGTTGGCAGCGGTTGAACCAAAAGGGGAGGCCGGACACGAATAGGAGCCCTTCGCGTCAACGCCGACTCCCCGGCGGATGCAGGAATTCCAGCAGACTTCAGGAAACTCATGAATCTCATTACCTCTCGTCTAATCGAAACGGTCGGCCACGTACTTTTGGGCAAGGATCGCCAGGTGCGTTTGGCTCTGGCGTGCCTACTGGCAAAAGGTCATCTGTTAATCGAAGACTTGCCTGGCATGGGGAAAACAACGCTGGCTCAATGCCTGGCGGCGGTGCTGGGTTTAAAATACGATCGTGTGCAGTTCACCAGTGACCTTTTGCCTTCTGACATTCTTGGCGTATCGATTTTTGATAAAGCGCTTAACGCTTTCACGTTTCATCCAGGCCCTGTATTTACTCAAGTATTGCTCGCCGATGAAATCAATCGCACCACGCCCAAAACTCAAAGTTCGCTGCTCGAAGCGATGGAGGAAGGACAGGTGACCATTGATGGTGAGACCCGCTTGCTACCGCAACCGTTTTTTGTCATAGCCACCCAGAACCCCATTCACCAATCTGGAACCTTTCCACTGCCAGAATCACAATTGGATCGATTCCTGATGCGGATAACTCTTGGTTATCCCAGCGGGGCGTCCGAACGTCTTTTGCTAAAAGGTGAAGATCCTCGAGCCAACCTTAAGAAAATTCAGCCATTGATTACCATTCCCCAGTTGGTCGAACTGCAGCAGCAAGTAAACTCGGTCAAGGCGAGTGATGCGGTAATCGAATATCTTCAGAGACTTGTCGAGCGCACCCGACGGGACAGTCATTTTTCTTATGGCTTGTCACCTCGCGGGGCCATGGCATGGCTGCGCGCGGCTAAAGCCTGGGCGCTTATCCACGGCCGTGAATACGTGATTCCAGAAGATTTGCAAACGGTGATGGGGCCAGTGGTCGGACACCGAATTCACGGACGGGAGAAAATAGATGACTTGCTGGATCATCTTCTGACGAGTGTAGACGTGATGGCATAGCGGATATGCGCAGTCATTTATCCACTGCAACACAATTTTTTCGCACGCGTTTATTCAATTGGATCGACCGGCGTCAGCCCCCTGCGAAACGCCATGTCTTGCATCGCCGCAACTTATATATCTTTCCTTCGCTCACTGGGTTTGCCTACTTATTTTTGGTCATCATTATCTGGCTGCTGGGAACCAACTATCAAAACAATTTGATATTGGCGTTGGCCTATCTGCAGATCAGCATCTTTGTGCTGACGATCCTCAACACATATAACAACATGGCAGGGCTGAACGTCGAATTTATTGGTGCTGAAGAGGGCTTTGTTGGTGACAAACTCGCGTTCAAAATGGTGTTTTCCTCAAATAACCGACGCGGAGTTCATTACATCACTGCGCAGTGGCTCGATTGCCCACCGGTTATTCTGGATTTTGATCCGGACGAAGACCATGTCGAAAGTATCTACGCCGAGGGGAAGCAAAGGGGCTGGTTACATCCCCGCCGGCTTTTGCTCAAAAGCACATTTCCTATGGGCTTGTTGCGTTGTTGGACGTGGCTGAATTTTGATGCGACGACCCTAGTTTATCCATCACCAATCAACAGCGCACTTCCTCCTGACATGGTTTCAGGCAATGAGGAAGAAGGCTGGAATGTGCAGTTGAATAGAGGGGATGAGTTCGCAGGTTTGCGCCAATATAGGCCCGGGGACTCTCCGCGGCATATCGCCTGGAAACAGTACGCACGCGACCGGGGTTTGTGGAGCAAGGAATACGGTACACCAGTGACATCCCGAACATGGTTGCAATGGACGGATTTTTTCCATGGTGATGTCGAGCTTGCGCTATCGCAGATGTGTTACTGGGTGGAAAAACTCTCCGAACAGAAGACTACTTTCGGGATGCACCTTCCAGGAGCGGAAATATCCGCCGACATCGGCGAAGAGCATCGAAAACATGCGTTGAGAACTCTTGCATCATTTGGGGTTGACTCGTGAAGCTGTCCTCTTTGGAAAAAGATCTGATCTTCCGGGGCAACCTAATTTGGTTGTTGAGTGCGCAAGCGATTTGTATTTTCCCGCTGTTGATAAAACTGCCACTGTGGATTTGGGCGGTCTGGATCTTCGCACTGGTGTGGCGAGTACGCATTCATCTCGGTCACTGGCGATTTCCTTCGACCCTCGCCAAGTTGGTTTTGGGGTTGGGCTGCGCAGGAGGTATTTACATTACGTTTTCCGGCGTAAAAGGTGTTGAGCCCATGGTGGGCTTTTTGGTGTGTTCTTTCATACTCAAGATCGTGGAAATGCGCACTAAAAAAGATGCTTTGATTGTTTTGTTTATTGGCTTCATTGCAGTAGCGGCGCAATTTTTATTTGCCCAGGATGTGATTGCCGGGGTATATGGTGTCTTTTCGCTATTTATTTTATTAACTGCGTGGCAGGCGGCATTTTATTCCCGCAGCGTTTCTCTGCTTCAGTATTTTCGTATGGGGGGCGTGTTAATCCTGCAGGCCATGCCTTTTATGATCATCCTTTTTATCATCATGCCGCGTCTAGGCCCTCTGTGGGCAGTGCCATTACCTCAAGGCAAAGGCAAAACGGGATTCAGCGATACTCTGGAATTAGGTGATTTGGGTGACCTGGTGCAGTCACCGGAAGTTGCTTTTCGCGTGAGTTTTACTGGCACCGTTCCGCCACCGCAACAACTTTATTGGCGCGGGCTTGTTTTGGATGAGTTTGATGGGGTGAGATGGCAGACATCGGCTAGGTCCGCGCGTCCCATTGGCGAAACCGTTGACGATGTTGTTGCGGCCGATGTACTTCGCTACTCAGTCATCATGGAGCCTCACCACTACCGCTGGCTATTTACCCTCGATCCAGTGCTCGCCGCAAAGTCTGCACAGTTAAAACTCGAACACGATGACAGGGGTTTGCTATTCGCTCGGCGTCCCGTGGTGAATAAAGCGGAATATTCTGCTGTTTCCGCCAGGACGTCTTTGCAGCAGTACCAGCGTCTGCCAGCGCGTGAAGAAAAATGGCTCACCCGTCTACCGGAAGAGGGTAACCCTCGCGCTACTGAAATGGCCGCGGAATGGAGCTCGATGGGGCTGACACCGAAACAAAAAATCGACCAGGCGCTGAATATATTTAATCAACAGTTCGTTTATACAATGCGCCCGCCACGACTGGGAACGAACGCCGTCGATGATTTTCTATTTCAAACAAAACGTGGCTTTTGCGAGCATTTTGCCAGTGCTTTCGTGTATCTCATGCGGGCTGGCGGGGTTCCAGCGCGCATAATCGTGGGATATCAAGGAGGGGATTACAACGAAGTGGATTCCTACTTTGTCATCCGTCAAAGTGACGCTCATGCCTGGGCTGAGGTATGGCTAGAGGGCGAGGGGTGGCGCATGGTCGATCCCACGGCCGCGGTCGCGCCATCGCGTATTGAGCGCGGAGTGGAAGAGGCGCTTGCATTTGATGAACGAGAGTTAGTGGGCAAGGTTCGCTGGTCCGGTGCCGCCTTGCAATCGCTTTATCAGTATTGGGATTCCGTTGGCTACAGCTGGAATCGCTGGGTGTTGAACTACGATCAAGATAGTCAGCAGAGCCTACTGAGCGATTTGTTAGGCGATGCTGGACCATGGCGCATCGCCGCGGCTTTCGCCGGAGTAAGTTCGGCCATTTTTTTCGCCTATGCGTTTTTTAATGTGTTCCAGCGTAGACGGCGGCATCAGCGCGTAGAGGACAGGCTAATTCAAGCGGCTTTACGCAAAACTGAGCGGAGAGGATACCGAAGAAAACCGGAGGAAACTGTTGAACAATTTGCTGCCCGAGTGCTTATTGATGAACCCAAGCTTGGTATCGAATTAAACCGACTGGCTGTACTTTATTCCGCCAGCGTTTACGCAGAGGATCTGGCCTCCAAACATCATTTACAGATTGCCGCGCGCCAGTTTCTTCGCCACAAAAAATATCCAACTTACTAGTGCATGCGCGGCAAGATCTTTCAGGTACCTGTAAATTCTCGCCGTCAGTTTACGTCAGGTTTTGAATGCGCTCGGAAATATAGCGCTCATAATCAGGAATGCGCCGACTATAAGATTTGTCTATCCAATAAGAACGCAAAATAAAATCTGCTGATGCCGGGTTGCACGCGACTGGAATATTCCAGGCAGCCGCCAGCCGCAACAGAGCCTTTACATCGGGATCATGGGGCATTGGTTCAAATGGGTCCCAGAAAAAAAATAATATGTCGATAAATCCTTCGGCGATTTGTGCACCCACTTGCTGGTCTCCGCCTAAAGGACCGCTGATAAACTTGTGGACCGGCAAACCCAGCTGTTTTTCTAACACATAACCGGTTGTGCCGGTGGCAAACAGTTCATGGGCGCTAAGACTATCGACATTCTGGCTGGCCCACTCCTTAAGCTCATCTTTTTTATTGTCGTGCGCAATGAGCGCAAGGCGTTTTTTTGCTGGAAGAGGAGAGAGTTTGTGATGCATGGATTTGGCTCCGTAATGATTCGCGTGGCGATCACTTAAAAGATTAAGAGCCGGCAGAATGGTTGGCAAGGGCAAATAAAAAAGCCCGCATTTTGCGGGCTTTTCTTTGTATGGCGCGCTCGACAGGATTCGAAC
>DJFQ01000136.1:3184-8407 GCA_002432095.1 Marinagarivorans sp. UBA5868 | reverse complement strand
GCTTGATCCTGTCTGTTAAATAGCACCAAACTGCCTGAGTTTTAGTGTGTCACCGTGTTGGTGAGGCGCGCATTCTACGCATTTTTCTGGGCTTGGCAACTACTTTTTTTGCTCTTTTTGCCCTTGCTCATCCATGATCCTTTTCGTTTCACCCCAACCGGAGGACGCGCATTATCTTGATGGCACTCTATCGCGTCAACTACTTTTTTTGTCATCCGTATGTTCGCCTGACGACACAGAAGAAGCTACTTCAGGGACAATTGATTTACGGTAAGCAACAAGCCACATTACCGGACCGGAAAGACAGTATATACATGCCATAAGCAACAACACGGTCGGCGGATCTATCACAATCACTATGAATATCAAGAGCGCCGCCAACATCACCACAAATGGCACCCGGCCTCGCAGATTTAAACCTTTGAAACTCGTGTAACGGACATTGGATACCATTAAAAGCCCAACCAAAACCGTTATCACTGCGACAAGAACAGATACCTCATAGGGCGGCACAGAGTCATGCCATAGCCAAACAGTCGTCGCTAATATCGCTGCCGCTGGAGGGCTCGCAAGTCCGACAAAATAACGCTTATCCACTGTTTCCACTTGGGTGTTAAACCGCGCTAGTCGCAACGCAGCACAAGCGGCAAACAAAAAAGCAGCAGCCCAACCAAATTTTCCAAGAGGCTCCAATCCCCAGCTGAAAATCACCAAGGAGGGAGCAAGACCAAACGACACCATGTCAGAAAGGCTGTCATATTGGACACCAAATGCACTGGTCGTATTGGTAAGACGCGCGATGCGGCCATCAAAGCCGTCCATAAGCTGCGCAACGATAATTGCCATACCCGCTGCTTCAAAATTTCCTTTCATACCGGAAATAATTGCATAAAACCCAGCAAATAATGCGGCGGTGGTAAAAATATTTGGTAGCAGATATACCCCTTTGTGCCGCTCTTTTTGCCCAGAAGGAGTAACCACCTCCTCCTCATGCTCATCTACTATGTTCAACAGTGGGTTTTCTTGTTGCTCTTCGCCAGATTCTTTATTCATAACAGCCCTTCTTCGTGAACGTTGCCAACAAGCAGATCAGGTTGGTTGCATTTACACAAGCGAAGGCATGGTATAACAGCCTATATTCTGTGGCTATGGGGTAGACAAGGAGGGGAAAGCTGCACTGATGATCAGCGCAGCTCAAAGGAGATTAATTGCGGGTTTTGTCGATGATTTTATTGGCTTCAATCCAAGGCATCATGGAGCGCAGTTTGGAACCCACTTGCTCGATTGGGTGCGCTGCGTTATTTCGACGGTACGCCGTCATAGACGGATAATTAGTCGCACCTTCAGAGATAAACATTTTTGCATACTCACCGTTTTGGATGCGCTTAAGTGCATTACGCATTGCCTGGCGAGACTGCTCGTTAATCACTTCAGGACCGGTAACATATTCACCATATTCAGCATTATTGGAGATCGAATAATTCATATTCGCGATGCCGCCCTCATACATCAGGTCGACAATAAGCTTGAGCTCATGCAAACATTCGAAATACGCCATCTCAGGTGAATACCCAGCTTCTACGAGAGTTTCGAAACCAGCCTTGACCAACTCAACACACCCGCCACACAGTACCGCCTGCTCGCCGAACAGGTCTGTTTCGGTTTCATCTTTAAAGGTAGTTTCGATGATGCCTGTGCGACCGCCACCGATGGCGCTGGCGTACGAAAGGGCAACCTCTTTGGCCTTGCCGGAGGCGTCCTGGTGAATCGCTATTAAGTCTGGAATACCACCGCCTTTGACGAACTCAGAACGCACGGTATGACCTGGCGCTTTTGGCGCGATCATCACCACATCAAGATCTGCGCGAGGAACGACTTGATTGTAGTGGATGGAGAAGCCATGAGCGAAAGCGAGTGTGGCGCCTTTTTTAAGGTTGGGTTCTATCTCATCGCGATACAACTTTGATTGAAATTCATCAGGCGTGAGGATCATCACCACATCTGCTGCAGCTACGGCTTCTGCAACCGGCAATACTCGCAAGCCAGCGCGCTCTGCTTTCTGCGCAGTTGCAGAGTTCGAACGCAAACCCACAACAACGTCTACACCAGAGTCTTTGAGATTATTGGCATGGGCGTGGCCCTGAGATCCGTAACCGATGACGGCTACTTTCTTGGAACGAATAAGCGATAGATCACAATCTTTGTCGTAAAAAATTTGCATATATGCCTCTTAGAGAAAAACTACGGTCGGATTAGTACGCGCATTTTAGGCATCCGGTCATATTGAGTAAACTGATATATTTAAAACCCAATGTTGCAAGAAATGAAACAATCATGAACCTTACTCAGCTTCGTCAATTTCTAACGCTCACGCAAACGCTCCACTTCAACCGGGCGGCCGAGCTTAGTCATATAAGCCCTTCGACTCTGAGTCGCTGCATACAGCAACTGGAGGAAGAGCTGGGTGCTCAGCTCTTCTTGCGCGATAACCGCTCAGCCGAACTCACCCCCGCGGGTTCGCGATTGGTGAGTTTCGCCCGGGAGACGCTCCAGCAGTGGGATACTTTGCGGGACAACATTCAAATGAATTCGACGCAGTTACAAGGGGCGTTGAGTCTGTATTGCTCGGTGACCGCGAGTTATTCGTTTCTCTATGAAATTCTCGCTAATTTCCGCCGGAAACATACGCTGATTGAAATCAAGCTGCACACTGGCGATCCCGCTCTCGCCATTGAGCGAGTGGTTGCTGGGCACGAAGATGTAGCGATCGCGGCGCGCCAAGAAACCATGCCACAGGAAATGGATTTTAAAAGGATCATGTATTCCCCATTGGTGCTGATCCAACCTGCAGACTCGCCTTGGTCGCCATCTCCAGCGACAGATACACAGAGTTACTGGCAATCCATCCCATATATAGTGTCTGAGCGGGGCGTAGCGAGAGATCGGCTCGATACCTGGTTTCGTCGACGTCGTATCAATCCCCGAATCTATGCTCAGGTTGCCGGACATGAAGCGATTGTCAGCATGGTGAGCCTCGGACTGGGCGTCGGATTGGTGCCGCAGATCGTGCTCGAAAACAGCCCGCTGGCGAACAAAGTGAAACCACACTCAATTCAACCTTTCCTAAAGCCTTATGAGGTGGGGATTTGTGTTCTGACAAAAAGACTAAAAAGCCCGATTGTTCGGGCTTTTTGGGAACAGATTAAAGAGAGTTGAGTGCTATAAATTACGCAAGCTTAAAAGGGCGAACCACCAGTATCAATTTCGGTAGTAGAAACAACGCGCCCATCAACGCGGCAAACATCGCGAGACCGGTCAACAAGCCAAAATAAATCGTTGGAATAAACTCCGACAACACCATAATAGAAAAGCCAAAAATGATAATGACCGAGGTGTAGTACATGGCCTTGCCAATGGAACCATGCGAGCGGTGCATCGCCGCAACATAGTCGCCATCAATCGCCACTTCTTTTTTGAACCGGTGAATATAGTGAATAGTGTCATCGACACCTATACCTACTGTGATGGCGGCAATGGTGATTGTCATCATATCCAGTGGTATGCCGATCAAACCCATTCCACCTAATACACTCAAAGCTGCCAGCACGTTTGGCAGAATTGCGACCAGCGCGACCAATACTGAACGAAAGAGCACAACGAACATCAGCATGATGCAAAAAAACACGACTCCCAGGGTGACAATCTGAGAGCTGAACAAGCTCTGCAGCATATTGTTATAAAGCACCAGCAGCCCGGTAAAGCGGACATGCTCTGCATCCAAACTCAAATCTTCCGTAAGGTGTTGGCGGATACGCTCCACCAGCTCCGCGCGCTTCAAACCGGGATACGAATCTTTCACCCGCATAGTGATGCGGGTTTCTTGCGCACCATTCAGATATGGGTCTACAAGAACTTTACGCACGTCCGGCGACAGCGCTTTGTCCATTACGGCAAGCTCAAAATTATTCAGCGTACCGTTCAGTTCTTTGCCCACCTTATAAAGAATGCCTAACGATTGAACCTTGCCAACCTCAGGCAAGGTCTCTAAATAGTCATGAATTTTCTCGATTTGTTCGAGACCTGCCACTGTCATCCAATAACTGGTGGATTCATCGCCATGTTCAGATAAAGGGTCTGCATCCGCGAAGGGGTCTTCCTCTGCAGCGGGATTGAGTTGGCCAAATGGATCTGACTCGTCAAAATGATCCGCTTCTGCAAATGGATCATCTTCGTCCGTGAATGTAGGTGTTATATCTTCCTCAGTTGTAAAACCACTGGCAGCACGAGCGTTAATAACAATATCAAGGGACGTAGTGCCGCCCAGCTTTTGGTCGATCACCGATAATCCTCGGTAAATTTCTGTCGACTCGTGAAAATAATCAATAAAGCGATTTTCGACCTGCAAGCGCGAAATACCCCAAACGCTTAAAACCAGTAACGCGAGACTCACCGTCAGAACCACGCCGCCGTGATACTCGACAAACTGTGAACAATAAAGTGTTAATGGTTTGCGGTTCGCTGCCGCCTGTTCTCGCGGATTGGCTTTCGAGCGAGGAAGCAGCATCAGGCTGGCAGGCAGAAAAAGAAACGCCAGGATAAGCGCGAATAAAAGACCAATCGTCATCATCCAGCCGAAGTCGATCACCGGACGAATCCCACTAACCACCAAGGACATAAATGCAACCATGGTCGTCAAGGTGGTGTACAGGCACGGCTTAACCATAAATCGCACCGTCTCGCTGACGAGGCGTTGCTGGGACCATTCCGGATTCTCATCCGCGAACTCCCGATAACGCACCACCAAGTGGATGATAATCGCCAGCGAAATGATCAACAGCAACGCGACGAAGTTGCTTGAAATGACGGTGAGTCGCCAATCCAACCAACTCAGCATGCCCAACATAACCAGCACCGCAGTGAGACATGTCACAACAGGAATCACCGTAAACCGCAAGGAGCGGAAAATAACTGCCAGCACCAGAATAATAAAAAGTACTGTCGCTGTGCCGAAGATCACCAAGTCCTTTTTGATAAAACTGATCATGTCCGCCGTAATCATGGAAACTCCGCCCACAAATATTTCGGCTTCGTCCTGATAACGCTCAACAACGTCGCGCACGCGCTCCACTCGCTGATGCCCTCTGGCTTCACTTTGGGTGCGATAATCGAGGAACTCCTGGCTTACCCGCTCCAATTCAGCTTCTTCTGCTTTCGAAAGCTCAC
>DJFQ01000136.1:0-3111 GCA_002432095.1 Marinagarivorans sp. UBA5868 | reverse complement strand
GCGAGACTCCGATCTAACCCCGGAGTTTCCAAAGTGCGCGGCTCTTTGGCTACCTCTCGCAGGGTCTGTTTCGGGCTGAATAGCAGTGGCACATTGAGAATACTATTAACACTGGAAACCCCTTCAATCTGCGCCAATTCATCTTGCAACCGTCGCAACAACGCCAAAGACGCGTCGCTGAAAAGTTCCTCGTGCGGCGTAAAGGTAACGATAAGAAAATCACCGCTGCCATAATTTTTTGAGGTCTCGCGGAAGTAATTGAGATCCCTATCGTTTTCCAGCGTCAATGAGTCAGCTGAGGCATCCAGCTTAAATTTCGGCAATCCAATAGCCGCAAGCACAATCAAGGCAGCGATAAAGCCGAGTACAAGCCGCGGCGAGCGAACGACCCAGCCGAGCCACACATCAGTAATACGATGAATCATAGAAATTCCTTAACGAGGAAGGACTAGTCGTCCTGCGACTGCTCCGTTGACTGACTTTCGATATGGGCCCCCAGACGCATTTCCGGGAACGCGCTGTTCCGCACTCGCAACTTGAGCTCCTTGGCGCTTGGAAATCCACCATCTTTTTTGCGTTCCCACACGCAATGTTCGTCAACCCAGATTTCGAAAACCCCACCCGTACCAGGCTGCAGAATCACCTGATACAGGTCATCGCCAAAGCTCGCTAAAAGTTCCTGAGCCATCCATACCGAGCGGAGTTGCCACTGGCATTGGGTGCAGTAATGAATACGGACTTTGGTTGTTTTCTCGGTCATCTGCAGTCTCCTCACGCGCCAAGGCGCGCCATTCTAACCGGTCTCCATCGCTGACGCAGTAAATCCCCCAAAACTGAATTGGTTGCTTTCTGCACGCGAGAAAAATTCTTTACTTTTCCAGCCATTTATCTTTAAGCGATTGAAAATGCTGCGCAAAACCCTATGATGCCAATCCTTGAATTGGCGCGGGATTTATCCACGAAGTTGTGCGGCGCCAATACCGGCATTCCATCCTCCGGCGGCAAGGACTGCATTATCACCGCAGCGAATAGCAGTGCTGCTTCAAGTCGAATTCTCCAGCCGCACCGCGGCTAACCCGGCACTACACGATGCTGAAGATTCGTTTTACAGACCAACGACGAGGGCCAGCATGGGTGGCTGACAAGTCATTCGCCATCGGCGGAGCGCACGACAACCAGTTGGTGATCGAAGATCCAACCGTCGACGAGCACCACGCAAAAATTATCTATGCCAATAGTCAGTTCCTGCTCCAGGATCTCGGGGGTCCGCAAGGTATTTTCGTCAATGATCAGAGAGTTACCCAGAAGACGATTCACAACGGCGACAAAGTAAGAATTGGTGGGGTTGAGTTAGAGATATTGGATCCGGCGCGGCCAGAAAACCAACCCGAATGGAGTCTCGTGGCGTGCTCAAGCTGGTTAGCGGGCCAGGAGTTTCCTGTCCGAGCGAGGGAGCGGAGTAATGAGGTGAAAATCGGTCGAGCCAGCCACTGCGATATGATTTTTGCGGGAACCCATTTATCGCGGGAACACGCTCAACTGACCATTAATAGCGATGGTATCTTTGTCCGCGATCTCAACTCTGCGAATGGGACATTCATCAACGACATCCGTATTGTGGAAGGTGTCGCTTACTCGGGGGATCAGCTGCGTCTGGATGTCTACAGCTTCAGGCTTTATGGCCCAGGCACTCGGCCTGCGTCATTTTTACCCATGCATGACGAAGCAACCAATATTCGCCGCCCACCACCACGCGAGCTACCAGAGCCTGCCGACGAGTCCTCCGAGAATGGGCCAAAACGCTGGAAAACCCGGCCAACATCGCCCGGGAATCGCTCAGATAGTGGCTCTCCAAAAGACCAGTACCCACTTATCGTCAAAATCATTTCAGCCTGTCTGATTATGGCGGTTACTGCGCTGGCAACTTACTTAATTATTGGCTGAGCCCCACGGTGGTACCAAAGTCTGAGCTATGCCCAACTGGTCCAATATGCGCGCCACGACAAAATCCACCAAATCCTCAATCGTTTTTGGATACTGATAAAAACCGGGGCTTGCCGGCAGCACGATTGCCCCCATCTGCGTCAGCTTCAGCATGTTTTCTAAATGCACCTGTGAATAAGGGCTTTCGCGGGGAACAAGTACAAGCTTGCGGCGCTCCTTGAGCGCAACATCTCCGGCGCGCTCAATCAAATTATTACTTGCTCCGCAAGCCAACGCTGACAAAGTCCCGCCACTGGCTGGGCATATCACCATAGCTTCCGGCGCCCCCGAACCGGAAGCGACAGGTGCAAACCAATCGTCCCGGTCGAACAGTTTCAAGCGCCCTGCGGGAGCCGGAAAATTCTCATTAAACCAAGCCTGCTGGGCAGCAAATCCTTCTGGCAGCGAGAAAATCGTCTCCCTGCGAATCACCACCTCTGCTGCGCGAGAGATTAATAAATAGACCCGGCAATCGGTAGCAAGCAGCACTTGTAGCAAGCGAAGTCCATATTGCGCGCCGGACGCGCCCGTTAACGCAAGGGTAATGGTTTTATTCATTACGTCCCCGCAGAGCAGTGAGCAATTTTTGATGTATGCCGTCAAAAGAGCCGTTGCTCATCACAATCACACGCTCTCCCGGCACGGTGTTTGCGGCCACCTGAGTAATAATATCCGCTGTGGCGCGACATATATGGTGCTCGGTTTTACCTTCCGAAGAGGTACCGGCCAGAGACCACGCTGATGATTCGGGCTCCAACCAATATACGACATCGGCCGATGTACACGCCTGTTTCAGCGCGTCACGATGGACGCCCAACTTCATAGTATTAGAACGACGTTCGATAACAGCCGTAATACGCGCGCCTGGGTGCAGAGCGCGGGCGCCATCAAGTGTAGTTTTAATCGCGGTGGGATGATGAGCAAAATCGTCGTATATCGCCACGTCATTTACTTCGCCAACCAGCTCCATGCGCCGTTTGACGCCGGCAAATTTTGTGAGCGCTTCGCACGCAATCGCAGGTTCGACGCCCACATGTCGGGCCGCCGCAACCGCGGCCGTAGCGTTATGTATGTTATGCGCACCGGAGAGACTCCAGTTCACCTCGCCGACGACTACGCCGGCAAATT
>DJFQ01000028.1:1561-4396 GCA_002432095.1 Marinagarivorans sp. UBA5868 | reverse complement strand
TTCCAGGCCATGACCCAGGTGCGCAATAAAGTGGTGGAAGCCTACAAAGACATTATGAATATGCCGATCTGATATTTCGGCAGCGTTTCACTCGATAGCGTTCATTTTGGCAGTATTTTTGAGAGCAACAATCCATGGCGGCAAAAGATTTGGCAACTGATTTCGACTCTCCCCGCGGTGGCGGCGCGTCGGATCTGATCGAGGGTTTTAATAACCTCAATATATTGCGCCAGGCCGGTTTGATGGTGGGCTTGGCGGCGAGTGTCGCCATTGGTTTTTGGGTGGTGCTGTGGACTCAGGGTGAAGATTACCGGCCTCTTTATGGCAGCCTGGATCGTCTGGATTCCGCCGAAGTTGGCCAGATTCTCGATACCAATGAAATTCCTTACAAAGTGGACGTCAATAGTGGTGCGCTGTTAGTGCCAACCGACGATATTGGCAAGGCGCGGCTGAAATTGGCGGAGGCGGGTTTCTCCAGCGATAAATCCCAAGGTTACGAATTGCTCGATCAGGAACAACCCCTCGGCACCAGTCAATTTATGGAAGCGACACGCTATCGTCGTGGCCTAGAAGGCGAACTTGCGCGTACCATTTCCAGCGTACATGCGGTGCGGTCTGCGCGCGTGCATTTGGCCATTCCGAAAACCTCGGTTTTTGTGCGCGACGGACGAGAACCCAGCGCGTCGGTATTTCTCGAATTATTTCCGGGAGCGAAACTCGAGCCGCATCAAATTAAAGGCATCACCAATCTGGTGGCCTCCAGCATTCCGGAAATGAAGACCGAGAACGTTAGCCTGGTGGATCAAAAGGGCGCATTGATTTCCCTCGGCCCGGAAGACGAAAAACTTATTGTTGCGGCACAACACCTGGATTACACCCGCAAAATGGAAAGCGACATGATTTTGCGCGTACGCCGTCTGCTCGCGCCAATTGTTGGGGAAGATAAATTCAAAACAGAAATCAGTGCCGATGTGGACTTTACCGAAGTGGAAGAGGCTGGCGAATCCTTTAACCCGGATTTACCCGCCCTGCGCAGCGAAGCGGTGATTGAAGAGGAACAGCTAGGCGCTGTCTCTCCCGGCGGTATTCCCGGCGCGCTTACCAATCAGCCTCCGGCCTCGGGTGTTGCACCGGAACAGGCACAAGCCGCCGTACCTGGCGCGGAGAGTGAGCCGGTGCCATCCAATAGTCGTACGCAGGCTACGCGCAATTACGAGCTTGATCGCACGGTGAGTTACACCAAACATCAAAAGGGCAGGTTGCGCCGCTTGAGTGTTGCGGTGGTGGTGGATGACAAAGTCACATTGAATGAGCAGGGTCAGCCGGTGCGTACTCCTTGGACAGATCAGGAATTGGAACGCCTGTCTATACTGGTACGTGATGCCGTAGGTTTTTCCGCCGCGCGCGGCGACAGCGTCAATGTTTTGAACGAGCGCTTTGTCGCCCTACCTGTGCCTGAGGAGTTCGAGCACAAATGGTGGGAGGACGACGCCTACAAATTCTGGATGAAACAGGGCATAGCCCTGCTGATTATTCTGGTGTTGTTGGTGGGTTTTCTGCGCCCGGTACTTAAAAGCCTGGCGGCGACGGGACTGCAATCGCGCGCCGATGACGAAGCCCGCGAGTTGGCAGCATTGCAGGCAGCGGGAGTGGATTCCTTCAGCTCCCTCTCCGATGAAACCGTCACCCTGACCGGCGGCGATGCTCTGGCACTGCCCAGCCCGGAAGAAAGTTACGAGCAACAACTAAACGCAGTGAAAGGCCTGGTAGCTGAAGATGCCGGGCGTGTCGCCCAGGTGATCAAACGCTGGATTAACGAAGAATGAGCAAACCCGCAGTAAAAAATGGCGACGCCAATGCCGCTCCACCGGCCAATACCAAACCGGCGCTAAAACTGTCGCGTCTCGATCAGGCGGCCATTTTATTATTGTCGCTTGGTGAAAGTGCCGCGGCAGAAGTGCTGAAACACATGGGTCCGAAAGAGGTGCAGCGCCTGGGTTCGGCCATGTCGCAACTGAAAAATATTCAGCAGTATGAAGTGGAAACGGTACTGGGAAATTTTCTCGAAGAAGTGCGCACACAGACCGGCCTGGGCATGGGCGCTGATAGTTATATCCGCAATATGCTGGTGGCGGCGGTGGGCGAGGATAAAGCCCACGGATTAATCGACCGTATTTTGCTCGGCGGCAATACCACCGGCCTCGACACCTTGAAGTGGATGGAAGCCCGCTCCGTCGCGGACATTATTCGCAATGAGCACCCGCAAATTCAGGCGATTGTGCTGGCGTATCTCGATGCCGACCAGTCCGCCGAGGTATTGACGCATTTTCCAGAAAAAGTTCGTTTGGACGTGTTGATGCGGGTAGCTTCCCTCGACACGGTGCAGCCGAGCGCGCTGCAAGAGTTAAACAATATTCTGGAAAAACAATTCTCCGGCAACGCAGGCTCGCAGACCAAACAAATGGGCGGGTACAAAACGGCGGCGGAAATCATGAACAACCTCGACAGCTCCATGGAAGGCGAATTGATGGAAGCCATCAAGGAGATCGACGAGGACATGGGTATGCAGATTGCCGATCTCATGTTCGTCTTCGACAATTTAAAAGAAGTGGACGACCGCGGTATTCAATCACTATTGCGCGAAGTGTCTTCCGAGGTATTGATCCTCGCACTCAAAGGCGCGGAAGACGATCTCAAAGAAAAAATCTTCAAAAATATGTCCAAGCGTGCGGCAGAATTGTTGCGCGACGACCTTGATGCCAAAGGGCCGGTTCGAGTTTCCGAAGTGGAAGCGGCGCAAAAAGAAATTCTCACCATTGCCCGTCGTATGGCGGA
>DJFQ01000028.1:0-1535 GCA_002432095.1 Marinagarivorans sp. UBA5868 | reverse complement strand
CATGACCGACAATAAATTCGTTAATCGAATTCCGTTTGAAGAAATCGAGACCGCCAAGGTCTGGTCTCTGCCTGCGCTCAACAACGGTAAAGTGGTGCCCTCGGTAAAAAAGCCTGGCTCCCGTGAGGAAAACAAAGGTCGAGACGACAAAAAAACCGGCACGGAAATTATTGAAGAGGTCCCCGCGGCCAAAATAAAACCACTCACGGCTGAACAATTGCAACAAATCGCAACTCAGGCGGAGGAAGAAGGACGCGAGCGCGGTTATCAGGAAGGCGTACAAAAAGGTTATGCGGAAGGTGAAAAAAAGGGCTTGATGAAAGGCGAGCAAAAGGCCTACAGCGAAATTAAAGCCGGCCTGGAAGAACAAAAAAAGCGTTTTCAGCAAATTGCCGATGCGCTGTTGGACCCGCTCGCAACCCAGGATAACCGGTTGGAAAATATTGTCCTCGATATGGCCGTACACCTAGCCAAACATCTACTCAATCGCGAACTCACCGACGATCCTTCCAGCTTGTTTCATCTGGTAGAGCGCGCCATCGGCACACTGCCTGCAGGCGCGAAAAATATCCGAATTTTTTTGCACCCGGACGATGTGGAGCTGGCCCACGAGGCGTTTGCTCATCTCGGCCGCAATTGGACGTTTTACGCGGACGCCAAAATGAGTCGCGGCGGCGTGCGTTTGGAGACGGACCAAAGTCTGGTGGATTATTCCGTTGAACAGCGTCTGCGGCTGATGTTGGAACAAGCGAATTTTCTCGGTGATTTGAACAATGGGGAAGAAAGCCCCGTGGCCGATTACACACCTCCGCCCGCTCCGGTTGCTGAACCTTCTCAGTCACCACCGGAGGAGATCGAGGCGCCATTTAATTTCGACGCGTCGGCGGATGATGAACATGTCTGAACGCCGCACTCTTGATCAGCGTTTGGCGCGCTACCGACGGTTTTCCCTGCTGGATGCGCCACCCGTCGCCAGCGGACGACTCACCCGGATGGTGGGCTTAACACTGGAGGCCGTGGGGTTGCGGGCATCGGTAGGTCAACAGTGCCGGGTGATTCTGCCTCACGGCAAAGCGGTGGACGCCGAAGTTGTGGGTTTCACTGAAGACAAAACATTTCTAATGCCCATTCAAAAATTTGACGGTTTGCAGCCGGGCGCCCTGGTAGTGCCGGTGGACAGCAGCAAAGGGCTGGTCATGGGCAAAGAATGTCTTGGACGCATCATCAACGGGTTGGGCGTACCGCTGGATGGCAAAGGGCCGCTTAAAGGCGAAACCTCTGTCGGCCTCAATCCCGCCGCCATTAATCCTCTGCATCGCCATCCTATCGACCAGCCGCTGGATGTGGGCATACGTGCAATTAACGGGTTATTAACGGTGGGCAAAGGTCAGCGTATTGGCCTGTTTGCCGGCAGCGGTGTTGGTAAAAGTGTGTTGTTAGGCATGATGACCAAATACACCGTGGCCGACGTGGTAGTGGTAGGGCTGATCGGCGAACGCGGCCGCGAGGTGAAGGAATTTATCGATCATATTCTC
>DJFQ01000059.1:5917-6317 GCA_002432095.1 Marinagarivorans sp. UBA5868 | reverse complement strand
GTCTACCAGGGTGGTGCGGTCGTATACCGCTTCCACCCGGATTCCCTCGGGCAGCGAGGGTCTGATTTGTTCAAGTTTTTCCGCCAATGCCAGGGCCACCAGCCGCGAATTTTCACCTACCAGCATCATCGCGGTGCCCATCACGGTCTCCTTGCCATCGCGGGTGGCGGCGCCCGTGCGCAGCTCTTTGCCGATGGCCACTTCCGCCACATCCCGCACCTTCACTGGTGCAGAACCAAACCGTCCAACCACCACCTGTTCAATGTCCTCGATGCCCGTCAGTTGTCCGGGCGAGCGCACCAGCAACTGTTGGCCATTGCGCTCGATATAGCCCGCGCCGCGGCTGTCGTTATTGCGCTCCAGCGCGGTGACCAGATGTTCCAGAGTGACGCCCATCTGC
>DJFQ01000059.1:0-5786 GCA_002432095.1 Marinagarivorans sp. UBA5868 | reverse complement strand
ACGGTGTACACAAAAATTTCCCCCAGCCCCGTCGCTATGGGTCCCATCTCCGGTTCCAGCCCCTCCGGTAGCGCGCTTTTGATGGCTGAAAGTCGCTCGTCAACCAGATTGCGGGCGTGGTAGATGTCGGTGCCCTCACGAAATACCACCGTCACTTGCGATAGGCCGTAACGCGACAGCGAACGGGTGTATTCCAGTTCCGGCAGACCGTAGAGAGCGGTTTCTACCGGGAAGGTGATGCGCTGCTCGGCCTCCAAAGGCGAATAACCCGGCGCTTCGGTATTGATCTGTACCTGCACATTGGTGATGTCCGGCACCGCGTCTATGGGCAGGTGTTGGTAGCTCCAGATACCGGCAGCGATGACCGCCAGCATCAAACTCAATATCAGGTAGCGCCGCTCGATGGAGAAGCGCACGAGTGCGTTAATCATGCGGACTCCTCAATGGTCGTGGGCGGCGGCGGATTTTTCGATATCGGCTTTGATCAGGTAGCTGTTCTCCACCACGTAACGGTCGCCTGTTTGCAGTCCCTCCAGTACCTCTACAAATTGGTTATTGCTGCGCCCGAGCGTCAACGGGCGGATCTCATAGATGTCACCCACCTGGATAAACACCACCGTCCAGTCGCGAAAACTCTGCAACGCGCGCTTGTCCACCAGCAGTGGCAGTTCTAGGTTTTCAATCACCGCTGCGCCTTGCACCAAATCGCCCGCCACCGCGTGTTGATCGATGTTTGGCAGCGCCGCCCTCGCCAGCACATAGGGTTTTTCGTCAGGGCCGGGGTTGATGCTGAGGATCGGGCTGGTGTGGCGGTGATCGCCGTGGCGGATGTGGATGTCCTGACCGGTTTTGATGCTGTGGCGCTGATCCGGGAATACCTTGAACTCCGCCCACAGCTGGCGGATATCCATCACCACGAACAGCGGTTCGCCGCCGGTGACTTCGCCGACGTTAACCGCGCGGCTTTGCACCACACCATCCAGCGGCGCCCGCAGGGAGTAGGTTTGCAGGCTTTCATTGGATTCGATCAGTGCTAACACATCGCCACGCGTCACCGCATCGCCCACAGTCGCGTTGACGGCGGTCACCACTCCGGGAAAGCGCGCCCGCAGCCGGGCGGTTTGATGGGGCGGCGTTACCAGTCGGCCATAGAGCGGAATCAGCTGTTCGAGGATGCCCGGACCGGCGATTGCGGTGCGGACGCCGGCTTCCTCGGCTATGCCTGCGGCGATCTGCACGCGACCTTCATAGGATTCCCATTGCCAGCGGTGGGTCTCACCCTGATATGTCAGCTCGATAGCCACATCAAAGGAGTGAGGTTCTTCCACCACGCCGTCACCGCGCCAGTAATCCTCCAGCCGGGAAAACACAAAGCGATCCTCGCGTCCGCCGAGCCGGGTCAATAGCACCGTCAGCTCCGCCTGTTCCACCGGCTCGCCGTCGTGGGTGATCCAGGCGCGGTACTCCGGCGGTATGCCGCGTTCGTAGATCGCTAGCTCCACCGTGACATCACCGTCCTGCAACAATCGGCCACCGTGGGGGCCTTTGGCTTCTTCTTCGTGGTCGTCGTGATGGTCATGCTCGTCGTGATCGTGATGCCCGTGATCGCTGGAGGCATGCGCCAATTGCCCACCGCTAACTATTTGCCCACCGCTAAACACTAGCGTGGTTAACAACAGCAGCGTGGTTGAAAAAAACAGCTTGAGAAAGATGTTCATGGTCTGTCCTGCAATGAAGTTGGCTCGACCGCAGCCGCCAATGGCTCTGCCGTCAATTGTTCAATAAGCGCCTGGTTTAAAAGTGCGGTGGTGGCGGTGTCGATAAGCGTCAGGCGCGCGTCGAGCAACTCGCGCTGAGCCGCCATCCACTCCGCGTAGCTATAGCGGCCTTGTTCGTAGGCCTGGCGGGTTTGCTGCAGCGCTTGGTTGAGTATGGGCAATACTTCGTCGCGCATCTGTTGCGCCGCCGCTGTGCTGTGTTGATAGGTTTGCCAGGCGGCGAACAAGCGGGCACGCACGGCGAGGAGGGTCGCGTCGCGGTCAGCTTCGGTCAGCTGCTGCTGGGCCAGCGCGGCTTGTACCTCTCCGCGATTTCGGCGGTTGGAGGACAAGGGCATAGACACGCCCGCGGTCAGTGCCGCCGCGCCACTTGCTTCAAAACGCCGCACGCCCAAGCTCCATTGAACGTCGGCGCTGGACTGGCTGCGGGCGAGGGCGAGTTCGGCATTGCGCAGGCGGGATTCACTGGCAAAAACCATTAGCGCGGGTGAGTCGGCGGCGCGCTCGAAGAGCACACTAAAATCCGGCGCTTGCGCGGTCGGATAGAGATTGCCTGCCAGAGTGGAAAATTCCGCCTTTTCCGCGCCCCACAAAGTAGCGAGGGTAAGTTTGTGGCTCGTCAATTCCGCGGCCAGGGCGCGCGCGCTTAATTGCGTTTGGGTCAAAGCTGCTTGCGCACGCAGTCGCTCCGCATCCGGCGCGGCACCGCGCTTAACCCGCTCGCTGACCAAATCCAGCGACGTTTGCGCGAGTTGCATTGCTTCGGCGGCAACCCGCTGCTTTTCCTGCACCGCCAATGCCGCAATAAAGGTCTGCGTCACTTCGGCCAATGCATCCAAAGCGCGAGCCTCCCGCTCCGCCTGTGCCACCGCATAGCGGGAGTCGGCCAATACCATGCGCGCGCGGCGTTTGCCTCCCAGCTCAATCAAAGACCCGAGGGAGAGCGTCCACTCCGCATTTTCGGTGCTGGAGAACTCGTCGCTGCCGAGTATATTTTCCGCCTCAATCGCGATTTCATAAGCGGGGTTAAGCGCCGCGCTTTCTCTGCGTGCTTCGACCGCTTGCAAGCGCCATTGGAAGACCTGCAATTCCGGGTTGCGCTGCACGACAAGTCGGGATGCCTCGGCCAAAGTAAGTTCGGGCGACGATGATGCGGCCACCGTGGTGAGTGGCAGCAACAATGCGGATACCAAGGTCCACAAAAACGCGGTGCGCAAACAGCACCGGCGCAAACGGGTAAAAATTCCCATGTGATGATCCTGTGTAACAAGTATTAAGCGGTTACAGCTGTTCTAAGGGTGAAACAGAGCGAGGATCAGACGATGGGAGGGCGGTAAATTGTGGCGGGATAGCGTGAGCAAAAACCGGGCAGTTCGGCGATTGGTTGGCTGCGTGGAGGCGCAATTGCCAGCCCAAAAGCCTTGGTGTGAATGGAAATGTGGGCACCGTGGCCTTGGCAGGCGCAACAGTGATCGCAGGAATCGCCAGTGGAACTTGCGGCATCAAGACCGTGACCGGAGCAGCCCACGTTTAGGCAGTTTGGCTTTGGTTCGGGCTCATGAGCCGCTAAGTGATGGCTGTCCTGTTCCGCCGGCAGATGAAATTGTTCGCTTGCCTCTACCGCCACAAACCAGCACTGCCACACCACCATGAGCAACATCACGATGGCGAAGGACCGCCGATTTTTATGGGAGGGCTTAAACATGCGGGAGCGGAATTGTTTGTTGCCAGAGATGCTGGGATTGTAGGCCGCCAAAGACGAATCGCCTAGCGTTGATTCAGCCAACACCGCTGTTCGCTTCAGCGTTCCGGAAAACTGACGCCTTGAATCGCGCTCATGGCCCGGCTCGGGTGTTCGATCAGCTCATCGTCCTGCTGGTCGATAAATAAAGCGGCAAGCCCGGCTTTATCGGCGGCGAGCAATCCTTGCTCGGTGCCCAGACAGAGTAGGGCGGTGGACCAGGCATCTGCCAGCGTCGGGTCCGGGTGCAGAATTGCCACGGATACTGTGTTGTGTTCTATGGGTTTGCCACTGCGAGCGTCGAGGATATGGCTATAGCGTTTGCCATCCTCGTCAAAGTAGTGGCGATAAGTGCCCGAGGCCATCAGCGCCATGGGTTCGCCGCTGTCGAACGACACGATTTTGTGCATGCGACGCTCGCCGGGCAGAGGTTTTTCCAAGGCAATGCGCCAGGGTTTGCCATCGGGTTTTCGTCCGCGGATTTTCAGTTCGCCGCCAATTTCTACCAAGTAGTGCTCGACTCCAGTGTCCTCCAGAATTTGCGCCATGCGTTCCACCGTATAACCCTGACCGATGGAGGAAATATCAATGCGCAGCTCCGGCAGGGTTTTGCGCAGCTGGTTATCGCCGGCGACCTCCAACTTGTCCATGCCCACCTCCGCCAAAGTTTGCGCCAGTGCCTCTGCGCTGGGCGGGGCAAAGACGTCTTTCTTAAATCCCCATAAATCGAATAAGGGTTTTATCGTCAGATCGTAACAACCGCCGCTGGCCTGATGAATTTGGCGGGCCACTTTCACCAGCCGCATTAATTCCGCATCCACCTTCAGCGGGTCGGTGGTTTTTTGCGCGTTGAATTGTTCGATGGCGGAGTCGTCGCGGTAATTGGAAAGTGCTTTATCGATGCGGTCGAATTCCTGCTGAACCGCTGCTTGCACCGCTGCAGTATCGACGCCTTCCGGCGCCACGTAAGTGATGTTGTAAGTGGTGCCCTGGGCAAAGCCGGAGAATTTGGTCAGCTCTGTGCGGTTGTTGCAGGCGGAGACAAAACACAGAAAAGTAAGGAAAAGACATCGGTACATAAGGCAGCCGCTTTTTTGAATGCGAAAGAGCGGCGCATTGTACTGATTTCAACCTCTGGTTTCAGGCTATCCACGCGGCAGGTGAGACAGATAAAGAAATGGCTTCCGAAGAAGCCATCAAATAAATACAGGATATCGACAACGAAACTGAGCGAACACTCAGTGGTTACGTGATTTATCGCTGCTGCTGCCGGCGGAGGTTGGGCTCCAGGACGGCGGATCGCTCGCAGGAAAGGACTCTTCAACCGCTTCATCCACCGCCTGATCTTCTGTTTGGCGCTGCGCAACTTTTGTTGGCTTATCGCGATGAACCTTATATTTACCGCGCCGCACCGGATGTCTCTCACGGGTTTTATTTTCAGTTTCGTAAACCATGGTTTTGGCTCCTGACAAATGAATGTGTGCCGTTCAATGCTTTGACTCCAGGATTGACTGGAGTTCGTTAATTGCAATTTGCGGCATAGATTCTGCGACTTGGCAGGTATAAATCTCCTCGGCGATGTTTTGAATATTGCAGAAGCCAGCAGAGCGCAACATGGCGCCGATGCAAGCATGATTAGGCGCCCACCAATTCGACGGATCGTTGGCAACCTGGTGTTCAATAAACGCCATTTTCGGCCAGCCTGGGTGATTCATAATGTCGAGTTGGTTTGGATCGTAGTTAGGAGCGGCTTCGTAAACCGTTTCGCCCGGTAGCGTCATGGTCTGAAAAACCATGCTGCCGCGACAGCAGTTGCGCACAATGTCCAGCGCCAGCATCGGATAGCGCAGGTGGTACATCACCCCGGTGAACCACACCAGATCATACATATCCGCGTCGTAAATCAACTGATAAATCGCGGCGCGACGAAATTCGATTTTGTCCTTTAAATCCAGCGTTTCGGCGGCCCAACGCGCCTGACGTAAATAGTGCTCGTCAATGTCGATCGCCGTCACCTGCGCGCCGCGCCGGGCGAGTTCAAAACTGTAATAACCGGCGTTACAACCGATATCCAACACCTGCATGCCTGACATGTCCTGCGGCAGATAAGGTGAAATCTGTTGCCATTTAAACCCTGGAAAATCGCCCAAAAAATGTTCCGGCGCCGTCTGTTCGCCATCTGGCAAATGAATGTTTTGGAACCACGGGCCTAGTTTTTCGATTTGTCGATTGATGGCCGTGCTGTGGTTTGCAGGGATGTTCGTTGC
>DJFQ01000199.1:11864-15311 GCA_002432095.1 Marinagarivorans sp. UBA5868 | reverse complement strand
GTGGAAACCCTCGGCAACGGCAGTGAGGCCTTGGGCTATCAACGCACTATGCTGATATTCGCGGTACTGTTGATGATCTTGCTGTTCATCACCTACAAAACCACCAAAGAGCGCATCAAACCGCCGGCGCAGATAAACGGCACGTTCAAAGATGAAATGAAAGATCTGTTCTGCAATCTGCCGGTTATCCTGGTCCCGGTATTCGGTATCAGCATATTTATCATCAGCCTGGCGATGGAAGATTGGCCGTCCACCTACAAATACATTGCCGCCGCCGCGATGTTAGGCAGCTTCGGATTCGCGGTTTTCCTGCGTAATAAACTCATCAGCCGACCCCGGGAAACCCTCACCAACACGCAGAAGGATTTGGCCGATTTGCTGACCAACCGCCCGTGGCTCATCCTTCTCGCGGTGGGCATTATGTTCGGATTGTTCACCGTAGTACGTCCCAGCGCCGCGGCTTACTACTTCAAGTACTACCTCAATCGCAGCGATTTGATTGGCTACTATTTCCTCTTCACACTGGTCGCCTCCCTAATCGCCGCGATCGCAACCGGATGGCTGTCCAAGCATTTCAACAAACGCACTTTGATGATTGCGGCTTTTGTGCTCGGAGGGGTTTTTAATGGTGCGATCTATTTCATCAAAGCCGACCAAATTACCTTATTGATGGGCTTGGCGATCATCGGTGAGTTTTTTGCCGGGATGATGCCCGTACTGTTCTTCAGCATGTTGGGCGATACGGTGGATTATTCCGAATGGCGCAACCAGCGGCGCGCCACCGGTCTTATCTATTCAGCCGGTACCTTTATCAACAAAACCGGGCACGGTTTTGCCGGTGCCATGGTGTTGATCGTACTCACTTTATACGGCTATGACGCCACCTCGCAGGTAGCCATCGCGGGCGCTGTACCCGGCATGGTGCTGTTGATGAGTGGTATACCCGTATTGATCGGCGTACTCGGCACCCTTTTTGTCTTTTGGTATCCGCTCGACGACAAAATCATGAAAAACATCGAAAAGGAACTGATCGAACGCCGCGCCCTGCGTCAGCCACAACCGTAAGTGCCTTTTCCGCCGGCAAGGATGCCGGCTTCCCCACCACACCCTCCCTTCCCTACGCTCTTTTCATACTGTATTTACATCCAACCGCTATTGGCATTGCTGCTAAAATCCACCGTTGTTTTCTTGCAGTGAAACCGGCAGCTCCATGACCCATCTTCAAGCATTTTTATTAACCCGCCACTGGCGCGACACCGCTAACGGCGTGGTATTGGATTTGTGGTGGGCGACGGAAAACGGGCCGATATGGACCTCGGTCACCCAGCAGGAAGTCGTGTTTTTTGTATTGAGGGAGCAGGCCGAAATGGTGACAAGCTCCCTATGCAATCTGCGGAACTGGCGCATGGCCGAAGTTTCGTTGCGCACTTTCCACAATCTACCGGTGAACGCGATCTACTGCCGCACCCAGCGCATTGCCCGGGAAGCGCAACAATTACTGGAGCAGGCATCCCTCCTCTGCTGGGAAGTCGATGTGAAACCACCGGAGCGATATTTGATGGAGCGGTTTGTTACTGCCGGCGCTCAACTCGGTTTTCATGACCAGTCGCCTATCTCCGGGCCACTGCTGAATCCGACGATAGGACCCTCGGAGTACCGCCCGCGACTCAAGATGGTCTCCGTCGATATCGAAACCTCCATGGACGCCGCCGAACTCTATTCCATCGGCATCTGGTGTGAGCAGGTGCAAACGGTCTTTATGGTGGGCGCGGGAAATTCTTCGGAAGGTGTGCGCTATTGCACGGATGCCAAAGACTGCCTTACCTGCTTTTTCAGTTGGCTAAACACTTACGACCCGGACGTGCTTATCGGCTGGAGCGTGGTGCAATTCGATTTATGGGTGCTCGACACTATTTGCAAAAAACTGGGGCTTAAATTTGCAATAGCGCGCGGCGAGCAGTCGGTACATTGGCGACAGGAAGAGGAAACCGGGCGACGCCATATCAGTATTCCCGGACGAGTCGCACTGGACGGCATTGAGCTGTTAAAAGCCGCCAATCATATATTCACCAGTTATTCACTAGAGCATGTTTCCCAAACGTTGCTCAAGGACGGCAAACTGCTAAAAGGTTCCCAGCGCGGTCACGACATTACGCATTTATTCCGCACAGACAAACCGTCTCTCGCTGCCTATAACTTGCAAGATTGCAAATTGGTGTGGGACATATTCAGCCAGCAGAACCTGCTGTATTTTGCTGTGGAGCGTAGCCAATTGACGGGGCTTGCGCTGGATCGAAGCGGCGGCTCTGTGGCGGCGTTCGAATATTCGTACCTCCCGCGCTTACACCGCCGCGGTTATATCGCGCCCAATCTCGGTGAGCTGCAATCGGACATTGTCAGCCCCGGCGGTTATGTGATGGATTCCAAACCGGGGATTTACCACAATGTTTTGGTGTTGGATTTTAAAAGTCTGTACCCGAGCATTATCCGTACATTTCTGATCGACCCCTGCGGCTTTTGGCTCGCGCAGCATCAAGCGTTAAATCAACAACAGACGGTGGCGGGATTTAACGGCGCTTATTTTGCGCGGGAAGGGCATATCCTGCCGCAAATCATCGAAAACCTTTCCTCCGCCCGCGACCGCGCAAAAGCCGAACGCAATGCGCCGCTTTCCCATGCGATAAAAATCATCATGAATTCGTTTTACGGTGTGCTCGGCTCCACCGGTTGTCGTTTTTTCGATCCGCGTGTGTGCAGTTCGATTACGCTGCGCGGGCACCAGATTATTCAACACAGCCGCGATTGGATTGAGCAGCAGGGATTTACCGTTATTTATGGCGATACCGATTCACTGTTTGTCTGGCTGGAGCAAGGGCGTACCGAACAAATTAATACCGTCGATGAATGCCGACAAATTGGCCGCCGTCTTGCGGACGGCCTTAATCAATGGTGGTGCACACGAATAGCAAAGGAATTTAATTTAGAGAGCGCCCTGGAAATTCAATTTGAAACCCACTACAAACAATTTCTGATGCCCACTATGCGCGGTTCAGACCAAGGCTCGAAAAAGCGGTATGCCGGCGTAGTCGAAAAAGATGGAAAAGACACGGTGGTATTCAAAGGGCTGGAGAACGTGCGCACGGACTGGACTGCACTGGCGAGGGATTTTCAGATGGAGCTTTATCGCAAGGTATTCGCCGGCGAGGATTACCGGGATTTTGTTCGCGCCACAACGGAGGCGGTGCTGGCGGGTGAGCGCGACCATGACCTGATTTATCACAAACGTCTGCGCCGACACGTCCGTGAGTATCAAAAAAATGTGCCACCACATGTGCAGGCGGCACGCAAGCTTATGGAATGGCAGGGAATACAGCTGAAACGCGGCGATTGGGTGGATTACGTCATCACTCGCAACGGCCCGGAGCCGGTGCAGCATCGGCAATCGCC
>DJFQ01000199.1:0-11816 GCA_002432095.1 Marinagarivorans sp. UBA5868 | reverse complement strand
ATTCGCACTCTGCGAAAGATTGCTGCTTTTTCTCCGTTTTGTGAGCCGCGGACTGCACAATGGTTTTCTCCCGCTCACCTGCCGGGAAGTTAAAGCCAACTCCAGGCCAATAAAACCCCTCGGGTGACTGGCACAGTAAGATGATAAAGGGGGCCTCACCAAAATTCGGCGACTCTCCTTTTTCAGTATCGACCGTGTAGTGAACGGTCTTAGTGGTTGTACCACGAAAGGTCTCCAAGACCTCAGCAGTAAACGTCCACCGCTCCAGTGCGTAATCGTCCGACGTGTCTGCATCTGGGAGAGGTTCAACCGTCGAACGAATATTACGAATCAGCGCCGCATAGGGGGTATTGTTAACTCCATGGATCAAAAAGCTTTCCAGCTCTGATGGATTGTCGTCGACGCTCTGTGAATTCGAGCGGTCACATGAAGTAAGCACACAGATACATAAAATCAGGCGAACGATTTTATGCTTAAGCATAAATTGCATATTAATCTTCTCTATCCGCGCTCGTTGCGGCTTTGTTGTACACGGGCAAAGTATCAAGGGAGGCATCGTAGTCGGATGGCACAACGAATGTGCTCCATACATTTCTGGCATAGCGGCTTACATTGACCTCATCCGACTGGTTACCGCCGAGCATATAGAGGTGCTGCCCGTCTGCGCTTTGTCCCACGACAAATGCCACGTGGCCACCGCCGGTCCGGCTTTTAATGCCGATTGCACCATAGATTGGCTTTTCAATGACTTTGCCGAAATTCTCCCATGCTTTCGCGCGAAACGCGTTTGCGGGTGGTGTGTATCCATGCTGCTGCATCACCCAGGAAGTGAAGGATGCGCACCAGGCATTTGCGCCGCCCGTATCGTCTTTGCCCCAAAACTTGGATGACTTGAAATATTCGAGAATACGAGGATTCGCTTTGCTGCCACTGAGTTCTTTTTGGCCGAGTTCCTGCAATGCAGTTTTCATCCACGGTACCGCGTAGAGGATTTTCAATGAGTATTCCCTTGCACGACTGAAAGTATGCGAGTGGTCAAGGCAAATAAAAAAGCTCTGTTCAGTCTGGATCCCCAGAATCGGAGTCGCATGAAAATCGTAGAGATAGGTTTCGAAAATCAGCGGGCTGTACAACAAATTCGTCGGCCGCATCGTAAACAAATGGGATTGATTCAGCGTTTGCTGCTGCGGTCGGCAAACCCCTTGTCGGGCTCCCGCGACATTCCGCGGGAATTTCAATGCAGCGCCGTCCGCTGCTACGCGATATTCACCTTCTGCCATATAAACGCGGTTGTTAACACCCGTCAGATTGGCGGCATAGCTGCCACCCCCTTTGACATCAATTCGATAACCATTGAACGTGAAGTCGACCATTACACCCTCTCCTTGATCCCTATGTGATGACGTTGGCGTTCCGTACGCTAGCACCGACGGTACCCATGAACAAGCGATCCACGCGCCACGTCTCTGTTGTCTTGTGAAGTCTTGACCGGCTTTACAATTTCTCACAGCCGCCTGCTGTATATTCCGTTAACGGTGCCTTAGGTTCATGCCCTACCGCCGCCAACCACCCGGAAGGAACGTCAGATGAATCCAATTAAAATCGCCATTAGTGGCTGCCTGCTTATGTTGATAACCGGCTGTAATGAACCGGATAACCCAGGCAAAGAAAACGATCTGATTGTGAATGAGGTGGTTTCCTCCAACGACGGCGTCGCCATTGATGAAACCGGTCAACCAGAAGATTGGATCGAGCTGACGAATACGGGAAACTCGTCGATCAATTTGCGGGATTATGCGATTGCCGACAGCGGCAGCCCATTTATTTCCCTGCCGGATGTAGCGCTGGCGCCCGGTGCTTTTATCCAACTCTGGGCGGACGATGATCCGGATCGCGGCGCCAACCATCTGCCATTCAAACTCAGCGCTTCCGGCGATCAGGTGATATTGCGCAACGCGGATGGCGACATTGTTCAGCAAATCAACTTACCGGCGCTGGAAACTAACCAGTCCTACAGCCGCTTTCCCTCCGGCAGTGGCGATTTCGCCCGCTGCCGCTACGCAACCCCCGGCAAAAGCAATGGCGCCGAGTGCGGCCCCAATAGTATTCCTCCGCTGGAGGACGATCTCATCTTTGCGCCATTTCCTCAGTCCCAGTGGCCGGCGCTGGCGCCAGCGAGCCTCGGCATTAATGAGCTGGCCATTTTGCCTGCGCGGTTTATCGAGGTGAAAAACTTTTCCGCCTCCGTGGTTAATACGGCGGATTATCGTTTGGTACTTGCCGCTTACCCGCCCACTGCAGGTCTACCGACGTTCGCTGCAGATAATGCGATTGACCTGCCATCGCTCAGCTTGGCGCCAGGTGAGGTGTTCGCACTGGATCTCACCGAGGGTCAGCTGGCAGCCATCAATCAGCAGACTTTTAATGAAGGCGTAGCGGTTTTATTCGACCGACAAACACAGGCGCCAGTGGACATTGTGCCCTTTATGCACTGGCCGCAAAACCGCGCACTGACTCGCGCCACCAGCCATCCGTTTCGCCTGCGATTTTGCGACAATCAAACAGCCAATCTCGACGGCGAATGTGACTCCACCCCCAGCCGCGCTATTGGCAATCGCGTGCGCGGACTTTACACCCCTAGCGATTTTGCAAATCTCGCCGCCGGCAGCGGACAAAGCAGCGAACAGTCGGTGAAATTTGTGATTGATCTGGATAATCAGAATGCCGTGCATTTGCTCGCGGCGCGGGATTGGCCACTGCATTACACCTTCGTGCGCGAAATTATTGATATGGACCCGCCGCTCAATCGCTGCGACGATTTAGAAAATCAGCTTTTTAATCAGGGATGGTCACGTTTTTCCATTGAGAATTACAACAGCAGCACGAACCGTCGCTATCACTTGGGCACCCTTACACGCCACCCCCACGCCGATCTGCGCAACGTGGAATTTACCTTCGGCGACGCGATCACCGCCACACAAATGCGCGACGCGTTTTACACAGTGACAGCTTTTACCGACCAACCGCTGCTCTGGTCACTGCGGCCGCAAAATGCGCAGCAAGTTACTCGCGTTCGCGCAATTGAAGGGACTTTACCGATTGTTGGCCCCAAAGCCCCCTATGCGAATATCGTTTTTCAAGGCCTCACCCCCGGTGTGGCTTACGGCACGCTAACCTATGTGCCAACGGACGAACTAGATGATGCGTTGCTCGGCAATCGAGTCATCGTCATCACCAATGATGTGCCCAACGATATTGATTTTGTCGGCGGCCTGATTACCGAAGCGTTTCAAACTCCTCTCGCCCATGTGAATATTCTCAGCCAAAGCCGCAACACACCAAATATGGCGCTACCCAACGCCAGCAAACGGCCGGACATACAAAATTTATTAGGCAAGTTAGTGAGGCTCCAAGTGGACGAAGGCGGTTATCAATTGCGCCTGGCGACACTGGAAGAGGCGCAGGAATTTTGGCAACAGCAACAAACCGGCGGAGAGATTTTAATCCCGCGACTGGACAGCCAGACCACCCAACTAATCGACCTGCAGAATGCCACGATTGAGGACCTTCCCACAGTCGGCGCAAAAGCGGCGCAACTGGCAGAATTGTTTAAGGTTGATCAACTGAATTCTGCTTGCCTCGAAGGCGCTTCTTTTGCAGTACCGGAAAAAGCCTTCGCCGTTCCCATGTCACACTACCTCGCTCACATGGAAAGCAGCGGCGCGCAGGATTATGTGGATACGTTGTTGGCGGACGAATTATTTCTCACTGATTTGGAATACCGCAAAATCACCTTGCAGGCTTTGCGGCAAATGATCCTCCAACATCCGGTGGACGCGACGCTGCTCAGCGAAGTTACGCAATGGGTGAGCGAGCGGTTTGGCAACAAATCCGTGCGTTTTCGCAGCAGCAGTAATACCGAGGATTTGGAGCAATTTAACGGGGCTGGGCTTTATGAATCCATCAGTGCAGAGCTGGACGATAAAGACAAACCGGTGGACCACGCTATGCGTACCGTATGGGCGAGCCTGTGGAATTTGCGAGCGGTGGAAGAGCGCATCAATGCCAATGTGGATCAGGCATCGGTGGCGATGGCAATTCTTGTCCATTATGCGTTCCCAAATGAACGCGCCAACGGCGTTGCGGTGGCCCGCAATATTCTCGATCCCACGCGCACCGACCAATACTATTTCAACAGCCAGGCAGGCGAGGCCAGCGTGACCAATCCGGCGCCCGGCGTGATTACCGAACAATTGATTTATCAATGGCCGCCGCGCACACCGACGCTCACCTACCATAGTTACAGCAGCCTGGTGGATCAAAGGGTGATCAACCAAAGTGAAGTACGCGCTCTCGCCTGCTCCATGGATACTATCCAAAATCATTTCCGCACCGTGCTGGATCCGCAACGGCAAAACCGCTGGTTTACCATGGAAAGCGAATTCAAATTTCATGGGCCGGAGCGGCAACTGATCATCAAGCAGGCCCGTCCCTATAAAATGCCCGAGCTGGATATCCCCAACGATTGCCGCGAGCTATAAGAATCTCATCTGCCTAGGGCCTCCGGGCCCTGTGTCTTGCCCCTCTTTTTATCGCCGAATACCACCTCATCTTGAAAGCAGCTAAGCTAAACGAAGCAACACCACAAAAATAACGTTTGCACAACAACGATTGAAAACAAAAACAACAATATAGGAGCCTCCATGAAAAGGGTTTTAGCAGGTGTTGTCGTCATCGGGCTGGCAACGACTGGAGCCAATTATTACTACCTCCACCAAGTAGAAAAGCAATTAGACAGCGCCGCTAGCATGATGCGCACCATGGGTGGCTATCTGGAATACAGCGATGTTGCCATTACCTTCGGTGGCGATGTCGAAATTGACCGAGTCCGCTTGATGGTGCCGGGGCAGGCAGAGAGCATTAGCCTCGACCGTGTTGCTCTGCGCACCGACGGAATCTTCGGCATTCACAAACTCGCGGCGGACATCCGCAAAAAACGTCTGCCAGAACAATTGGCACTCGCCTTGGAGGGCATCACAATTCCCGTCGGCGGAGATGCCTACCGACAAATGAACACACTGGCCAGCGAAATGAATGAGTCCCTTCTGACCGCTGGTTGCGGTGGACGCAAATTATTCTCGGACGGCGACATAGCCGCAATGGGATTCGGCGAGTTGGTGAAAGTGGATTCCATCACGGAATATCGGCTGATGAATGAGGGACAGTGGCTGGAACTGGAAGGCAAAACCACTGTGCAGGGAATGAACGAGGTGGTTATAAAAGCGGACTTTTCTCTCGACGCGACATCACGCGACTTTATGGCTTTGGGTGCAGCTGCCGGCAATATTCGTTTGAACGAAATGGTGGTCGATTATAAAGATGCGGGATATGTAAGCAGCATTTTAGATTTTTGCGCGAAAGAAACAGGCCTGTCGAACAAGGAATATCTTGCACATCATCTAGCCGCATGGAAGGAAACCCTAGCGGAGTTCGGCTTTGCTCCTGGCGACAACCTGTTAACCGGTTACTCCCGCTTCTTAGAAAACCCTGAGCACTTTCGTCTGAGCATGAAACCTGCGGATGATTTCAGCTTGAGCAAACTTGGGGAAATTGCGCCGGAAATGTTGCCGTATCAATTCCGTACCAAACTCGCGGTAAACGGTGCCGAAATAGGCATGCTGGATTTTTCCTCCGTCGCCAAGCCCACTGAGGCGCCACCAACCGTGGCAACATCACTGATACGAAACAACTCAACGGATCCTCGCCGCCGCGGCGACCGACCACCAACGCAAATTGCCGTAGGAGAATTGCGCAATCATTTAAACGCGGAAGTCCTGCTTCTTCTTACCAACGGTCGGAGCATCGAGGGACGTATTACTGAACTGGGCGCTGACCAGTTGCAAGTTCACAGCTATCAACCCACCGGCCATATGACAATCCCTGTTAATTTTTCTCAAATAAGCGAAGCTTATGTGAAATAGCAAAAATGTTCGGGCGCCTTGCGGCGCTTCGAACATATCTTTGTCATTTATACGGTTAAAAAAATTTAAGGTATTTTTTCCGCCAAGGGAATTATCGTGCAACAAAAAGCGCCCAGCGCCCCTTTCCGGTTTCAAATGATATAGGTCTGTTCCTTCAAACCACCAAGCACTCATATTTTTTACTTTTATAGACCTACTGATATCGCCCTTCCTAATGATATAGCACTACTGCTATCGCTCTTCTGCTTTAGCCCCACTAAGCCCTCCGCCTAAAGTACATAGCATGGATTTGGCAATTTTCCAGTTTTTAGCCTTGGTATTTTTTGGCTTAATCCTTCTTATTTGTGGCCCATCAGCTTGCAGCTCGCCGTCACATAACTGTAACATTGGCGCAAAAATAGACGGACCTGCGCTAATACGAGACGGCATTTCAATATAAATAAGTTAATAAATAAAAAAGCCTGACCAGCAGAAGTGTGACCATTGCCACGATAAGGCTGAGACGCACTTTTTATGTCTCTATGTTTCACCGATTGCGCTGAGTACCGAGTATGACAATATTTGCTGACGAACTACGAAATACAGCAGATTTTCCTTATCAGAACTTTGATATCAAAACCTTTCGCTCTCACTTCAATCCCGTGTTATCCGGGGCTTTGCCGCAACACGAAGATCTAAAACTCAAATATCTCTGTGGCCCAAAAGCAAACGCGGACGACACTAAAAAGCTGTTGGTGATGAACAGTCGCGGGCAGCCCGTAGCGGTAGTATTGGTCGCATCGGAGGTTGAACCTCGACTAGTCGACCAAGGCATGGCAAAAGCCGCTGCCATCAAAAAATATCTCACACCAGATTTAGCACGCGTTATTTTAGAGCCAAAAGCAACGGGCTGGCTGCATGGACGGTCCTACACTGTTCTGCCCTATTGCAAACCGCTCGGAACGGGACGGCTCATTACGCGCCTGCACAACCTCACACTTCGACCACTGGTGATTGACTGGCTTACGCAAATTGCGGAAACCACGGCCAGAGAACCCACCGATACAGAACTTTATAAAAATTTTATAGATCCCCTGAAAAACCTTGTGCAGATGTCCATGGTACCGCCGCAAGCGAAAGCCGCTGCAAATACCGCACTGCAACAAATATCTTCTTCGCAGTGGAAGCCGCGGCACGTTGTCATGCACGGAGATTTGTGGCGTGGGAACATTTTATTTTCTGATCCGGAAACCCGTCCAAAACAATTACCGTTTGCGCGACTTGTCGTAATTGACTGGCCAGGCGGCATGATCGACGGCTATGCGTTCTATGATTTAATTCGCATCGGCATGTCGATGAAGCTCCCCAAAATATTTTTGCAAAAGCATATTAATCGTCATTGCCAAATCCTAGGTTGCCGCACTGCTGATGCACGCAATCACTTAATCTCGGCGCTGGCTTATATCGGCCAAAATCTGAATCATTTTCCACCGCAAGCGTTTGCAGAACTGACTACAAATTGCCTGCGTTTTTTAGATGCCGGGCTTCCACGCGATTAAGGAAAATCGCATTGGGCTTGGCAAATCACCCGGTTGCGCTAGGGCACGCCAATACATCTATCACAATTCGATGCGTCAACCACAAGTCAATACTCAATCACAAGTCAATACGTCGAATTTGGTGATTGGTCGGGATTAATCTCTGCATATACTTCTTCAGGATCAATGTCGTTCAACAGCAAAATTTCGCGGACGGCATTGATATGTTCCAGCACAACCTTGTGGCGATCACCATAGGTATGTCGCGTCACTTCTATGGCCTTGGGCATATAGGTGAAGGCAATTTTTAACGCCGTTAATGCATCTTCGTTTATTTTTTCGTTCATAGAATCAATCCAAACAGTTCAGCTACGGATTTTGCTTTGGGGGTTCAGACGCGCCTTCTTTCCTCGCCACCTCCAGTGCCTCACACATCCGCTCCGCGCCTTGCAGCATGCGAACGGTATGCCGCTGGATAATATCTGGCGGCACGAAAAAGAGATTGCCGTTTTTGACAGCGCTGAGCCCCGGATACTTTTTCCAGTCGTCCAGCCATTCCGGTTTTTCCTCGCCCATGCCGCTGGCGATGATGGCTTGCGGGTTGCGGGTGATAACGGATTCGATACTGATTTTTGGCGCAATCGTCGGTGCGTCGCCAAAGGCGTTGGTGCCGCCGCACAGACGGATAACGTCGCTGATGATGTGCTCATCATTAAGGGTTTGCAGAGGTTGATTCCATACCTGATACAGGACGCTCACTGTTTTTTGATCGCGATATTGTTTGCGCAATTGATGCAAGCGCTCACTAAATTCCTGAGCATTTTTATCGGCTACGGCCTGTTGCCCAGTGAGGACGCCATAGTCGCGAATCGAGCGCGGAATGTCCTCCAACGTTTTGGGATCACTGGCATAGACGGTAAGACCAAGCTCCAGAAATTTCGGCAGGTTTTTGCCGCCGAGACCGGAATTCCACATCACCACCAGATCCGGCTTTAGCGCAACTATTGCCTCCAAACTGTAAGCGCTGATGGCGCCCACACGAGGGATTTTTTTGGCCTCTTCCGGATAATCGCAATAATCCACCGCACCCACCAAGCGGTCGCCAGCGCCTGCGGAATAAATGTTTTCCACAATATGCGGTGCCAGGGCGATAATGCGCTGGGCGGGTTTTTCCAGGGTCACCGTGCGCCCGAGAAAATCCGTAACGGATATTTCGGCTTGGCATACCGCGCTGGTCAACGCGGTTACCGTCCAAATCAAAAACCTGCCGATCTGGTTTTTGTTTGCGGAAAAAATAGCGTGCATTTGCACGAGGAAAAATTTGGCGAGTGTTCTACTAGCACCATTTATAATTTTCATGTTGTGGTTCGCAAAATAAATTCAAGACGTTGTTGGAATGCCGCTAGATTGTCACCGGGTAGCGCAAATCTCAACCATTCACCGGCATTGCTCCGGCCATAACGCAGCAATACCTGCGCCTTGGCAAATTCAATAAAGCGATGATAAAGAGACACAGAAGGATCGCTGAGAGTCAAAAATAATCCTGCATCGCCAATGTGGGCGGCGGGGAAAAAATCACCCAGCATTTCCTGCATATGCGCGGAGTGTTGCGCTATGCGTCGACGCTGCCCGGTTTGCCAGTCGCGGTCGCGCAGCGCTTGCGTGCCAATCCATTGCGCGGGATGGTTGATCTGCCAGGGATTACACCAGTGCTGTAATGGCGTGAGGATTTCCGCACAGGTCAATACAAAACCCAGGCGCACACCCGCCAAACCAAAAAATTTCCCCATGGAACGCAGAATAACCAGAGCGGATAAATGCGCGTGTTTCGCGAGGGATATTTGCGGGTAGCAGTCGGCGAAGGCTTCATCGACCACCAAAAGTCCGTTATGAGCAGCAAGCTGGCTACGCCATTCCAGCAACTGCGCGGGGCTTGCCTGCTCGGCAGANNGCGAATCCGGGATTCGGCAGCGCCACAATGCCGCGCGGGACAATACGCGGTAAGCAGGAAATCGCAAATTGCGAGCCGGGAACCGGCAGCACGTGCTCGCTGGCACAGCCGTAGAATTCTGCGGCGGCGCGGCGCAGGGCCGAATCATCGGTGTCCGGCAGTCGCTGCCAGATCGCTACCGGAACGGCGTGTACGGGCCAGGCCCACGGGCTGATACCGGTGGAAAGATCCAACCAGTCTTCGCCATCGCCGCCGAAGTGCCGCCGCGCCCAAGCCAGATCGCCACCGTGCTCCGGCAGAGTTAACTCACCCATGGACTATTCCCAACCCAACATAAACGCCAACCCAACCAGATCGCGGCGATCACCACGACCCAAAGAACGAGAGTGCGATCCAACAGTGCGAGAGCTTTGATCAGATCGCCATTGTCAGGCGCNNGGCCCACCGACCACCACGCCCAATGCCCCGGCACCGGAGGCCATCACCGGTCCCGCATTTGGGCTGGAGCACTGTGGGGCCTGCTCGCGCCAAGCCTGGAAAGCGGCGGTCGACTGTCCAAGGATGGCAAAGCTTAAAGCGGTGAGACGGGCGGGCGCCCAGTTGAGAAGGTCGTCACTGCGGGCGGCGACTCTACCGAAGTAGTTGTAGCGTGGATTGCGATACCCCCACATGGCATCAAGTGTGTTCACCAGTCGATAAAGCACCACCGCCGGCGCGCCGCCCAGAGCGAGCCAGAACACCGGGGCAAATATCGCATCGGAGCCGTTTTCCAGGGCAGATTCGATTGTCGCTCGGCGCACCCCCGGCGCGTCCAACGCCTGGGTCTCCCGGCTGACAATACGGCCAATGGCAATACGGGCAGCCTCCAGATCACCCGCCACCAGCGCTTGGTACACCGCGAGCACATGTTCCCGCAGGCTGCGTCGAGCAATGCACAGGTAGCCGAAGAGTAAGTCCATCAGCCAGCGAAAATCTGCCGCCACAACATAAATCACCAGCAGTGGCGCCATCACCGGTAACACCGCCAGCAGCCAGGCGAAGAAACCGCGTATCACCAACCCCGCCGGGCGCGCCGCTCGGTTGAACCGGCGCTCCAAATTCGCGGCCCAAGCGCCAAAACCAACTAAGGGGTGAAAACGGTGCGGCTCGCCGAGAAGATGATCCAGCAATAACGCCAGCACAATAACGGCGGTGTTCACCAAGACAGCACAATCAACAGCAGGATGAGCACCTCGGCCACCTCGATAAGTGCGCCGACGCTGTCACCGGTGTAGCCACCGACGAGCCGCCACCAGCGTCCCTGCCAGTGCACCAGCCACAGCGCCAGCGCGACGATCAATGCGGTACCGGCGAGGCGTCCCATCATCCACATGGTGATCACCAAAGCAATCAATGCCAAGCCGATGATGATGATTTGATAGGGGCGCAGATCGATGTGACTTGCAATGCCCTCGGCGCGGGCGTAGGGCGTGACGAGCATGTAGATTTGCGCCAGTAACCGAGCGCCTATAGGTGCGGCCAGCACGGCCCAATAGAAGGAGCCAGTTTCCAGTGCCGTGCGCAATAGAGCGAGTTTCAACAACAAAACCATCACCAATACACAAACACCCATGGTGCCGATATGCGGATCCTTCAGAACAGCGTGTACCTGCGCCGGATCTTTATGAGCGGCGGCAAGGGCATCGACCGAATCTGCCAGGCCGTCCAGATGAAGTGCGCCGGTCAGCCACGCCCACAACCCCACCAACAACGTCGCCTGCACAGTGACGCCGATCTTGTCCGGCATCGCCACGTAAAGCAGCATCATAAGGCCGCCGATGACTGCGCCTACCAACGGATAGAACAGCGCTGCCCGGCTGTGTACATCTGGCGAGGGTTCCGGTGGCTGCCAACGTTCCGGCATGGGCAAGCGCGTGAGCAGTGCAAAAGCGGCGACCAAAGCCTGCCAGCTATACAGGATCTGTTTCCTCGCCCCGCCAGTTGTGTCCGAGGAGTTGGATTTGGTCTCCGGAATCATGGTGATAGATCGCCACTGTCGATAGGGCCGCATAGGGTACGTGAATCCGCCCGGCGCAGGACAGGGGCATACCCATAACTTGGCTTAATAACACGCGAATAACGCCGCCGTGGGTCACCAGCAGCAAACGCTGGCCGCGATATTCGGTGTAAAGTTCGCGAAAACAGGCATTCACGCGCTCCGCCACCGCCATCAGCGGCTCTCCCCCCAACGGAGTTGCGCTGGTGGGGTCGCGGCTCCAGGCGGTGATTACCTCGGTATCGGTGCGCCAGACCTCCTCCACCGGACGGCCCTCCCAAACACCAAACCCCACCTCCTGCAGACGCTCGTCAAAGACCAGAGGCGCGCCG
>DJFQ01000203.1:4134-7369 GCA_002432095.1 Marinagarivorans sp. UBA5868 | reverse complement strand
ACAAATCGTGTATGTCGATGGCGGCATACTCGCAACAATTGGTCGTCCTCGAGGAGAACGGTAATCAGTTCTCTAGATTTAACGGTGATGAGGGTTAATGTTGGTGAGATTAACGTTGTCGATCAAACGCTCGATTTAATTGGTAAGTCCAGTCAAATGTTTTTAACGACAGGTGGCTTACCAGTTTGGCGATCAAGTCACAGTGCCGCGCAATAAAAGCTGACATAATCAAATTTCCTGATTTGTCATACAAATCAGGTTCATGTGACGCGGCTAGTCCGGTTTGATTTTCCCCTGAGCTGGCTGTTTGGGCCCGGTATTACCGGGCTTTTTTTTTGCTCTTTTATATGCCTTCCTTGCACCCGATCTGAGAATTCTTTGCTGAATTTAAATTGGTCTTACCAATTTTTGAGGTTGGTCACACAAATGCGGTTGATGGCTTGCGATAATTTGCCGAGCGATGGCAATTCTGATTGATCCGTCCGTCGTTTAGAGCCGAGCACGATTCTTAAGAGGTGCTCTCGTGTTTAGGAAATAAAAACAACCTTTAAACCGGGCGTCTGTATGAAACAAGCAAGTTTGTTTTTTTCTATATTATTTTGTTCTTTTTTGGTGGGCTGCGGCGGTGGAAGTGGACTACCTTCTTCGGGTTCGTCGTCCAGTAGTACATCGTCCTCAAACAGCTCTTCCAGCAGTTCCTCGTCTAGCAGCTCCTCGTCTAGCAGTTCATCAAGTTCTTCTTCAAGCAGCTCTTCTTCTGGCAACTCGTCTTCTAGTTCCAGCAGTTCGTCTGGAGATACTTCCAGCGGTTTCGCTGGCGTGTGCGCAACGCGACCCGTGCCGATGGAAACTGTGCAGTTAAATGCAACGGTAGAGGTTGCAGCCGGCGAGACCTTTGATGGGCAAGGTAAGCGTTATAACTTGGGTGGTGGCAATCAGTCCGAAGGGCAGCCCCCGGTATTTCGCCTGCAGGATAACGCTGAACTGGTCAATGTGGTGATCGGTGATCAGGCCTCGGACGGTGTTCATTGTGAGGGATCCTGTCTGATTGATAACGTCTGGTGGGAAGACATAGGTGAAGATGCAGCGACTGCACGCGGACCTTTTGGCAGCGTGATGGAAATACGTTGTGGTGGCGCATTCAACGGAGACGATAAAATTTTTCAGCACAATGGACGCGGTGAAGTACGCATTTCAAATTTTACGGCTGGAGATGCCGGCAAACTCTATCGCTCCTGTGGAGATTGCTCCGGCAATGGCGGTCCTCGCATCGTCACAATTGAAAATGTAAAAGTGAATAATGTATCCACGGTGGTGGGCATCAATACCAATTTTGGAGACATGGCGACGATTCGCAATCTCACCGTGGAATACAATGGCACACATAAAGTAAAAATTTGTCAGGTGTATCAAGGAGTCGTAAAAGGACAGGGGTCGGCGTCCGCTTTGGGTGTGGAATTTGAAACGGCGAATTGCAACGTAAGTCCCGCCGATGTGACCTTAATCGGCAATACGCAAATTAATTTAACGGGTTATAGCGGATCGGCGATGCCTAAAACAAATTGATGTGGATTCATTTATTCATTGATTTGCATTTAATAGCGGCACGGGAAGTGCCGCTTTTTTTATATGGCTTTTTGCATCATTGAATGGACGCTAGCAAATCCTTCAGTGCCTTTTTTATTCCCCAATTCATGATTGCGTTTAACCAATCGGCGGTTTGTTGTTGAATGGCGGTGTTTTGTCGAAGCTCCTTAGCGAAAATCGCTTCCAGCGAGAAAAACACCTGGGTCAGCCGTAAAACGTCGCCATTATGCTCTCGCCAGATGTCGGCAAATGTTGCGGCATGTGGGTCCGATACTTGTATTGGTTGTGATGTTTCATCGGTGCCGCTGACATAGCGAATCCATGCCGCTAAGGCAAACGCGTAAATCTGCGTATCCCGTTTGTTAGCGATCAAGCTGCGCAAACTGTTGAGCCAGCGCTGGGGGATTTTTTGTGAACCGTCCATCGCGATCTGCCAGGTTTTGTGTTGCAGGCCGGGGTTGGCGAAACGCTCGCGTAATTGTTGTTGATAAGCGCTGACATCAAAATTTGCTGGTGCGGTAAAAGTTCGAGCAGCGCTCGTCATAAATGTGCGGGTGAGTGCGACAAAATCCGCATCCTGCATCACCTGGTAAATCGTCTGATAACCCGCGAGATAACCGCTGTAAGCCAATAGGCTGTGGCTGCCGTTGAGCAGGCGCAGCTTCATCGTTTCGTAGTGTCCAACATCCTGAACCAACAGCGCACCTGCGTTTTCCCAGGCGGGTCGCGCGTTGCAGAAATGGTCTTCGATGACCCACTGGCTGAAGGGTTCGGCCACGACTAAGCCTTCGTCTCGGTAGCCATATTCTTTTTCCAGCCATTCAATGTCCGACTCTGTAGTCGCTGGCACTATGCGGTCGATCATGGTGCCGGGAAAGGCCACGTGAGCGCGAATCCACTGTGCAAGTTCCGGTTCGATCGCCTCGGCTAACGAAGTCACCACGGCGCGGGTGACGGCGCCGTTATCTGGTAAGTTATCGCAGCTCATGACGCTGACCGGATCAAGGCCTTTGCGCCAGCGCTGGCGCAAGCCGGCGACAATAAAACCCGCTGCGGATTTGGGTTGGTCCAGGTGGAGGATGTCGTGCTGAATATCCGGGTGATCCAGATTCAGCTCGCCACTGGCGGGGTGATGGCAATAACCTTTTTCGGTGACCGTGAGCGAGACGATTTTTACCGAAGGTTCAGCGATGGCAGCGATGATTGCCGCCGGATCATCCGGCCCCACCAGCACCTTTTGCACGGCGCCGATAATCTGGGGGCGGTTGTCTGCGCCGCGCTCCAGCAGTGTGTAAAGGCCGTCCTGAGGTTGCAATTGCTGTTGCACCGATGGCGAGCGCAGGCTGCAGCCGATAATGCCCCAGTCGCCTCCCTGATTGTTCATAACGGCCTCAGTGTAGAAGGCTTGATGCGCGCGGTGAAATGCGCCGATACCAAGATGAACAATGCCGGGCTTAATCAGGTTGCGGTCGTAGTTGGGCCGGGGAATTTGCAGATTCGCCAACAGGTTGGAATTGAGTCGTGCCATGAAATTATTTTCCGCAGGTGACGCTTGATGGTTTTGCGCCGCTGTTAATCGTGAACCTCGACTTTGCTCGGTTACCGTTTTGGTTGTGGTAGTCAGGTTGCCCGGTTGGGTGAAGTCCGG
>DJFQ01000203.1:437-4098 GCA_002432095.1 Marinagarivorans sp. UBA5868 | reverse complement strand
ACCGCCAACTCCCGCGCCTCGTCTTCGTGAATGCGGTGTTCGGCCACCAGTTGGGCGAGGAAACCGCAATCCATTCGCCGCGCCACGTCATGGCGGGCGGGGATGGATAGAAAGGCGCGTGTATCGTCGTTAAATCCGACGGTGTTGTAAAAGCCGGCAGTTTCCGTGGTTTGCTCACGGAAGCGGCGCATACCCTCGGGACTGTCATGGAACCACCAGGCGGGGCCGAGGCGCAGACAGGGGTAGTGGCCGGCGAGAGGTGCGAGTTCACGGCTGTAAACCGTCTCGTCCAAGGTAAACAGAATTATGGTGAGAGCCGACTCATTACCAAAACGATCCAGCAGGGGTTTGAGCGCCTGGACGTAGTTGGTTGCCATGGGAATATCGGCTCCTTTGTCACGCCCATAACGGCTGAAAAGTCGAGCATTATGGTTACGGAAGGAGCCGGGATGAATCTGCATAACCAAACCGTCGTCCAGACTCATGGCGGCCATCTCGGTGAGCATCTGCCCGCGAAACAGTTCGGCTTGTTGCGCATCGCATTTGCCAGCAAGTGCCAGAGCAAAAAGCTTTTCCACCTCTGCCCGGCTGAGGTCGGCAGTAGCGGCGGTGGGGTGGCCGTGATCCGTGGAGGTGGCGCCCATTTGACGGAAATAATCCCGTCGCTGACGCAGCGCGGCGAGAAAACCGCTGTAGCTTTGGGTATCCTCGCCAGTCATTTCGCCCAGGCGGGCAACATTGCGGGCAAAACCTTCAAAGTCCGGATCGATCACCGGGTCGGGCCGGTAAGCCGTGATGACGTTGCCGCCCCAGCCGCTTTCGCGGATTTTCTGATGGTGGCGCAAGTCGTCTAGCGGAGATTCCGTAGTCGCGAGCCATTCAATATTGAAACGCTCGAACAGCGCGCGCGGCCGGTATTCCGGGCGGCCCAATGCGTCGGTGATATGGTCGTAGTAGGCATCGGCGGTGGTCGGATTAAGTGCGATTTCCAGGCCGAAAACTTCGTTAAACACGTGGTCCAGCCACATCCGCGAAGGTGTGCCGCGAAAGGCGTAATAATGCTCGGCAAAGATCCGCCAGGTTTTACGCGGGTCGGTTTCTACCGGTGTACCGTCTTTGCTGGAAATGCCCAGGGCTTCCATAGGCACACCGAGGCTATACATCATGCGGAAGACATAGTGGTCCGGGCGGATCAGCAATTCGGTGGCGTTGCCGAAGGAGTTGTTGTCGGCAAACCATTGTGGATCCGTGTGGCCATGGGGGCTGACAATGGGTAGGTTTTTGACCTCATTGTAGAGCCGCCGGGCAATTGACCGTTGAGTCGGGTCGGACGCAAATAGACGATCAGGATTCAGTGTTAGAGGTTGATTGGTGGCGCTGTTCATAATCCGCTCTTGTGGTGGAGGATTGATAGATATTGCCTTTGACGGTATGGCCACAGCCAGCCGTTGTTTATATAAAGATGGGTGAGGCAAACAGGTAAGACCAATTTATGGTTTCAGATATGCCAAATGCTGTCAAATCCATAACAAATGGCGGCCGTGAGACTGCCCGCATTTGTGAACATTTGTCAATAATCACAGGAAATACACGCTGGTATTCGCTGAAAAAAAGCGACATTATGTCGCCCCAAAAGTGGTAAGGCCAGATTGGTTCAAACAATCGCAAGAGGCGTTTCTTTATGTCTGTGCAGATATTGGCGGTAGGCGAGGTGATGTTGGAGCTGGCGCCTGCGGGAGAGTCCAACGGCAAAAAGCTGTTGGCTTTGGGATATGCCGGGGACACCTACAATACGGCTGTTTATTTAGCGCGCCTCGGTGTGCCAACCGCCTACTTTAGTCGGCTTGGCGATGATCCCTACAGCGCAGAAGTGCTCGACTTGATGAGGAAGGAGGGACTGGACACTTCCTCAATCGAAACCGTGCCGGGCCGGACCCCGGGCCTCTATCTCATTGCCAATCAGCCCAACGGCGAGCGCAGCTTCAGCTTCTGGCGTGGCCAATCTCCCGCGCGGGAAATGTTTGCCACACAGGCATCCACCGCTCTTCTGGAAGAGCGCCTGTTGCAAATACCTTATGCCTATCTCAGCGGCGTCACCCTCGGCATCTTGGCCGATGAGGCGCGGGTCAGTCTTCTGCGCATGCTGGCGAATTTTCGCGCGCGCGGCGGCAAAGTGGTGTTCGATAACAATTACCGTCCCCAGCTTTGGCGGGATCGCGAGCATGCCCGCAGCGCCATGGCCGGAGCGCTGGCTGTGGCCGATGTTGCACTGCTGACCGATGACGATGAATCCCGGTTGTGGGGCAGTGGGGAGGAAGCCGATATTCTCGACCGCTGTTTGAGCGCAGGGGTGGCGGAAGTCGTTATTAAGCGTGGTCCCGCACCGGTGGTGGTGGCGACTAAAGCAGAGGACAAAGGTTATAGCGACCGGCAGGAGGTGGCGGTGCCGCCGGTAGATCAGGTCGTCGATACCACGGCTGCAGGTGATTCGTTTAATGCGGGTTATTTGGCCGCTCGTTTTGCCGGTGAGAGCACAGTCGCGGCGGCGGCTTTCGGCAGTCTATGCGCCGGAGTGGTGATTCAACATCGCGGCGCCATCGTTGCCCGGGATGTTTTTATGACTGCGGTGGGCGGGCGCGTTAAGTAAGTAGCGCTCGCATGGCAAACCGATAAATTAAAATCGCCGCAGCGAGCAGCATCACTGCAAAAGTACAGGCCATGCCGGAGATGCGAAAACCCAGTTGCTCCCGCGCTTGACTCACCCCATAAGCGTGCAGCAGTCGGCCCACCAACAAGATCGCTCCAAGTAAATGCAGCGCCCACGGATAAAATACTTGCAGTTCCAGCGCCAGCAACAGAAGTAAGGCTATGGGTACATACTCGGCAAAATTCGCCTGTACCCGCATGGCGCGCAACAGGCGTTTATCCCCCGCATCTCCAATCGACACCTGCAGCGAGCGCCTTACACGAACGACTCGAACGCTGAGAAAGATAAAGAGCAACACCAGCAGGCTGGCGTAAAAAGGAATAATTTGCGGCATGAGCAATGTCCTTTATGGTTATACAATTAAATTAAACCGAAAAACCTGGGTAAAAATTCGCTGATGGCCGGCACAAAAGTGATAAAACCCAGCGCCACGACCATTGCCAGATACATTGGCAACAGCGGTTTTACCAACTTTGGAATAGACGTTTTGGCCACACTACAACCCACAAACAGCACGCTGCCCACCGGCGGGGTGCATAAACCAATGCACAAATTCGCCACCATCATAATGCCGAAATGCAGTGGCGAAATTCCCAGGCTTTCCACCACGGGAAGGAAAATGGGAGTAAAGATCAATACCGCTGGTGTCATGTCCATAAAAATGCCGACGATCAGCAAAATCAAATTGATCGTCAACAAAATCATAATTGGGTCGCTGCTCAAGGCTAGTAGGGCAGTGGATAAGCTCTGGGGAATATTTTCATAGCTGAGAATCCAGGACATGGCGCTGGAGGTGGCAATTAATAGCATTACAATTGCGGTGGTTTCTGCGGATTTAATTAACAGCTGTGGCATATCACTCCATTTCACTTCCTTGTACACCACCAGCGATAAAAAGCCGGCATACAGCACGGCGATCACGCTGGCTTCGGTCGCGGTAAAAAATCCACCGAC
>DJFQ01000203.1:0-414 GCA_002432095.1 Marinagarivorans sp. UBA5868 | reverse complement strand
TTGGCGTAGATAGCGCATACCGCCATCAGTGAAATGGCCATAAGAATGCCTGGCAAATAGCCGGCGATAAATAATGCCGCGATGGACACGCCACCACTTGCCAAGGAATAGATAATCAGAATATTGCTCGGCGGTATCAGCAGACCGGTGGTGGATGAGGTAATGGTGATGGCCGCGTTGAAATTTTTGTCGTAACCCTCCTTGTTCATGGTGGGAATCATAAAACTACCGATGGCCGATGTGGCCGCCACCGCTGACCCCGAAATAGCGCCAAAGAGTGTGCAGCTGACCACATTCACGAATGCGAGACCACCCGGGAGCATACCGATCAATACCTTGGCAAATTCCACCAGCCGGTGGGCAATGCCACCCTGGCCCATTAACAAACCTGACAAAATAAAAAATGGAATAGCC
>DJFQ01000242.1:33443-33840 GCA_002432095.1 Marinagarivorans sp. UBA5868 | reverse complement strand
TTTAGCCTGCCGGTCACATTATTAATTTTTGTTTTTATTGATTCCATCATGCGATTTTTCACGGACAACGCGACGATCGTCAACATGGCAGGCTCCGCCATGGTCGCGTATATCGGAATTGAAATAGGTCGCGCTTTCAACGCTACACTCAGCTTCTCTCTGTCCGCTGCAGGACACGCAAAATATCCTGCTTTTCTGGCGGTGATCTTTAATTGGTTCGTTGGCTTAGCTGCAGCGTATGTCCTGGGGATTTATTTTGGCTGGGGACTATTGGGAATTCTGATCGGCTTGGCGCTTGACGAACTGGCGCGCGCACCGCTTTTGTATCGGCGTCTCAAAAGTCGTCGTTGGGTTCGCGCATAAATCTGTCTTAAGCGTTTTAGCGCACTGACGGTTC
>DJFQ01000242.1:30415-33411 GCA_002432095.1 Marinagarivorans sp. UBA5868 | reverse complement strand
AATTCAAAGTTATAGAAGCGCACTGAAAAACAACTTTGGTTGGACGGGAAATCAGCGCCAGTTCAAATTTTCAGAACGACCTTATTCCTAAATCTGTGATGGCAACGACAGAACCTTACAACTTAGTAGGTAGAATGCTTTGTGAAGTAAACGACGTGGGATAGGCACCATACTTTCCAACATCTGATACTTCTCGCGTCACAACTATAAATTGGGCGAAATAATTCCTATATATAACAAACTGTCATCGGATTATTTATTGATCCGCAACGGAGTAAACCATGCTATCGAAAAATCTGAGGTGTCTCAGCTATCGAGTCGTCGCCACCACCCTGTTGGCAAGCTCAATGGCAATACTGTCCGCTTGCGGCGGTGGTGGTAGTTCTTCTGGCGAACCTAGTTCCAGCTCTAGCTCCAGTTCGAGCTCAAGCTCTAGTTCCTCCTCTTCATCTGGAGTCGCAAGCAGCTCATCGTCTTCCTCCAGCTCGTCCAGCTCGTCTTCCAGCAGCTCAAGCTCCTCAGGTACAACCAGCAGTGGTGATCCCGATGTGGCCGCGATCGATCCTGCCACCTACACCGGCAGCATCCCGCTGACTGAACAAGCCAAAGGCAAGCCTGGGGCGAGCCTGCAAACCACCGGCAACCCTTTCGCCGATTCCTACTTCTATTTGAGCCCCGACATCAAAACTATGATGGACTACTCCTTGGAGCAGGTTGAGGGCGACACAGAGCTCGAAGACAAAATCAAGTACATCCAGCGTCAACCTAGCGCTGTTTGGATGGACTCCATCGCGACTATCGCTGGCGATCCCGCAGCTGGTCGACGCTCTCTCGAAGGTCACTTGGATGCCGCAGTGAAACAACAGCAGTACTACGCTGAGCTGGATGGTCAGATATCGCCGATGACCATCGTGATCATCGTCTACAACCTGCCAGACCGCGACTGCGCTGCCTTCGCCTCCAATGGCCAGCTGTATGAAATCGGCAAACCGAAAGATCCCAACCCAACTTTGGGCGGCATGGAGAGGTATCGCAACGATTACCTTCGCGTCATCACCAGCGCGCTCACCAAAAAACCCGAGTACAAAAACCTGCGTGTCGTTGCCCTGTTGGAGCCGGATTCCTATCCCAACATGATCACCAACACCAATTTGAACCCGGATGGACCTTCGCTGGTATGGCCTGAGCTGACCACAGCGGACGGCACAACCTACTGCGATACGTTGCTGACCTACACCGCGCCGGGCCTGGAGGAAGGCCTTGGGGTTTATGGTCGTGGTTTGCAGATTGCCATCGAAGAGCTGTACGCCGCGGGCACTGCGGGCGGCGCGAGCAACAACGTCTACACCTACCTGGATATTGGCCATGCAGGCTGGCTGGGCTGGGATGATTCTATGAGTCCCGACAGTAACCTGAAGCGCGCCGTAGAGGGCTACCAAAAACTGATCGCAGGTGCCAACACCGATGGTGTAGACGGTTTCCGCAAAGTGAAAGGCTTTGCTTCCAACACCTCTGGTTACACTCCGGTTGAGGAGCCGCTGATCTCCAGCGCCGAAACTGACCGTATGGCGCTGAGCGACTGGTACGAGTGGAACAAATCAGTAGACGAACTGAGCTATATCGACGCCTTCAGCGCTCGCTTCCGCTCGGAACAGTCTGGTTGGGAGCCTGGTTTCATCATCGACACCGCACGTAACGGCTGGGGCTCACCCAACCGTCCAAAACCCGGCACTGGCACCAAAGGCGCCGACAGCTCCAAGCGTGTCGACGGACGCGCCCATCGCGGTCACTGGTGTAACGTGAACAACGCGGGTGTAGGTGAAGTGCCAAAAGCGGCGCCAATCCCAGCCAAGTCACACCTCCACGCGTTCTTCTGGATGAAACCACCGGGTGAAGCGGACGGTATTTCCTTTGACGTAGCCGAATATCCAAAGGGTTCTGCGGCTTACAACGCTCTCGACGCAGTCGACAAAGCCGTTGTTGATAGCGCGGCCGATCCCAAATACGCAGGCAAAACACTGGATACCATGTGTACACCTGGCGGAATTCGTGATGGCGACAAAGAAGTAGATGTGGTTCCTGCATTGTCACCGCACGCTGGTGGCTGGTTCCATAAGCAGTTCCTTATGTTGATCGACAACGCTTATCCAGAACTCGGCACTAGCGATTATTGATCGGCGGGCCTTCTGAGCCCTAAAACAAAAACCCCCTGGGCTGACGCCCAGGGGGTTTTTTTATGACCTCTACCAATCGAGATGAATCTGCGTGCGAAAAACTTAATTTCGCTTCGCCACCTTCTCGCTTCGGGCTTCCGGATATTTAACCGCGAGATATTCCTCGTAGGTCCCTTGGAAATCGATTAGCGTTTCATCTTTGATTTCAATCACCCGAGTTGCCAAGGACGATACAAATTCTCGGTCATGGCTGACAAAAATCAGAGTGCCGTCATAGTGCTCCAGCGCAAGGTTAAGCGCTTCGATGGCCTCCACATCCAAGTGGTTAGTCGGTTCGTCCATGATCAAAACGTTGCTGTCAGCAAGCATCAGCTTGCCAAATAGCAGCCGGTGTTTTTCACCGCCGGAACAATTCGCCGCCTTCTTATTGAAATCGTCTGCGGAAAACAACAGACGGCCCAATGTAGCTCTCACGATTTGGTCATCGTGACGGGGTTTGCGCCACTGGCTCATCCATTCGAACAGATTCAGATCATTGGCAAAATCCGCACTGCTGTCCTGGGGGAAATAGCCAATATTGGCATTTTCTGCCCACTGGATTTTGCCTTTGTTGGCAGGGATTTCGTCAATCAAACAGCGCAGAAGGGTCGTTTTACCTGCGCCGTTTTCACCGATAATTGCCAAGCGGCTTCCGGCATCCAAGATTAAATTACCGCCGCGAAACAGCGGTTTTTCGGCAAATCCATGAGCAAGATTTTCGAAAATTAGCGCCTGACGATGGAGCTTTTTTTCCTGCTTAAAGCGAATGTAGGGACTCACCCG
>DJFQ01000242.1:24919-30355 GCA_002432095.1 Marinagarivorans sp. UBA5868 | reverse complement strand
GAATTGAGAAAATGGCGATCGTGGGAAATGATCACCATGGTACTGGTGCGTTCATTCAGCAGCTCTTCCAACCAGTGAATGGTGTGAATATCCAGGTTGTTGGTGGGCTCATCGAGCAACAGAATATCTGGGTCGGCAAACAGCGCCTGAGCCAGTAGCACCCGCAGCTTTAAACCTGGGGCAACTTCGCTCATAGGCCCGAACAATAAATCTTGCGGTATGCCAGCCCCCAACAATATATCGCCAGCCCGGCTCTCTGCGCTGTAGCCGTCCATCTCGGCGAATAGAACTTCAAGCTCTGCCACTTTCATCCCGTCCTCTTCCGTCATCTCCGGCAAGCCATAAATGCGGTCGCGCTCCTGCTTCACTTCCCAGAGCTCCCGGTGCCCCATGATGACGGTATCAATGACGGAATAGCGCTCGAAAGCGAACTGATCTTGATGCAGCTTGCCGATCCGACAGTTAGGGGCGACAGAGACATTGCCGGCAGTCGGAGTCAGGCTGCCATCCAAAATTTTCATAAAGGTGGATTTGCCACAGCCATTAGCGCCGATCAGGCCATAGCGATTGCCATCACCAAATTTGACGGAAATATTTTCGAAAAGGGGTTTTGCACCAAATTGCATGGTGATGTTGGCAGCAGTAATCACGGGAACATCCTGGCGGGTCAGCTCAAAAAATGGACAAACTAAAAGGGCGCGTACTATAGGGGTTGGCGCCCTCTAAGTCGAGTCCGAACCCGAAGTCGAGTCCGATCCAGGTATGGCGTTGCGCCTTCAAACGAAAGGCCGGGCTAAGAGGTAGTCCGGCGAGCTGTCTCAGCGAATATAGTCAACAGAATTGGCCAGCGGACTACACCACCACTACCGAGTTATCGACGTTCCCAATTTTGCTCGGCACATATTTGTCGGCGGTATAGTCGTTTTCCCAGCGCTCACCGTCCAACACGTAGCGGTATTCGTATTCGGCGCCTGCTTCCAACTCCAAAATGGTTGAATAGGTGCCGTCTTTCTGCCTTTTAAGTTGAGTATCCTGGAAATCCCAGTTATTGAAGTCACCAGCGAGGTAGATTTTTTTTGCTTCTTTGGCAAGCTCCGGTGGTGCGGTAAATTTCACTTTGCAGACAGGTTTGGATTTCAGATATTTCTTGTCGAGACTCATGGTGGTGTACCCCAATTGTGACAGTCGTTTTTACGGTGGCTGTTAAACACAAACTGTACCAACCCCTGCATCAGCTTTGCCGGGTACCTCAGGTAGGAAGTCAGGATGCTGTCGACGGACCGCAGTGCAGCAAATTGTAGCCGACCGACTTAACTATAGACACAGTTCACGTTCTTAGAAAAACGTGAAGCCGCGCCAAATCGATGGGTTGCACGCTGTTTGAAGCGGTCGTTTAACGGCGGAGGTAATCGCGGAAGAGCGCGGACTGCCACTGACGCAAAGCGAGAACCAAGGTATTGCCGTGGCGTTCCTGTAGAGGTAGTACCCGATCTTTGTTGACCAGATCGGTGATGTCCTGCAGGAACATATCCATACGCGCCTGGATTTCCCGGTTTGTGTTAGCGGAACACAGGGTATTGAAGACCAGTAATTTCTCCGTCTCTCGATCAAATTGGGAATTGAAAAAGTCCCGCTCCACCTTCTCCAGAAAAAATCTCTGAATTGGGCCGTCGGCCAGCCAGCGGAAGTTGGGCGCTATGCGCAGCTTGATGCGGTTGCCGGGAAACAGATCGATCATTTTCAACCGATCGAGTTGGGCGAGTTTTTGGATAAGACGATGCTGGTCCAGGCGGTATTGCTGCAGCAAGTCGGCAAAGGTAAAACCGTTGATTACACTCACCGCCACCAGCAGTAATTCCAGGTCAGCAGCGATTTGCGCTTCCTGTTCGACCGTCAGGCACTCGGTCTGGCGCCGGTCCTTTTGCGCCGCAGTCACCAGATCCGCAATGTCCATGCCCAGCATTTCAAGGATTTTGTCCAAGCGCTCAAGAGTAAATTGGCCACTGGCAAACAGACGCTTGACCGAGGCTTCGCTGAGGTCTAAAAACTTCGCGACGTCGGCATAGGTTTTACTTTGTGCCTTTAATTGCTGCTTGAGAGCTGCCACCAACATTGCACTTTGCGCCATACTCCTTTCTCCTGATCTAATCGCGTCAAAGGTAAGCAGGTATCGCGGCTCGATACCTAAAGTGGCTTTGGCCTCGACATAACAACCGAAAGTTGTAGCAGATAACAATCATAATCAACACTCGCGGCACCGTTTTGCCCTTAAAGGATTGCAGCTATGAAGAAGTTACGCCATTTCGCCGGCGCCATTCCCTTTTTTACTGCCGTATTTCTGAACGCGTTCGTCGACCTGGGTCACAAGATCGTCATTCAGAACACCGTATTCAAACTCTACGACGGCCCGCAGCAGATTATGCTGACCGCGCTGGTTAACAGTCTGATTCTGCTGCCATTCATTCTTTTGCTAAACCCTGCGGGTTTCCTCTCCGATAAATACCGTAAAACCGATGTTATGCGTCTATCGGCCTGGGCGGCGCTGGCCTGCACTGTACTGATTACGGTGTTTTACTACCTCGGCTGGTTCTGGGCAGCATTCGCCATGACGTTTCTATTGGCTGCGCAATCCGCTATTTATTCCCCAGCGAAATACGGCTACATCAAAGAGATGTTTGGCAAAGAGAGATTGGGTGAGGGCAATGGCGTAGTGTCCGCGCTTTCCATCGTGGCCATTCTCGCCGGCATCTTTGTATATTCCGTGCTCTTCGAAACCGGCTACAACAGCGGCGGAGAACCGCGCTCCGAAACAGAAGTACTGAAGGCCATCGCCCCGATTGGTTTTTTGCTGATCCTTAACGCGCTGGTGGAAGTGGTGATGATGTATCGCCTTCCCGAGCAATTACCCACTGGCGTTACCGAGCAATTTTCCTGGTCGCGTTATCTGACTGGAAGAACCTTTAAAGAAGACATTCGCCCGTTAACCCACAGTCGGGTAATCCGTCTGTCCGTCATTGGCCTCGCGACTTTTTGGGCAGTGGGCCAGGTTATGCTCGCCGCGTTTCCGGCTTTCTATAAAGAAACATTGGGTAATGACAATACCATCCTGGTGCAGGGCATTCTCGCCTGCTCTGGAATAGGGATAGCGCTCGGCTCCATGTTCGCCGGCAAATTTTCCCGCAATTACATTGAAACCGGCTTGCTACCGTTGGGCGCTCTGGGTATCGCCATCGGTCTTTGGTTATTGCCCGGCTCCACCTCCGGTTGGGCCTTTGCCGCGATTTTTTTGTTTGTCGGCTTTTCCGGTGGTGTTTTTATCGTACCCCTGAACGCGTTGATTCAGTATTACGCCGGAGAACACGAGTTGGGCAAAACTCTCGCCGCCAATAATTGGGTGCAGAACGTGGTGATGCTGAGTTTCCTCGCGCTCACCGCAGTCTTTGCCTATTTCGGCTGGAGCAGCAAAACCTTACTGATGCTAATTGCTATGGTGGCAGTGATTGGCTGCGTGTATGTGGTGACGCAGCTGCCGCAAAGTTTGATGCGTTTTCTGTTGGGTTATCTGCTGTCACGCCGCTATAAAGTCGCGGTGCAAGGCATGAAAAATATTCCCACCAAAGGCGGTGTGTTATTGCTCGGCAACCATGTGAGCTGGATCGACTGGGCGATTCTGCAACTGGCTTGCCCACGCCCGCTGCGGTTTGTGATGTTGCGAGCCATTTACCAGCGCTGGTACTTAAAATGGTTTTTCGATTTATTCCGCTGCATTCCAATTGAATCCGGTCCGCGCAGTCGCAAGGCTTTAACCGAAGTTGCAGAAGCGCTTAACCGCGGTGATGTGGTTTGTCTTTTCCCCGAAGGCACGATCAGCCGTACTGGCCACTTGGCCGAATTCCGCCGCGGCTACGAGCGCGCCTGCGAGCAGGCGAATGACTCGGTGGTCATCGTGCCCTTCTATCTGCGCGGTTTGTGGGGCAGCCAGTTTTCCCGCTCCTCGGCACGCCTCAAAGCGGTTTCGTCATCATCGCTTAGCCGCGACCTGGTCGTGGCATTCGGTGCACCTCTGCCCAAGTCCACTACAGCAGACGTGTTAAAGCGCCGGGTGTTTGATATGAGCATCGCCTCATGGCAAGAGCATATTAAAACTTTACCCACCATTAGCCGTGCCTGGATCGCCAGCGCGAAAAAAACCGGCGGTAATCTCGCACTGGCGGATTTCACCATGGACCGCGAATTGAGCGGCAATCAGGCGCTCACTGGCAGTTTGTTGCTGGCGCGGCGCATCCATAGCAAGAAGAACGAACGGAATATCGGTGTGTTGTTGCCGACCAGCGCTGGCGGCGCCCTGCTTAACATGGCAGTACTGCTGGCGGGCAAGACCATCGTTAATTTGAATTACACCGCCAGCCGCGAAGCACTGGCGCAAGCGATTGAACAGGCGGGGATTCAAACCGTATATACCTCCAGCCGTTTTATGCGCAAGCTGGAAGCACGCGGCATCCATCTTCAGGACTTGTTTATGGATCTGGACGTAGTGGATCTGGAGCAACTCAACGGCGCAATTCCCGTATGGGAAAAACTACTTACGCTGTTGTGTGTCAAGTGGCTGCCCACTCGCCTACTGCAGACACTGCACACCCGTCATCAAAGCGTCGACGATACCGCCGCGATTTTGTTTTCCAGTGGCAGTGAGGGTGTACCTAAAGGGGTGATGCTGTCGCACCAAAATATTGTCGCCAACGTGAAACAGGTCGCCGAGGTATTGAACATGGAGGACCGCGACGCGATTATCGCCAACCTTCCCCTGTTCCACGCATTCGGCTTGACTATCACGCAGTTCTTACCGCTTTTGGAAGGGTGTCCGATGATCTGCCACGCCGACCCCACCGATGCCTTTGGTTGCGCCAAAGCCATCGCCCGCTACCGCGCCACCATCATGTGCGGAACCTCCACCTTCCTGCGTTTATATTGCCGCAACCACAAAGTGCAGCCTTTAATGCTGGAAAGTCTGCGCGTAGTGGTCGCTGGTGCGGAAAAACTCAGCGAGGATGTGCGCACCGCGTTTCAATTGAAATTTAACAAACCGCTGTTCGAAGGGTACGGTGCGACGGAAACCACACCGGTCGCCAGTGTTAATCTGCCGGACAAAATGGAAACCCAGACTTTCCAAGTGCAGCGCGGCAACAAAGCCGGATCCGTGGGTATGCCGCTGCCGGGCACCAGCTGCATGATTGTCGACCCGGAAACTTTCGCAGAACTGCCCACCGGCGAGGCTGGAATGATTTTAATTGGCGGCGCGCAGGTGATGCAGGGATATCTGAACAATCCAGAGAAAACCGCCAGCGTCATCAAAGAAATTTACGGCACTCGTTGGTACATTACAGGCGATAAAGGATACATCGACGAAGACGGTTATTTATTTATTGTCGACCGCTA
>DJFQ01000242.1:23472-24852 GCA_002432095.1 Marinagarivorans sp. UBA5868 | reverse complement strand
TTGCAACCAGACGAACTCAAGCCGCAATTGCTCGCTACCGGCCTCAACCCACTTGCACTGCCAAGCGAATGGCTGCAAGTGGAATCGCTACCGAAATTGGGGTCGGGCAAAACCGATTTTGGCAAAGCGAAACAAATCGCGGCGGAAAAACTCTCCAGTTAACTCTTTTATTCTAAAAGACCCTTCTATTGCGGCATAAGGAAATGCCGCCCTCATTCCGAAAATCGCGCAAAAAATTTCGCGAACTTTTTCGTCGTAAACTTCCCGCACCAGCGCGCCAAAAATGTCTTTGCCGCGCCAAGTCCCAAGACAAAAATTTCCACTGTGCTATTTTTAACGGGTGATGGATTATGTGCGTGGGGCAGTAACAATAACAATGAAACAAAAAACAGGACTACGAAAATACCTACACTTTTCATGGATATTTTTCCCATCCAGTATCGTCGTGGCCGCTCTTCTATGGTTCGTTTTCTCCAGCCTAGTGGAACCTTATAATTTCCCCCAACAGGAGAAAATTAGTTACGCATTTATTCTTGTTGCAGTCGTTGTTATCGGCATTTTGGCTTTCAGCAGTTGGGGTTATGCCAATAAAGAAATGGGGCGCCTTGAGCAAGAGGCAAAAATCCGTCTTAGCGAAGCCCGGTTTCGCATTTTGTTGGACTCGGCACCGGATGCAATTGTCATCGCCGATAAAGGCGGTCGGATCACTATGGTGAACAGCCAGACGGAAAATTGGTTTGGCTATAACCGCGATCAATTGATTGGCGAGCCGGTGGAAATTTTAGTTCCAGAGCGCTTTCGCCAAGTTCATGTGTCCTACCGCAACCACTTCGCTGCGCACCCCGGCACCCGCCCCATGGGTGCCAACGCGGAACTTACCGGACGACGTCGGGATGGCACCGAGTTCCCGGTGGAAATCAGCCTAAGTCCCTCCAGCATCGGCGATGAAGTTTGGGTCACCGCAATTGTGCGCGACGTGACAACACGCAGAGAAATAGAAGCAGCCCGACTACAGGCGCAGACACGCCTCAGTGATTTGGTGGAGAACTTACCGGTGGGCGTTTTTCGCATCATGGGAAATGACATTTCGCATTTCCGCGAGGTTAATCCAGCGATGGTGGATATATTTGCTGCTCAATCCGCTGGCGAACTGATGGCACAAACGCTGCAAACATTATTCTACGAAGCGAAGGACTGGATGATTTATCAGGAACACATCAAAGGAAAATTTCGCACTCATGTTCTCGATCTTCATTTTCGCAAACTGGACGGCAGCGATTTTTTCGGCTCACTTACTATTGCCGCCAAGCGCGTCGGCGACGACGTTGTTCTGGATGGCATCCTCGAAGACATCACCGAGCGGAGATTGCAGAGCGAACA
>DJFQ01000242.1:19156-23439 GCA_002432095.1 Marinagarivorans sp. UBA5868 | reverse complement strand
GCGCCGTTGCGCGCCATGGACGGATTTTCCAGCACATTATTGACTGACTACGGTGACAAACTGGATGAACGCGGCCGCGACCGCTTGCTGCGGGTGCGCAGCGCCGCGCAAAAGATGGCTAATCTGATCGACGATCTGCTGAATTTATCCCGGGTTTCGCGCACAGAATTGGCTTGGGAGGAGGTGGATTTAAGTGAGCTAGCGCGAAATACCTTCGCCGAGCTGCAACAGGCCAATCCGCAACGCCAAGTGACCACCGATGTGGCCGCAAATCTGTCAGCCTCCGGAGATCGTCGTCTGCTAGGAATTGTATTAACCAATCTGCTCAATAACGCCTGGAAATTTACGACGCTTAAAAGTCCCGCGGTTATTGAAGTAGGCCGCGATGAGCTGGAAGGAGAGCCGGTATTTTTTGTACGCGATAACGGTGCGGGATTCGATATGGCCTACGCCGGAAAATTATTTGGCGCATTTCAGCGGCTTCACGACGCGGGCGAATTTCCAGGCACCGGAATTGGTCTGGCAACGGTTCAAAGAGTGATTCACAAACACGGCGGGCGCATTTGGGCGGAGAGCGCCGTGGGCGCCGGCGCGACATTTTATTTCACCCTAAAAAGTGGCAGGTCATCATGAGCAATAAAGTGATTTTGCTGGTTGAAGACAACCCGGACGATGAACTCTTAACCCTTGATGCGCTATCGGCAAATCGCATCGGCAACGATGTCGTTGTGGCGCGCAATGGCGTTGAAGCATTGGATTATATATTTGGCACCGGCAAATTTGCCGGGCGCAACGTTGAGGACTTTCCAGCTGTTGTGCTGCTGGATTTGAAATTACCGAAAATAGACGGCCTTGAGGTGCTGCGGCGTATTCGCGCCGATGAGCGCACGCGATTCCAACCGGTAGTCATCCTAACCTCCTCAAACGAGGACGAAGATCGGATTAAAGGTTATTCCCTCGGCGCCAACAGTTACGTGCGCAAGCCGGTGGACTTCGATGAGTTTCTGCGAGCGGCCGGTCAGCTGGGGCTCTACTGGTTACTGTTGAACCAAGCTCCGCCGCATAGATGAGTGAGCGTAATGAACGAAGCAATGAATGAGACTCCCCTAGTCGCCTTAATCGTCGAAGATGACGAAAACGACGCGATACTTTTAGTGGACGCGTTGCACGATGGAGGTTACGCGGTTGAATGGCAAAGGGTGGATTCAGAAAACGCCATGGCCAACGCGCTGAAACGCTCTTGGGATATTGTGTTGTCCGATTACTCCATGCCCGGTTTCAGCGGTACCCGCGCGCTCGCCATGCTCCGTGCGCAACAAGCGGATACGCCCTTTATTTTTGTCTCCGGCACCATTGGTGAAGACGCCGCCGTCGCCGCTATGAAAGCGGGTGCTCAGGATTATGTGATGAAAGGCAATACCAAGCGTCTGTTGCCCACCATCGAAAGGGAGCTGCGCGAAGCCCGGGTGCGAATCGAGCGCCATGAATCCGAGCGCATGTTGCGCAAAATGTCCCTGGCAATATCACAAAGTTCCGACGGGATTTGCATCTGCGATCAGGACGGCTTTATTGAATACGTTAACCCCGCATTTGAGCGCCTGAGTGGCTATACGTTAGTGGAATTACGCCGCCATCAGCGGCGTATGTTGGCTGGTGAGTCTCTTTCGTTGCCTCATCAACATCAAGCGGCCACTCCCGACGCCGGGACCACGGAGCAGCGGGTGGCGTGCGTGACCCGCCGTAAAGACGGAAGCGCATTTTATGAAGAGCGCGTTACCGCGCCTCTGCTGGATGAAAATGGTCAAATCACTCACTTTGTCTCCACCAGTCGCGATATTACCGGCAAGATTCTCGCGGAAGAGAGTCGACGGCGACTCGCGGAAATTCTCGAAGCCACACCCGACATTGTTTGCATTGTGCACCCCACCAACAAACTGTGGTATCTGAATTCCGCCGGCTGTAACACATTGAAGGTCAGTGAACCCGAAAATATTAAGGGTCGGCAGATCGATGATATTTTCCCTGCAAGTTTTGCCCACCTGTTGAAAGCGATTTTGTCTGATGTGTTACAAAACGGCAGCTGGACTGGCGAAACGCAACTGCCTGGTGAAGACGGCGATCGCCCCTATTCCGTCGTCGTGTTGGCCCATAAAAATCACACCGGCCGGGTGAAATACCTGTCGATCATTGCGCGGGATATTTCCGAACGCAAACAGTTCGAGACCGAACTTCAATACCAGGCCACACATGACAATCTGACTCAGTTGCCCAATCGCTTTTTGCTGTTGGATCGCTTTCGCTCCGCGCTGCATCAAGCGCGGCGCAATCAAAATCAAGTAGCGGTGTTATTTATCGACCTGGATAATTTCAAACGGGTCAACGACAGTCTCGGCCACTCTGCCGGTGATCACTTTTTGCAACAGATCGCCACTCGCCTGCGCCGCTGCTTGCGACCTCACGATACAGTTGCACGCCATGGCGGCGATGAGTTCACGATTATTCTTACGGATATCACCACACCAGAGAATGTACTCGCGGTGGTCAATAAATTACAGGCGGAATTCGCCAAGCCAATTTTGACCGAAGACAACGAGATTTACGCAACCTTCAGCACAGGAATCGCACTCTATCCCGATGACGGCGATCAGCCCGAGGAACTACTGCGGCACGCCGATACAGCAATGTACAAAGCCAAAAAAGCCGGCTCCAACCAGTATTGTTTTTATGCGCCAGCGATGAATGCGCGCAGCCGAGAAATTCTGCTGCTGGAAGCGGAGCTGAGACGCGCCATCGAAATGCGCGAGTTCAGTTTGTTTTACCAGCCGCAGCTCGACCTGGAAACCGGCGGCATCATCGGTCTTGAAGCACTGATCCGCTGGCAACATGCTGGTCGTGGACTGGTGTCGCCTGCGGATTTTGTCGGCCTCCTGGAAAGCTCGGGGCTGATTATTCAAGTGGGCGAGTGGATAATCCGTCAGGCGTGCACGCAACACCGGGTACTGCGGGAGCGCGGCTTCGGCAATGTGCGGATTTCCGTCAACGTCTCTGCTTTACAGTTTGGCGACCGGGATTTTCTCAACAAAGTTCGCACTATTGTTCGGGAGGAGAAAATGCCCGCCGATCGACTGGAATTGGAAATAACCGAAAATATTATTATGCAAGACCCGGAGGAAACTGTGGCGACGCTAAAAGCACTCCGCCAATTGGGGGTGCGCAGCGCCATCGACGACTTTGGAACGGGATATTCTTCTCTGAGTTATTTGAAAAAATTCCCAATTAATTTATTGAAGATCGACCAGGGATTTATTCGCGATCTGCAAACCGAGCGGGGTGATTCGGCAATCGTGGAAGCGAGCATCGCCCTGGCGCAAAAGCTGAACTTGGAAATCGTTGCCGAGGGCGTGGAAACCGAAGCCCAACTGAATTTTCTCCGCAGCTGCCATTGCGGCATCGCTCAGGGATATTATGTCTGCAAACCCATGCCCGCCAATGAAGTCGCAGAGTGGTTGGACGGACACTATCTAGTGGCGTAGATGTCGTAACGCAGGTTTCGTGAAGTGGTGTAGTGTACAGGTGCGGTTTAATGTTGACAGGCCGGGCGGTATAAGAGAGCCTCGCCATACGCTGACTCACGGATATTCTTATGGCCGCTATAGTTCCTATTCTCAAAGCTCTGCTACCTCACGTTGCGCAAATCGCCACTGTAGCCATTCCTGCGTTCACAAAAAAACCCGCGGTAGATAAAGTCGACCCGGTGGTGGCTCAGCAAATTGAGGAACTGCAATCCGCCGCCACCAAAAATGCCGAATCCATCCATGTGCTTGCGGAAAAGCTGCAACTGACAATTCAAGGAATCGAACAGGGTGCGGATAAAATCCAGCGCGACATGGCGAAACTGCGCACGCTGCTGATTTTTTCCTGGGTGTTAAGTGGGGTTGCCGTAGGTGTCGCCATTATCGCGCTGTGGCGCTAATTCATTCGGCAAGTTCCAATTTTGACTGAATCGTTTCCGCAAGCTCCTCTGCCGCTAACAAAGCAGACTGACGATGACGCAATTCACCTTGGGCATCGAAGAAAAACAGATCGGCGGCGCGCGCCTGGTATTGCGACATCCACTGTTGTGCCTGGGGTCGACCGGTATCCGCCACCAGAAAATGCAGCCGACCTTCGAAGCGGTCGCGAATTTTGTCCATCTCCTCTGTCTGCACTCCGCTAACGGATAAATTGTTGTCGTAAACAAAAACCACGGCGGGTGTTCCGTCGCCGATTTTATTGAGATCCAT
>DJFQ01000242.1:0-19024 GCA_002432095.1 Marinagarivorans sp. UBA5868 | reverse complement strand
GGCATAAATAGGGATGACAATCGGCTATCGCAACCGCGCGATACTAGTCCCATATGAGCGGTTGCGCCGGGTCGACGCTGGATAACAGCACCAGGTTTTTATTGGCAGCCTCACCAGGGACGTTGTTGAGCACATCGTTGAACGCTCGGGGGGCGGCATCTTCACTGCTGCCGTACACACCCACCCACGCGTTGCGGCGCGTCTTTTTCGCAGCATAGAGACAGTGATCGGCAATTTCCACTACCTGTTCCCAAGTGTAGGCATCGGGCACTTTTTGATAAAACGGGTAACAGGCAAAACCAATTGAACAGGTGATCGAAAGCTTCAAGCCTCCACCCACATCAAATTCGGTTTGTTCCACCTCACGCCGGAAACGCTCCACCAACGCGGTAATAGCGCGGCGGTCAAAAAAGCGTACCACCACCAGAAATTCTTCACCGCCCCAGCGAATCAAGTGGTCGGATTCACGAAACACCTTGCGCATCACCGCCGCGAATTTTTTCAAAATTATGTCGCCGGCGTTGTGGCCATGGGTATCGTTGACCGGTTTAAAGTGATCAATGTCCACCAACAGAAACAACAGGTCGGCGTCCGCAGGAAGCTGTCTCTGAGATTCCGCCACCTGATAACGCCGTTTGCATAAGGCGATATCACCTTGCAAATATTTAATCAGATGGCGACGATTGTGGAGATGCGTGAGCTGGTCGGTGTAGCTGATTTCTTCCAACTTTTGATTCTGCCGACGCAAAGCTTCCAGCATCCGCGCTTTGGCGACCGCGGAGATAGCGTGAGTTTCCAGACGGGCAAACAGTAGCAGATCGCGCTCGGTAAACAGGCCAGCACCAGCGCGGTTGCCGAACAGCATCAGCGCGCCGAGTTGGTTGTCCGCTTCGATTGCCATTACCAGGGCGCTGTCGATTTTTTCGCTGGCGCGGCTAACGAACGCGAGGTTTTCCGGGACCACAATCTGAACTCCATAATCCAACACGCAGGCGCCATTTTCCGCCACCAGTAATTTGGCGGGAATGCTGCTGGGGAAGAGCGCTGCATCTTCGCCGTAAATGGAGATCAGGTTGTAGGCGTTGCCACGTTCGTTCAACAGCCAGAAAGCGCCCACGGCATTTTTGCCCAGCAGGCTGGCGGACTCTTTCAACAGAATACGCGCAAGCCCCTCCAGGCTGCTCTGCTGGTTAATAAGATTGACGATATTGTCCACCGTCTCTAACGACTTCTGCGCTTCTTTTAGAGTGTTGGTTCGCTCTTCGACAATGTTTTCCAGATTGCGCGTCACATCCATCAACAGCAGATGGGTTTTGGTGCGTGACAACAATTCGTTTTTGGAAACTGGCTTGATCAGAAAATCATTACCACCTGCGACAAAACCGGCGACCAGATCCGACGCGAGATGTTTGGCGGTGATGAAAATAATGGGCAGTTCATGTACCGGTTTGATGGCGCGTATCTGCATCGCAGCTTCATAGCCGGTCATACGCGGCATCATCACGTCCAACAACACAAGGTCAACCGTACCATCCGATTTAATTCGCTCCACTGCTTCCTGGCCATTGGATGCTTCGGAAATATGATAATTGTGCAGCGACAATTGGCCGATGAGCACTTGCCGGTTGATAGGGTCGTCATCGACCACCAGGATATGGAATTTGCAGGAATCCACGTTAGGCGATTCGGTTACCACCACTTCACCTTCGCTGTCGCCATACACGTCGACAACCGCATTCAGGCGAACAGCGGAATCCGCTTCGCGCTGCTGATGAGCGACGGGCTGATCGGAAATTTTCAGCGTGAAGCGGAAGGTGGAGCCTTTGTTTAACTCCGACACGACCGAAATACTACCGCCGTGTAATTCAATGAGATTTTTTGCCACCGCCAGTCCCAGGCCGGTGCCTTCGAACTCCCGCGCAGCATCACCACGCGCTTGAGTGAACGACTCGAAAATCGAGCCAAGATCCGCCTCGGGAATACCGATACCGGTATCCTCGACATACACAGTGACAAATTCTTCATCCCAATCCGCAAAGATTTTTACATGACCGGTGAAGGTGAACTTGATCGCGTTGCCGATCAAGTTATACAGAATTTGTTGTAGACGATCTTCATCCGCAAGAACCGGCGGCATATCCTCCGGCAGCTCATTGAGCAAGCGAATGGATTTTTTGTCGGCCAGCGCCTGCGACAACATGCACACGGCATCACAGACGTTGGCAAAATTGGTCGGCGCCAGACGCAGCTCCATACCGTGATTTTTGATTTTGGAAAAATCCAGAATGTCGTTGATCAGATTCGACAGACGCCGTCCGCTGCCCGCAATCATTTTCAAATAAGTGCGGACCTTCTCGGACATTTCCGCCGAGGGATCGTCAATCAAAGACTCGGTGAGTCCGATGATGCCATTCAGCGGGGTGCGCAATTCGTGCGAGGTATTGGCGAGAAATTCGTCTTTCAGTTTGTCCACAGCACGCAGATGGGCAACCTTTTGTTTTTCGAATTCCACTTTGCGCCGCTGGGATTGCACAAACGCATAAACAATTGCCAATGCGATGATCAGATAAATTCCGTAAGCCCACCACGTTCGCCAGGGCGGCGGCAATACAGTAATGCGGATTGAGCGGCCCGCCTCGTTCCAGACGCCGTTGTTGTTGGAACCTTTAACAGTAAAGACATATTCACCCGGATTAAGGTTGGTATAAGTTGCACTGTGATTCCGCCCGGCATTAATCCACTGATCATCGAAGCCTTGCATTCGATAGGCGTATTGATTGGCGGCGGAGTTGCGATAACTCAACGCGGCAAAATGCAGCGAAAACATGGATGTTTTGTAGTCGAGCACCAAACGATCCATATACTGGATATTTTTCTCCAGCAGCGAGCCCGGCCCTATGGCCACGTCCTGGTTAAATACACGAAAAGCCGTGAACACCATGGGCGGTACCAGCGGATTGTCGCGCACCTCGTCGGGGCGAAACCGGGTGAGGCCCTTGGTGCTGCCCACATACATATCCCCGGAGGGGGAAAAGTGAATGGCAGGGCGGTTCATGATATTACCCGCCAAGCCATTGAGGCGGTTGTAATTAGTGAAGTGCTCCGTTTCGGGATCAAAGCGGCTCAGCCCGCCGAGGGTATTGATCCAGATAAATCCTTGTGCGTCTTCCCGGATACCCATGATCGAATCATTGGGCAAGCCCTGGTCGGTGCTGTAGCTCTTGAAGCGCCCGGTGCTGCGATCCGTCATCAACGCAAGGCCGCTCTCTGTACCCACCCAAAGGCGGCCGCGAGAGTCCTCGAATACGGTTGCGACACTGTTGTGGGGAATACTCGTGGAATCACCCTGCTGATGCTGGTACCGGGTAAACGTTTGATCTGCTTCGTTGAAGCGGTTGAGTCCTTGCAAGGTCGCAATCCAGATAACCCCGTCAGCATCCTCCAGGATGGTGCGCATAAAGCCGCCACTCAAAGCCTGGGGATTCTTTTGGTCCGGCGTAAAGTGCGAAAACGTATCGGTTGCCGGATCGTACAGATCGAGGTCGCCAGCTTCGGTGCCAATCCACAAGCGCCCCTTGCTATCCCCCAGCAGCGACCAGACATACGCGCTGCTGATGCTGTTGCGATTGGTCTGGTCGGGCATAAAGCGTTTGAAGGTGCCAGTCTCGGGTTGGTAAAGATTCAAACCACCGGACCAGGTGCCAAACCAGTAACGACCCGCCTGGTCCCGGGTTATGGCAAGTACTGCATTGGCTCCGAGACTGCGCTCATCATTGGCCTGGTGGCGGAAGTGCCAAAACGCCTCTCGCCGCGGATCAAACAAGTTCAATCCGCCTTCCGTACCCACCCAGATTTTGCCTTCCGGTCCTTCGGCGATTGACAGGATTGCATCGTGGTTGAGACTGGCCGCGTTTTCTGGATCCTGGTGATACACCGTGAATGCGTTGGCGGTGTGATCCGCATAATCCACACCCGAAGGAAAGAGCGCGACCCAATAGTCACCAGCACTGTCTTCAAAGATTTCACGGACCTGATCGCTGGCCAAGGAAGAGCTGTCGTAAGGGTCGTGCTGGTAGCGCAGGAAGTCATCCTCCGCTGTGCGATAAAGATTCAGGCCGCCGTGATCAGTCGCTACCCACAACTGCTGCTTGCTATCCACCAGCAGTTTCCACACCCGGTTGTCGCTCAGGCTAAAAGGGTCAGTGGGTTCATTTTTATATCGGCCAACGTCTCCGGATTTTTGATTGAAGCGATAAAGACCGCCATCCGTGCCCACCCAAAGGTTATGCGAGGCATCTTCCACTAATGCGCGAATGCTCAGACTCGGCTCGTAAAATTCTCCCCGATCATCGTAGCGGAACAGGGAAAAGGTTTGATTGACTGGATTAAATAGGTTCAGGCCGCGCTGGGTGCCCACCCATATCGCGCCGCGTGCATCCTGATACAGCGCAGTAATGCTGTCATCACTCAGGGAACTGGGATCGTCGGCATTATGGCGAAAGTGATGGAAACGACCACTTGCAGGATCAAACCTGTCGAGGCCCTGACGCGTGCCCACCCAAAGCTGACCATCGCGATCCTCCATCAAGGTATAGACATCATTGCTGATTAGGCTATCTGGGTTATCTGGCTGATTCAGATAACGCTCAAACGATTGGCTTTCCGGCACAAAACGATTAAGCCCGTTGGTAGTGGCGACCCACAGCTGTCCCTGCCGATCCACCAACAGATCCCAAACAAAATTATTGCTGAGGCTGTGGGCATCTTTCGGGCCGTACAAAAACATATCGAAGCTGTGGCCGTTGTAGCGCGCCAAGCCATTACTCCCGCCGATCCAGACAAATCCCTGCTGGTCCTGGACGATAGCGTTGGTCTCGGCCACCGATACGCCGCTCTCAGTCATCACATGTTCAAAGCGCAGCCCGCCGGCCTGAACTACCGGACTCAAAAGACACACGAGCACCAACACGCCCAAAACATACCAAACGGGCGGGCAGCGCGTGCGGGTCTTGGGTATAAAGGCGAGCGTGAACATCGGTTACAACAGACTCGATCAGAGGAAATGCAATGGTTGGCAGCGCGGGTAGGCCTGAGCACTACCCAGTATTTTCAATAACCTACTAACGCTCGCCATACGGGTCCTTCTAAATTATGGAAATAAAGGAAGCGATCTACGCGGTCCGGTCGGTATACGTTTCTAAGTGTAATGCACCTTGTACAATGCGCCAGTTGGCACAAAAAATTACAGTTGGACCGGAAAACGTATGGCAAAAGCGTCGTTTCAGCACGAAAAATATTATCGGTATGATTTTTCGCCAAGATATTGGCGAAGAGCGTATTAACAAAAATAGCTGGGGAAATAACACATTTAGAAATTTGTGGGCTTTCGCCCACTGCTATATAAAGAACAAAGAGACAAAACAACTCGCTGAATTTAATCCATCAATATAACCACACGGGCAAACTTGCTGGCTCACAACCTCCGCCGGCCACATCACAGACTTCAATATTTATATAAAGCGGTTGTGGAAATTCAAAAAGCAGATGATCTACGGGTTCTAAATTTAATTCCGCTTCCTCGTCCACCAAACCGCAACCAAGGAAAGAATCAAGGGTATAACGGCACACAAACGTGCTGATCAAGCCACAACTTAGTCCCGCACCGCATAGATCTGAGCCAATAATAGTAGCTCCTCTCATGGATGGACTGTCGTTAATGCCAAGAACGACGGTGTAATCTCTACTGCTTTCAACGTCCCAGTACAATTCGAACCAACCGCCATTTTCATAAGGATCGACTTGCAATGGACTGGAATGATCTTCACCGGAATCTATACCAAACGAATCATAAATATCAAAACCATAGAGGATCGGCCCGTCGTAAACCTCGTGCGCCGTATGTCGAGCTTCGCCCCCATCGCACGCAATAAGAGATAACGTCAATACCGAACAAATAACTGTTTGAAACCATTTCATTGCGTAGTCTCCGCGTCTCAGTAAGGTGAATCCTGCGCATCGGTCGCTGAATATGACCTGAAGCAGTGCAAAAAGTCGTTGGAAAGCGAGAAACAAAAAATCCCCCCGCCAGGTAAGGAAATAAACTCTACCGCTGGCAGATCCGCCGTGGCAAAATTGCCGCCGTTATAGGACAGCCCCGCTGACTCAAGAGTCCAATTGCCATGACCGACGATAAAACCTACGCAACCCGTTTGAATACCAATTCTGCCAAGGTGGTCATTGCCCAATTCGCGCGCATCGAATTGTTCTATCGCGGCAAACTGACGGTGATAAAACGCGATGAGCTACCTTTTTATATAGGTCGAGATGAAGAAAGTTGTGATTTCCCAATAACGGGCGACACAATTTCTCGCCGTCACTGCGTTCTGCAAATGCGTGACCATCAAGTCGGACTGCTGGATACCAGCACCAATGGCACGTTTGTTCGGCCGGGCCGAGCCGAAAGCGTGTTCATTCATAATGAGTATTATCCGCTGGTTGGTCAGGGCACTATCAAACTCGGACAGCGGATCGACCTGGAAGACCCTGAGCTGCTGCTTTATAAGGTTGTCACCGAATAAGTCTTTTCCCGCAATTACGTCGGTTTGGTGCCATCCCCAGCCGACTTTCATGAAATTTCTTTTTATTCAGCTCACGTTAAGGCGCTCTCGTCTAAAACTATACACATACTCAGAAAAATGCCCCCCAAGGCGGCAAACCACAACCGCAAGGTTGAATCTACCGAGAGATATGTTGTGAGCGAATTTTTTGCGAATACCGATTTGTCCTTCAAACAGCAAACGCTGGCGGATTCTTTTGTTTGTATGGGACGCGGTTTACATACCGGACTGAGAGTCGTGATGTCCGTTATACCGGCGGAAGAAAATACCGGCATCGAATTTGTGCGCCGGGACGTCACTCATACCGATAATGTGGTTTTGGCCCGCTGGGATAAGGTCAGCGATACGGAGCTGTCAACCACCATCAGCAATGCCAGCGGCATTCGCGTTAGCACCATCGAACACTTGATGGCAGCGCTCAATGCCTCTGGCATCGACAACGCGCGGGTGGTGTTGGACGCACCGGAAGTGCCCATCATGGACGGCAGCTCTGCGCCTTTTATTGAAATGATCCACCAGACCGGCGTCGTACGGCAGCAGGCAGAGCGCCAGGTTATCGTCATTAATCGTCCCGTAGGCATCACGGAAAATAAAGCCAGTGCGTCCTATTTGCCATCGGCTGTGCCTTGGCTGGATATGTCCATTGAGTTCTCCCAGCGGCTGATAGGCCGGCAGCGATTGTCGCTGCCATTTACCACCCGGTTGTTCTGCGAAGAAGTTGCGCGGGCACGTACTTTCGGTTTTGAGGAACATCTGATCGCGCTGAAGCGCCGCGGCCTTGCCCGCGGCAGCTCGTTGGACAACGCAATTCTGATCGCCAACGACAAAGTCGTAAATTGTGACGGTCTGCGCTACGCCGATGAATTTGTCCGACACAAATTCCTGGATGCCGTTGGCGATCTCGCCTTGGCAGGTCACTATGTTATTGGCCATTTTAAAGGTCACCGTTCTGGTCACCGTCTCAATAACCAGTTGCTGCGCGAGTTATTCGCCTCCAACAGCTGGGAAATGATGCCCCTGCGTCAGGCCCATGATATATGGGCGGACTTTATGCAGCAGGAAACTGCGCTGAGCTCGCTCAGCGCTTAAGCGGCATAGAGCGGGCAGTTAGTTCGGCAACGGCGCATGCGGCGGATATAGCGAAAACGTTTGGGTTAAAGCCATATATACGGAAAAAGAAAAGGCGGGAAATCCCGCCTTTTTTATTCCCAACACAAATTTATCGGCAACATAAACTTCATCAGGGTTGACCAAAATTGCCCGATTGGTAATCAGCGAGTGCTTGCTCAATCTCCTCTGACGTATTCATCACAAACGGTCCATATTGAACGATAGGTTGGCGCAGCGGCTTNNGTGCGAGATGAATATCCCAATATATTGGGAGCGTATCTGGCCGTTCGAAATAACCGGAAATTTGCTGATCGCCGATTTGCATGGTGCCTGCAAGGGCAATGACCTCACTGTTACCTATACGGTAGCGCGGTAATTTTTCCGCGGCGACGTCCTGATAATGTGCGGGCGTCATTTTGTTTTCTGCGGAAAGATTTAGCCAAACCTGAAAGCCTCGCATTTGCCCCTCCGTCTGCCGCGGCATTTCCGAATGGATAATGCCGCGGCCCGCCGTCATCCACTGCACATCACCATCATTTAAAAGACCCACATTTCCCATGTGATCGCGGTGCTCCATTTTTCCGCACAACATATAGGTGATGGTTTCAAAACCTCTATGAGGGTGGGGAGGGAAGCCCCCAATGTAGTCCGATGACTCATTCGAGCCAAACTCATCCAACATTAAAAATGGGTCGAATCGCTCGGACCTCCCGCCACCAAAAACCCGCAACAACTTTACCCCAGCGCCATCCGATGCAGGTTGCGCTTTTATCATTTCGACAGGTTTACGTATATTCATAACGATCTCCAATGGTCATCAGGCCGCGACCAGCCCTTCAATCGAGGCGAGCGCGGCAGTGAACTGTTCATCTTTTTGGGCCATCCCCAAACCTTCCGCATAGAGTGTGCGGATGTCAGTAATACCGAGGAAACGAAAATACGTATGCAAAAAAGGAATTTCGCTATCGGATTGCTGATCCTTGTGTATACCACCCCTGGTGGTAACGATATAGAGCGTCTTGCCCCTCACCAACCCTTCCGGTCCGTTTGAGGTATAGCGAAATGTCACGCCCGCCCTCGCCACATAATCGATCCAGGCTTTCAATGTCGACGGAATACCAAAGTTATACATGGGCGCAGCAACCACCAATATATCAGCCGCTAACAATTCCTCGATTAATTCATCTGCTAATGTCTTAAGCTGAATCTGCGCCGCTGTGCGGTCCTGCGCTTGCGCCTGCAATGCACCAATAACATCAGCGGAAAAGTGCGGCAGAGGTTCGCGAGCGAGATCCCGATGCCGGACTTCCACCTCGCCATAAACCTGTTGGAGTTTTTCCGTCAAAGCCTGATTGAGCCGGGTGGATGACCCATGCTCGCTGAACACACTGGTATCTAAACGCAAAATTTTGGTAGCCATGAATACACCTCCTCATCAATGTTTGATAGGTAGTGTAGGCGCGCCGAACCGATGAATTGATGCAATTATTGGCGTATATTGATCAAGAATTTAGATGGTTTTGGCAGGTGGCCATGGCAAAACATAATCCGATACCAAAAATCTCACTTGAACAATGGGCAGCGTTCAAAGCCGTTGTAGACGAGGGAACCTACGCACGAGCGGCCGAAATTCTAAATAAAAGCCAATCAAGTATCAGCTACGCCATCGCCAGATTAAACGAGATGCTTCCTAGCCCAGCGCTGGAGCAAGATGGACGCAGAGCCGTCCTTACACCCACTGGCACCGCTCTTTATCGTTATGCCAGCAATTTGCTGGATCAGGCATATGCCACCGAACAGGCTGCCGAATATATGGCAAGTGGATGGGAAAGCATTGTCACCTTGGTGGCCGATGCATTGACACCCATGCCTCCTGTTCTTTGCGCTCTTCAGGAATTCTCCACACTGAGCCCACTTACCCGAATAAAAGTTTTGGAAACTTCACTCTCGGGTACCGACGAGGCTGTCCTCGGCCACGGTTGTGAGCTTGCAATAACGCCAAGAATTCCACCGGGCTTTCTCGGCGACCCATTAATTGATATTCGTATGTTGGCTGTCGCGCACAAAACACATCCGCTGGCCACCATGAGCCATATCACAGAGTCCGAACTGAAAAATCACCGACAAATCGTTGTTAGAGATAGCGGCATCAAACGGGAACAAGACGCAGGGTGGTTGGGTGCACAACAACGCTGGACGGTGAGTCATTTTGCTACCAGCGTGGATACTGTAATGGCGGGACTCGGTTTTGCTTTTCTTCCTGAGCACAGAGTAATGCGTAATCTGCAAGCCGGAGATCTGGTCGTTTTACCCCTGGAAATTGGTGCCGAGCGTCGCATTCCCCTGTCTTTGATTTTAACCACTCCCGCGCACGCCGGCCCAGCTACCCGTGCGCTCGCCAAAATTCTCATGACCCAGTTTGCTTCACGGCAAAATAAAGGTTGAACATATCCGCTGCCTTTCGATGAATTCGAACTCACTACAATCCAATTGAGTCATGGGTTTTGTTTGCCAAGACACAGAACCGTCGCCTTTTACCGCGCTTTTTTTTCAAAAATAGATCTACACTCACAATGCTGGTGTTTATCAGTGACTAAACTGAGCCTCTCATTGGCAAAAAAACCTAACCGAGACTGGACTCACTTCTCCTTTTAGGTGCCCGCACCATTCAAAAAAGGGAGAGCAGCCACTTATTTTTGCTTTTTTTCGAGTTGCGACCTTGCAAGAATTAAATATGACGCACTATTATAAAAAATAGGTGCAAATGTTTTTTATTTAAAATAACATTCACGGCCAAATGCATCTGCGGTTCGGATCATTTGTTTTGCTGGAAGTGTTTGAATAGAGAACGCACGAGGGGATGCTGGTTTTACTCCTGTGCAGACCGGTAGGCAGCAGTTGAACTTCCGGTTAAAGCCAAGGGTCGGTGTACGGCGCGCGGTAACATGAAAACGATCCAGTTTTACCAAACCGGGCGCAAGTAAACCATGGCAACAGGTGGTCCCATCGCTTCCGGATGCATTGAGAACTTATTGAATACTTACTTAAGTACCTACCGATCCACTAGAGAGGAATCTAAATATGGCAACTGCCAAAGCTCCTGCAAAAAAGCGCGGTCGTCCCGCTAAAGCACAAACCGCCGCAGCTGCAGCTCCGGCCGCCACCGCTAAAAAGCGTGGTCGTCCTGCCAAAGCCAAACCAGCCGCTGCCGCTAAACCAGCAAAAGCTGCCAAGCCGGCAAAAGCAGCAAAACCCGTAAAAACCGGCAAGCCCGGCAGACCACCAAAAGCAGGTAAAGCAAAAGCTGCTAAGCCTGTAGCAAAAGCGCAGACAGCCGCACCATCCTCAATGGATACAGTTGCGAAGCTGAAAGAATCACTCGCAGCTAAAACCGAGAAAGATCTGGCCAGCGCCGTTGCCAAGTTCTCCGCTTCATGGCAGAAGAAGCGTGCAGCTGCCGACACCAAGAAAATCAAAGCCGCTGAAAAGAAAGCCGCCGCTAAAGCCAAAGCTGCAGCTAAGAAAGCGAAGAAGAAGTAAGTTAATAAAAGAGGCAACCGGGATTCCGGTTGCCTTTTGTTGTTTTTAGGTGCATCGAGACATTGCTTCTCGACCACTGCGCGGCTGTCCCCAATTTCTTTCTAACCCTTTCTGCCCCTATCTCAACTTACCGACCCTGACGCTAAACACCCGCAAACCGGAAAAGGCTCAAATGCCCTCAGACATGCCCTGCATCATCCTTCGGTAGTCTAGCTGATGCATATTGCGAGATTACTGCGAGCTTTGAGGCGCACAAAAGGCATCGGACCTATTTGAGGCTGTCTCATAACTGCTGCGCTCGTCGATACCGCATTAAAATACCGTCACAATACTCCTTTACCACCTGCAAACCGGAATGCCGGCTTAGTCCGCTGTGCGGCTTGGCAGACCGCGCCTTTTTGTATCGTCTAGCCTTTACTCGCGTGCTATGAAACCGCCTCTAGGCTAGACGCCAATGAGGCGCCTTATCCTGAGGCCTACTCCCTAAAACACCTACCCGCCATCCAGGAACGACGATAGGTGTTTGTATTTTGCTGGAAATTCATGTCGAAATCTTTGCAGAAAGTCGCTGTCCATCCTTCCCTCTTCATAAATCCAACTATATATATACTGCTTAGTAAAATCTGGAATTTCATGATTATTCGGAAATGCTTCTCGCCACGAAATTTCACTTCCTTCGGCAAAATTGACCAAAACCTTCACGAATCGGCGCGCGCAGACATCTAACCACTCACCACTTGGAAAAAGATTAATCACATCTTGACTCTGAAACAGCGCGTATAACATTTCATCAGACAAAAGTCGGCTTTCGCACAAGATCTTTAAGGCTTCATTCTTTCTCTGTAGAAATTTAAACTTGTCTATAAGCAGAAAGTCTGAAGGTTTCCTTATCAGCACCGAATAGTAGTCCAAAAACCGCTGTGAAGCGGACTTCAAATTTGGATTTTTTGAAACGACATTTTCAATGGCATATTCAAGCGTGACACAATACTCGCTCTCAAATTGAATATAGTATTCAGCATGCAATTTTGAAGAAGAAAAAGAATACAGCTTTTCTTCTTGATTTTTACTAAAAACAGTCTTCAACATTTTCTTCACCTTATTCCGACCCACATCCACGCCTTCCTCGCCTAAATGGCCTTCCGCCAGCTATTCCTCCTCCAACTTTTCTAATAAAGTTAGCAATTCTCCGCTCGGCCCTTCGCAGCCTATTTATATTCGAGCGCGAACTCAAAAACCTGTTTGCTGTCTTGTTTGACCTGCCGTCGATAAGCGTACCATCAGCTTTTATTTTTCCAATAGATTTTCCGTTTTCTTCTATATGAAAGTGAATCGGGTCGGCGTGCTCCAATGTGAGATCATGATAATTATGGACAATTCTGGTATTACCAGACTCAAAAATCGTCCTGTCTGGCAAACTAGGAAGCGAATTTAGTCCCAGAACGTCTACATGAGTCAAACAGTCCTTTACATAACCATACAGCGTGGGATTATTTCCAAGGAGCCCAATAGGATCCTGGCTTACATACTGCCCCGCATCCGGATCGTAATATCGGAAGCGGTTGTAATAAAGCCCGGTCTCTTCATCCTCATATTGCCCAGGCCAACGAAATGGGCATGTTTGCCTTTCTCCTTCGAGGTTGCGCAAATCTCCCCAAACCGTTATATCCGCCGACCAGACTTTTTCCCCGGCGTCGCTGAACATGGCCGCCGGAGTGCCAAGATAATCGGTAACGATGGAGTAATAACGATCACCGATCATTTTGCCCATAGGTGCAAAGGATTCGGGATCGAACAGCCAGGTAGCAGGATTATTTTCGTCGCCTTGCGGCACCTCGGGCGGCGCTTGGGATTGCAGCGGTTGGAGCGCAACTTCCCGCTGGTCAGCGGTAATTTCCGCCTCGGCGGATTTATTGGGTTTGATTAGTTTAAGCTGCGTCGAGNNCGTCATATTCGAATTTGACTTCTCGACCGTCGGGACGAATAACCTTGCGCAAAAAACCTGCTGCACTCCATTCGTAACGCCAGTTTTTTCCACTAGGATCGACTTTGCCGATTAAGTTACCTTCTGCATCATATTGGTAACGGGTAGTGCCGTTTTTATCGTGTTTGGCGAGCAGCTGTCCTGCCGATCCGTATTCGCGATCATTTTTCGCTTCGCTGCGGAAAAGGTTGCCAACCGCATCGGGCATGCGGACGTCAAAATGGCTTTGACCGTATTGCGCTGCGGTGAGGTTGCCCAGAACATCGTGGTGAAAAACGGTTTCTCGTCCGAGAGCATCAATGACTTTTGTCAGCCGGTCATCCAGCCCCCACACATAGGTTTTGCTGGAATGCGTTTTTTGCCCAGCGATAATGTCATGCTGCACTGGCCGGCCGAGCCGGTCCCGCCGCCAGCGGGATTGAATTCCACCGGGCATAGTGCGCTGCAATTCTGCACCGACTTGATCGCGGGAAAAGTGGGTGATGAATTGCTCGGTTCGCCCCGCATTGCCGACAGAAACCCGCGAGACCTGTCCTTCCTGAGTACGAGTGATTTTCTGGTCGAGACCAAAGGACGACGTAATGCGCGTGCGATAGCCGAGCGCATCATATTCCGACGCTACCCAATATTGATCGCGAATTTCTTTAAGCACATTCCCCAGCGCGTCGCGTTTAAATTCCAAGCTTGCCACAGTATTGCTGGCTTTAATTACAGCACCGTCCGCACGGTATTCGTATTTTTCCCGCTCGCCATTGTGGTGAATAATATCGGTGACACGACCCACCGGATCATAACTAAACGTTGAATGACGTCCATCTGGACGCTGCACCCGCCTAACCTGTCCTAATGCGTCACGCAAATAACGACGGGTGAGCCTGTCGAACCCCAATTCGCCGACAACGTCACCGAGCGGATCAAGCTCGAACTCATAGACTTTTCCATGCTCATTGATAATGGCTTTGAGCTGTTCCTCGGTGTCATATTCAAATTTAACTGTCGTGCCGCCCTGGGTGCGGGAGGCCAGACGCCCCATACCTTGATATTGGTACTGAACGTCATAATATCTATCGCGCGTACGAATAATATTGTCGTCCGCATCGTATTCCAAACGCCTTACATTGCCGTCTGGCTCACTGACTTGAATTACACGCCCTAAAACATCGTGGTGAAATATCCGTTTGTTGCCGCGTGGATCTGTAATAGTGACAAGATTACCCTGGCTGTCATATTCCCACTCAACCAGCAGTTCTTTTTGATCCACGATACTGCGTAGGTTGAGATGCAGGTCGTAGTGAAGGAAATATTGGTTGTGGTTAGCGTCGGTAATAGAAATCAGCGCGGTATCGTCGTAGTCATAGCTGGTTTTATTACCTAAGGGATCAACTTCCTCTACCAAGCGATTGTGGTTGTTGTAGCGAAATTGCCATTTACCGCCCACAATATCTTTCACCTCCACTAGGTTATGATTCTGGTCGTAGGCCAATTGCGTTGTGGCACCATCGGGATTGGTCACTTTGGTCGTATTACCAAAGTCATCGTATTCAAAGGTTTTCTTAAAACCCAAGGCATTGGTTTCGCTGATGACTTGGACAAAATCGTTGTAGTCAAAAGCCGTGATATTGCCGAGCGGGTCGACCACCTTATGTGGAATGACCAAATTGTGGTGATATTCCGTCACATGACCGAGCGAGTCTTCGACGTACGTAATGTTGTTATCCAGGTCATAGCGGAGCTTGCGGTAATAAATGTTGCTATCACCCCAGGTTTCGATGCAGCGGGCGTTGTGATCGGTGCCGTCGAAACGGAAGTAAAAACTCAGACCGTTGCGATAGGTTTCTTTGATTAAAAGATGATTTTGATAATCATAGGTCCAAGGCTGCTGCAGCGCATCGTTCACCCGCACCAACTCGCCATCGCGATAACAGTATTCCAACGCGCATATCCACTCTTCCACCCGATGCGCATCCGGATGCGGCAGAAAAATCTTATGCACACGATCATTAAGATCGTACTCCAAGCGAATAAATCTACCGCCGCTATCGATAATCTGACGCAAGCGGTTTTTGCCATCGTATTCAAATTGGACTTTGACGCCGGTAGACTTTTGCGAGATCGCTTTTAATCGATGACGTTTACTTGCGCTGGCATTTTCTTCAAAGCGATAGCGTAAACCATCCATGGTATCCATCGCGTAACCGCGAGTGTCGTGGATAAGCGTCATCCTTTCACTGCGCTCAAAGCAGCTTTCGCCAACCGCAGGGCGAGGAAATGCCAAAGGTCTACCATCCGCAAGACGAATGACGACAACCTTGTCATCCTCAATTAATTCCAGGTCGTAACTGTGATGCCATCCATGACCGAGAGGACCATCGTAAACGGAGGTGCTGTACCAAATGCGTTTCCACTTCAAGGGAATGGGGCCGGGCAATTCAAAATCCGTCGCCTCAGTAAATAATTTGCCAGAAGCGATATCCACCGGATGGCCGGTCACAAAACAGATGGCGTTACTGATCTTATTGCGGATATTGGGTGGGATTTTCAACGTGGCGCATAAACTGTCTGCACGTCTGCGTAACGCTGCCGACAGATTTGCAAATCTCGCGCTCCTACGTTGTGCGGCGCGCAATTTTTTCACTGCAGGCCCCAACGCTTTCATCACCGCCGACATACCCAGCGCCATCATATTGATGGTCGGTGGTCCGCCCACGAGCACCGGCATTCCCAAGGGAATGCCCATCACGATACTCAAAGGTAAAACCATTCCGTAGGAGCGTTTTGGCTTTTTGCGCGGAGGGGCGATCATGCCCACGTCCTGGCAGCTCAGCACAGGCAACGCAGTAAAACTCAGCGGATCGTCTTCGGCTAGAACCGTAGCGCTGCCCATAAAAATTTCGTCTTCGTTCATCGGCGGTTTGACGAAAGGACCGCCCATGGGAATATGCGGAATCGGTTTGCCCGCTGTTCCCGCTGATGCGCGCGGCAAAGGTCCGATAAAAACGGTTGCACCCAATATCGGCACGTAATCCATGGGGTCGATAATCATGGCGATATGCGGATGCGGGATGGGCGTGGGTACGCCTGGCGGCAGCACCACAATATGGATATCGATTCCCATTACGGGATCGAAGTGTTTGATGACGGGCATCATGCGGCGAATGAATCCATAAATTTTTATCAGCGATGGCTATTGGCCTAGCCTAAGCGAATTTTATCAATTGCCCGCCGCCAGCAAGCCCATTAATGATTGGCGTTAACTGATAGCGGGGTTAATACGATCAGATTCTGTTAGGAAAGAAGTGCCTTGGCTTGGTTTTCCCTACTCCAAATAGAGTTGTTGGTCGTGGAACGTCGGTAATCCAATCTCGATTGGACGCCACGGTAAACCTCGGACCTGCTTATAAGTCAGCTAGGCTTTCTTCTAAGTTCCAACTCTTCAAGTTCCGCTTTGATCTCAGCGGTGATTTTTTCTGAATAGCAATAGCTTTCGTCTGATAAGATTTTGTGAGTAGCTTTTATAGCCAGTTCCAAATCACTGTCGAGATATTCGATTGGCCAAACATAAACATGACAAAACTGCAAAACGCAATAAACCGCAGCTCTTAAGGCAGCAGTATCTTCGCCACACGCACCTTCCCGCTCACAAAGAAGCAAGGTCTCTCTTATTTGGTCGGGGAAGTGGGTGCAATGCATGAGATTAGCGAACCAATCTGCCGCCCTATCATTATCCCAGGGTTTATTGCCCCACATATTAGGCTGAAATCTCCTCGAGATTTTTGAAAATTTCATCTGCAGAAAGCTTTATTTCTTCTCTGAATTGCTTAGGGATTTTTTTGTTGCAGCGCTCATACCAATCATAAAACGTCGTTTTAATCTCAGGTATATCCAAGCCATCAATACGCAGCTCTGCCACATCTGGATATCTTCTGGCCAACAGGATAAATATATCCAAGTGAACCAACAGCGGTTGAGCTGCCCTGTCCGCTGTTTTCATCCATTCAGCAATTTTATTAATTTGCTCGATTGCCAGATTAAGGTATCGCGCTGGTTCCATGTCTGCTGATTCATTACCTTCAGGTGCTGCACTGAAAATTTTCATTGATTCGATTTCCGTTATTAGCCTTTACATGTAGGGACAACTTTTTTCGGGGAATCCAGCTTTGGCACATCTTTCAGTGGCTTTTTCGGATTCCACCTGTCAATGTCTCTACCTCTGTTTTTATTCAGTAAGCCCGACTTCGACAATTGATCCTCAATACAATCTGTCGCATCAAACTTATCGATATTTTCTGCCAGTCGCTTCCTAATTAAACCACCTTCCAATGATCTGGCTTGGTCATGCGTTAGATCTTCCGCAATGACCTCCATATGATCGAAAGCCTTCCCGCCTCGCACATGTTCATTGGCTCTTTCAAGCGCACTTCGTTCAGTAATTCCGTAATAAACCACTTTGCCATCTTTTACGAGCTGATAAACAAGCTCCGCAAGCCCGAGACTGTCAAAGGTATTAGTGACATTTTTTACGTAGGAGTAGAGATTTAATTTGGACCCCATCAGCCCGATTGGATCCTGGCTTACATACTGGCCGGCGCCGGGATCATAATACCTAAAGCGGTTGTAATAAAGTCCTGTTTCTTCGTCTTCATATTGTCCGGGCCATCGGAACGGACAAGTCTGTTTATCACCTTCCAGATTTCGTAAATTTCCCCAAACGGTAATATCCGCTGACCAAACCTTTTGACCTTTATCGTCGAACATCGCCACTGGCGTACCCATATAATCAGTCACTATAGGGTAATAACGATTGCCCACCATTTTGCCCATAGGCGCAAAAGAGTCTGGATCGAACAGCCAAGTAGCGGGATTTTTCTCATCCGCTTCAGCCACCACAGGTGGCGCTTGGGATTGCAAGGGTTGCAGCGCAATTTTCCGCTGATCTGCCGTGATTTCGGCTTCAGCAGATTTGTCGAATTTTATCAGCTTGAGCGATTCAGTAACTTGAATAGACTCTACCCATTCGTGCAATGGGTTATTGCCGTCCCAAACCCAGCGAGTCGTTTTGCCGTAATATATTTTGCTGATACGCCGCCCTAATGCGTCGTATTTAAACTTGACCTCTCGGCCATCTGGACGAATAACCTTATGCAGAAAACCAGAGGCATTCCATTCGTATCGCCACACCTTTCCGCTCGGTTCCGTTTTACTGAGTAAATTACCTTCCGGGTCGTACTGATAGCGAATGGTGCCGTTGCTGTCTTGCTTGGTGAGAAGTTGCCCGGCAGGGCCATATTCCCGATCGTTTTGTGCTTCGTTGCGAAAAAGGCTGCCCACCGCATCCGGCATGCGCAGATCAAAATGATTTTGGCTGTACTGCGCGGCGGTAAGATTGCCGAGCGCGTCATGATGAAAGACGGTCTCCCTGCCCACCGCATCAATGATTTTGGTTAACCGGCTATCGAGGCCCCAAACAAAGGTTTTACTGGAATGGCTTTTGTTTCCGCCGACGATCTCGTGCTGGATTGGCCGGCCGAGCTTGTCTCGTCGCCAGTGGGATTGAATACCACCGGGCATAGTGCGCTGCAATTCAGCACCTATATCATCCCGAATATACTGAGTGATGAACCCTTGTGCCCGCTCCGCCGTTCCAACCGAAATTTGGGTGACATGTCCTTCGCTACTGCGATTAATTTTTTGGTCCAGGCCAAATGAGGATGTAATCCGTGTTCGATATCCAAGCGCATCATATTCGGAAGCCACCCAATATTGATCGCGAATT
>DJFQ01000193.1:1817-6348 GCA_002432095.1 Marinagarivorans sp. UBA5868 | reverse complement strand
GTGTCGTTGCCGGCATTTCCAACAAGATTTTGGATTCCCTCGAAAACCAAAGTGGTATTGAAAGAACCGCTGTTGCTACCGCCAATTGACCACTCATTGTCGACTGCGCCCGTCGCCGCCAATTGGTTAGTGCCCAAGCCGCCGTCAATTGCCGTTACGCCGACCAGCTCTGCGGAGAATTCATCAGAGCCCGCGCCGCCAATTAATTTCTCCATGCCGCTGAACACCAATACATCGTTCAGTGCATTATCAGTCGCATCAAGATTGAGCCACCGGTTGTCCGCGTCTGTTGCTTGCAGCGTATCCTGGTCGCTGCCACCTTGTAGTTGGTTGAAGCCGCTGAACGCAATGGAGTTAACTGTGCCGGAGTCAGTGCTATCCAAGATCCATGTGTTCGCCTGGTCGGCGCCGGTCAATGAATTATTATTTTCTTGATCTGCATTAAATGAGGTGATGTCGCTGAAAACGATAGCCTCATTAATCGACTGTATCCCTAAATTAACGGCGACGTCGCCAGCACTCCATAACACTGTATTTTCGCCATTACCACCTTCGATGGAGGTCACATCAGTCTGATCGACAAAGGCAAACGAATCGTCATTCGCATTGCCCACCAATGCCTCAATGCCATGGAACTGTGCGACAACGCCAACGCTGTTCTGGGCTGCGAGGACCCAGTCGTTATTTGCAGCCGCATCCGTGATGACTAGGCGATCGTTACCCGCACCACCGTCGATGGAACCGGTCACGGAACCGCCGGTTGCTATCTCAAAACTGTCCGTACTTGCTCCGCCAATGAGATTGGCGATGTTGCTAAAGAGCGTTACTTCCGCAGCGCCATCAACCTGCAGCTGCCCCTGGTTTTGGCCGTTAATGATCCATGCGTTGACAAGATCCGCTGCAGTCAAACTATTGTTGCCAGATGCATCTCCGCGAATGGCGCCGTCAAAATTTGCTTCCGAAGACATCACGAAAGCGTTTACACCAACGCCTCCACGCACAGCGTTGTAATTGCTGTACGTGCCAGATTTGACAACCTCGCCGTTCTCATCAAGTTTTTCGACCAAAAAAGAATTATCTTCGGCAAACGTCCAGCGAGTATTCCCGTCACCACCAAAAAACGAGGTGCCAGTTGTTGGCAAAACTTCCTGCTCAAAATTGGAGTATGTCTATCCGGTGTTGGTGGTCTCCGTTGAAAAATCAAATTCAAACGCACCTGTAAAAGCACTTATATCTAATACGTCTACGTCGCCCGCACCACCATCGAGATAACCAGTGATATTAACCAAATCCCCCAACTCCACACGGTCGGATCCAGCTTCGCCCAAAATATAGATGGCACTGGCACCGGCACCAATCGAGATAATGTCATCGCCATCCCCGCCTGCCATTTGTCCTATGCTTGATCCGTCGGTAATGGTGAATTCATCTGCCAAAGCACCACCTTGCAGATGCTCCACGCCTGTAAAAAGAATCGCCTCATTTAATGCGCCAGAGTAAGTGCCATCAACCACCCAACTGTTGAGTTGATCTAAGCCTATCAACTCATCAACACCGCCATCTCCGTCAATATTAAATGTGAGCCCAGTGTCGGCAATAACAAAGGTATCAACGCCGGCGTTGCCGACGAGATTGGTGATGTTATTGAACTGAATTTCGTTGAGGGAGCTATCTGATTCGCTTAGAGTCCAGATGTTGTCTTGGTTAAAAGCTGTTAGAGAATTTTCTCCAGAGCCACCGTTTATTTGGGTGACTTCGGAAGCGGGGGACATGACGATGAAATTATCCGAGCCAATACCGCCCCTTAGAATTTCAATCCCGGCAAATGTAGTGGCGTTTAGGTTACCGGCGGTACTCCCGACCACCCAGCTGTTATCGCCGGACGCGACAATGCGATCAACTCCACCGTTGTCACGTATGGCTGAAATCAGCGCTCCCTCTCCGATGTCAAAGACCGTATCACTGGAATCACCCATTAGACTGTCTATCGACGCTCCCGAAGCTATATTAAAAATCGATACAAAGCCCTCATAAGACTGTAAAGGTAAAAAATTGTGGGAACCTACATGCTCTATATTGGAAAAGTCCAACTTGCTATTTATGTCCCCGCCGTAATCTTTATCTATATTCCACACGATGTTTTGAGGGACGCCCCAGTTCCATGCGAATAAAAAGTCGAGACCTCCCCTACCATCAATTATCCCGCGATGCTCCTCTACGTCTGCGTACACAAAAAAAGCGTCGCTACCTTCACCGCCGATATACTCTTCGACATATCCGTAAAGTGTAAATAACGGAGTCTCGTTATTTATAAGTGAGTCAACTTGTTCTCTGGTGAGATCGACTACTGAACCAACATCAGCATCCAAAAACACCCGTGTCGATGTACTAGTAAAATGCCAAACTGCATCTGCGCCTGAATTTAAATTCACTCTATCCGTGGATTCATTTATAGATAGCTCTTGGATGCTAGCTGAATCTAAATACCAGCTGCCATTTATCTGGTATTGATCAGTGGCTGACCCACCCAAAACATTTTGAAATCCAGTAAATGTCACTGCTTTGGAAACACCGTTAGTTTCGACATATGACAGCGTTGAAATTTCGTCCAAACTCCAGGCAGAAACGAGATCTTTCCCTGTTATAGTTCCGCCAGCTGAAACAAATGTGTCAAAGTCTTGAAATGCGAAGTCCTCTGCGGTTTGTGACTGCAAATCGACCGATCCAGCCACTGCTGACAAATCCAACATATCCTCATTGTCATTGCCTACCAGTAACTGAATTTCACCAAAGGTCACTGACGACACGGCACCCGCCAAAGGTGATACCACTAGGTTATTAATTGAAGCGATGGTCCAGATGCTAGTCGCAGTTGCATCCGCAACCTCCAAGCTGTTCGTTCCTTGGCCTCCCGCGATAGTGCCGTTAAAATTCGCTCCACCAAGAATCCGAAAACTGTCATTATCTGCACCGCCGACAAGATTTGTGATCGCTTCAAACAACTGCTCGCGGCCGGATTCCGCAACTTGTATTGAGCCAGAATTTTGACCATCAATGAGCCAGCTATTAGCAAACCCGGTATCCGCGATAAGCGAATCGTTACCACCCTGACCGCCTACGATGCGATCCGCGAGGTAACCACCCTGGAGAATAAAAGTGTCGTTACCTGACGCGCCTTCAACTCGCGTTACGCCAGTAAAACGATTGGTTTCCGTCGTTCCGCCTTGCAGCGCACTAATCGTTACGCGGCCATCAGCATCAATAATCCATTCCGCATCGTAACCATCCACGCCCACAATGGTTTTGCTGCCGCCTTCGTTGTTTTCAATTTCGAAATTTATTTCCGTATAATTGCCATCGCCGCCAATCCGTTCGGCCAAATAAGTGTAGATAGAATTCAAACCATTTAAATTGAGCGTATCGTTTCCATCGCCAGCGTCTAATAAACCCGTTGTGATATCCGTCGCCAGGGTAAACTCATCGTCGCCAAGGCCGGTGCTCACATCGCCGATTTGTGCTCCTTCGGAGAAGGTCACAGTATCATCACCATCATTGCCGATAAGATTTTCTACAGAGGAGAATAAGACGAGCTCGTTCAGCGAACCGGAATTTACCCCGTCCACAATCCACTGATTGTTAACTATGGCGTCATTGAAGTTTGCCGATAAACTATCTAGTCCATCGCCTCCGTCCAACTGCACCACGACATCCGGTGACTCAACGATAAAGTCGTCGGTTTGACTGCCGCCACGAAGGGATTCAATGCCACTAAATCCAACTACAGCACTTTCGCCGGATAGAGCACCTTCACCATTTCCGGTAATATTCCAAACGTTCGACGCATCTGGACCAACCAGAATATCCTGGTCTTCATTGCCGAGAATCTGGGCAATATTGAGATTGGGAGCTTCAATAAAAAATGTGTCTTGACCCGCACCGCCCTCTATCGCAATTGCTACATCACCTGCAAGGTTCGCGACATCATCTCCGTTGCCCATGTAGATATTTGAGCCTTCGAGGAAATCACCGACGATGGAGGCGCCTTCCGCAACTTCAAGAATATTATTTTCGCCAGAGCCATTAAAATAAAATCCGGCAAGACCGGTACCTGCCGCGCCCTCTGCTCCACGAATATTGCCTTGTATACTCAGATCATTTGCATAAACGCCATTCAATACTGAACCGTTAATGTCGACAGTCGCTGTGCCATTAGCACCGAGCGAAATGGAATCCGCTTGAACATTAAGACGAGTGCCATCTTGCAGTAGAATGCGACCATTCTCTTCCTGCGTAATGGTCGCCGCCCTTATGCTCAACGCGCCACCTTGGCTTGCGCCATTTAAATCAATATCCGCCAAACTGATATTGTTTACATCGGCGATATTGATAATCGCTGGACCCGGGGACCGCACGCTTAGAGAATTGAGGTCGTTGAGAGGATCTAGAAGATTTATGTTTGCGCCGACAGAGGCGCTGATGTTTGTATTACCGGTGACATTAAGAGCGGCGGTCTGTTCGATATCGCCTAGGA
>DJFQ01000193.1:0-1751 GCA_002432095.1 Marinagarivorans sp. UBA5868 | reverse complement strand
TTGCGCTCGCCGAGTAGCTGGATGTTTCCGCTCACGTCAAAGATTATTGGAGCGGCTGAGGGAGCATCTAATATGTTTGGTGGGCGTTCCGTGTCACTTGAAATAGCCCCATCGTTCCGAACACTAAGATTACCGCCCACCTTTAAGGTTGATTGTCCACCGTCGATATAAAGCCCGATTAAATCAAGATCTCCCGAATAATCAACATCTACTTCGGTAGCCAAGAGCATAACTCCAGACAGGCGAGTATCCGAGTTCTTTATTTCGATATAGTCACTTCCGAATAGAGCATCTCCTCCGATATTTAGTCGTTCGGCGGCGACAATACCAAAACCATCTCCAATGTTCCCAGCGGAAATGTTAACCGTGCCTGTTACATCCCACTCACCAAGCTTGACATTTCCCGTAGAAAAAATGGCTGCTGAGCCTGAATTCACATACAGGTAACCGTCGAAAATATTTCTAATACCAAGCAAAAGTCCAGTGTCTATCAGGTAATCACTTCGGATTCCAACTTCGCCGATAGCCTCAAATGTAGCATCTCCAAAAACAACAATGTCGCCCTTATTGGCTACGCTCGCAGCCGAAACATTGAGCGTTCCGCAGTTAGTCGTATCGATACAGTCCGTTTGCGTGGTAATTCTCGGCAGGATTAATTCGGCCTGATCAGATGTGCTCTGAATGGAAACATTCCCAGTCCCAGAAAGCGCATTTTGAGTTTCGTTAGCAAAATCCGTGTTTAGAACAACAAGATCGTTAAACTGAAAATCAGACGCTGTAGCAGAATAATTTCCGCCTCCAGTAAACAAATTGTATTTTTGGAACACCTTTCCTGTGGATGTGATCTGGATATTGAGTTGATCCGAGTCTCCTCCAGTGGAATCAAAAATTTTTCCACCGACTCTACGGTCAAAGGCCGAGAGTTCTAGATAGTGCGCATCGTCTTCAACAACACCAATGATTACGTCGCCACTTGCTTCTAAGCTGAAATTAACCGCGCCGGCATTGTTAAAATCAATATCGCGGTCTATCCGGATTTTACTTCCTGAGAGCCGAATTTCGGAAGATTCGTCTGCACCTTGACCCAATGCATTTGCATATTGTATGGGAGGTGCAGTTATTTCTCCTTCGGCGATTAGGGTAATATTTCCATGGCCAGAAGTAAAACTCACATCAACCGCATTCCCACCCCAGTGCTGAATCTCCCTCGATTGTATGTAGAAATTTCCGCCGCTAGTTGCGAGCGTGGTTTCCGCACCAGACCCATACCAACCAACATAACCTGTGTCGACCGCTTCAAATGAAATGATGTCAGGTAGCTCAACCACCGAACCATCAGATAATTGAAAACTAGATACTAGATTTTCTGCTCCTTCAAAGTTGAAAACTTCGAAGTCTCCATTGGAATTAGCATAATGCGGAAGCACTACCGAGCCATTGGTGTAGTATCCAATATACCCTTCAGATCCATTCGCGCCCGATTCGAGTATCGGAGTATCAATAAAATGAGCACTACGGAAAATAATTTTTCCATTTGTATCGATAGCTTTCGCATGAATGCCAGGCCCCTCATGTGCAGCAACCACCAAGCTTGCTTCTTCAACGGGGAAATCTGAGGGTAAATGCGCTCTTGTACCCGCGCTAGCGATGAAATCTCCCGCACCCAGGCTTACGGTTGAATCAATAACAATATTTCTACCCGCACTGAATATGAAGGAGGTAGGATTCGAAGCAGCTAGCCCTATAAAACC
>DJFQ01000135.1:8671-8797 GCA_002432095.1 Marinagarivorans sp. UBA5868 | reverse complement strand
CCCCAGGTTTCGTAGTCATGCCAGAAGAATGTGCCCATGGTCTTGGCTCAGCTTTTGCGAGGCGCAGAGCTTAACATGCCGAGGCGGATTTCGTTATACTGCCGGCCCTCGCCAATCGGCCAAAGC
>DJFQ01000135.1:7355-8600 GCA_002432095.1 Marinagarivorans sp. UBA5868 | reverse complement strand
CGGCTGTTCCGACAGCCGCGTTCCCGCCAACGAAATTGTCAACCTGCTTCCTGGTGAACTCTTTGTTCATCGCAACATCGCCAACGTGGTGGTGCATACGGACTTAAATTGTCTGTCGGTTTTACACTACGCAGTTTCGGTTCTTAAAATCAAACACATTATTGTCTGCGGTCACTATGGCTGCGGCGGTGTGCAAACCGCATTAGGTGATCGCCAGTTCGGTTTGGTAGATAATTGGCTACGTAATATTCGCGATGTTTATTATGTCCACCGTGACCAGTTTAATGATTCACTCAGCATGCGTGAAAGGGTGAACTTACTCTGTGAGCTCAACGTCGCTCAACAAGTCGCCAATGTCTCCCACACCAACATTGTGCAGAACGCCTGGGACGCGGGACAGGAATTATCCATCCACGGCTGGATTTACGACATTAACGACGGCCTGTTGAAACAATTAACGCCGGTCATTAATTCGGTGGAGCAGATTCCCGAGCAATATCGGGCGAAAAAGCCGTAAAGGCGGATGGTTTACGCGGTCTTTACCGCGTAAACCAAATTCAACAACACCATCATATGACATGCCAGCACTGTCCAAACGAATCGCTGGTGCGGCTTTAATACATCTTTATCCAACGCGCCGGTTTTCTGTAACCAGAGTAAATGCAACCAATGGACGATGGTCAATATTGCCGCTGCGATGAACGGCTTTTGGCTTTGCTGGGCCAGGAATGCAGCTATTGCAATACCGCATAAGGCAAAGGTAACGAACATCTGCAGGACTGCTCGTCGCGGATGTTTTGCCACAGAAAATCCAAACCAACTTGCACTGCAAAAAATTACCACCGTAAAAGACCAAAGCAAAAACGCTGGCACTTCTGCACCTGCGGTGGGGCCGACAATCCACGGGGCGATAGCGCCACCAAAAAACGGAATGACGGCGATAAAGTAGATACGCCCCATCATCTGAATATATTTACCGTTCGCCTCAGACACAAATGCATCCTCAGGTTTTTGGTAAGGTCACGCCGCGCTGACCCTGATATTTACCACCTCGATCTTTATAGGATGTATCACAAATTTCGTCGCTTTCAAAAAATAGCATCTGTGCCACACCTTCGTTGGCGTAGATTTTTGCTGGCAACGGTGTGGTATTGGAAAATTCCAGCGTTACATGCCCCTCCCACTCCGGCTCCAGCGGCGTCACGTTGACGATAATGCCGCAGCGCGCATAGGTGGATTTGCCCA
>DJFQ01000135.1:1542-7350 GCA_002432095.1 Marinagarivorans sp. UBA5868 | reverse complement strand
GCAAAAGAATTGGGCGGAATAATGCAAACATCGCTCTGCACATCGACAAAGCTGTTTTCATCAAAATGTTTTGGGTCGACGGTCACCGAGCGGACGTTGGTGAAAATCTTGAATTCATTGGCACAGCGCACATCGTAACCATAGCTGGAAGTGCCGTAGGAAATCAGCCGTTGACCCGCGTTATCGTAACGCACCTGGCCCGGCTCGAACGGCTCGATCATGCCGTTTTCTTCGGCCATGCGGCGAATCCATTTATCGGATTTGATGGACATACAAAACTCCAGTAACAATCAATGGTATTACGAGATCAAAAAGGCAAACTCAATCGTCGCTTACGGAAATGGTTGGTGCGGCTGTGTCTGTTAACGATTTTTGCCACAACAGTGCGGCGATACTCAGCGCAATCGCTCGATATTTTTCGGCCACAGCCGATGTTGGCTCGGCAATAACCGGCGGGTTACCGCTGTCGGTCTGCTCACAAATACTCATTTGCAGAGGCAGTCGACCGAGCAACTCCACTCCATATTGCTTGGCAAGTCTGTCCCCCCCAGCAGCGCCAAAAATTGCTTCTTCGTGACCGCAGTTTGAGCAGATGTGAAGGGACATATTTTCCACCACGCCCAGCACGGGAATATTGACCTTGCGAAACATCTCGATACCTTTGCGGGCATCCAACAGAGCTATGTCCTGCGGTGTCGTGACAATCACAGCCCCTGAAACCGGCACGGCTTGAGAAAGAGTGAGTTGAATATCCCCGGTACCCGGCGGCATATCGACGATCAGGTAATCCACCTCGTCCCACTGGGTTTGGTTGAGCAATTGCTGGAGCGCGCCGCTGACCATCGGGCCGCGCCACACGACCGGCGTATTCTCCGTCACCAGGTTGCCCATACTGATCATCTGCACGCCGTGCGCTTGTATGGGTTTCATTTTATTTGGGCTGTGCATCTCGGGCCGGCGATCTGCGACTCCCAGCATCAAAGCCTGACTCGGACCGTAAATGTCGGCATCCAGGATCCCGACCCGGGCGCCCGCGGCCGCCAGGGCAAGAGCGATATTGACCGCAGTGGTCGACTTACCTACACCACCTTTGCCAGAGGCAACCGCAATGATATTGCGCACTCCGGAGATTGTGGTCTGGTTATTGACGGTCGCCACCTTTGCGGCGTGCCAGCCGATCTGCACATCGACCACAGCATACTCAGGGCGAAAGAGATTTTGAATTTGCGCGGTCATCGCATCGGCATGCTCACCGCATGGATAACCGAAATTGAGTTGTAGCTTCAGAGACTGGTTAACTGCCTGCGCGCTCACCAAAGCGTCCGCAAAAGTCAGTCGTGGCGCATCCGGAATCGCCAATTGACGCAGACGAGCCTGCACAGTTTCAAGGAGTGGGTTCGCGCCTGTCATCAATGCCCCCGGGCAGCCTGAGATAAGGCCGGCATTCTACCCGTGAATGCCACCAGTGCCCAGGACCTCCACCGGCCTCGCCATGCAAGGCCCCGACTGAACTGGTATCATCCGTGCCTTTGAGCACGCGCCAGCGGGCCGTGTATCCGCCAACCAATTCATATCAACTGCATCTATGAGCGAACAACGCAAAATTCTCGTCACCAGCGCCCTGCCCTACGCCAATGGCTCCATTCACCTCGGCCATATGGTAGAAACTGTACAAACCGATATCTGGGTGCGATTTCAGAAGATGCGCGGCCACGACTGCATTTATGTCTGTGCTGACGATGCCCACGGTACAGCCATTATGCTCACGGCGGAGAAACTCGGCATCACGTCCGAGCAGCAGATCGCCAACATGAAAGCAGAACATCAACAAGATTTTGCGGACTTCCACATTGGCTTTGACAATTATCACAGCACCCATTCGGCGGAAAACAAAACTCTGGCGGAGTTGATTTACAACCGTCTGAAAGCCAATGGTCATATTGCCGAGCGAATGATCACTCAGGCTTATGACCCCGAAAAGGGCCTTTTCCTCGCTGATCGCTATATCAAAGGCACCTGTCCAAAATGCAAAACACCGGATCAATACGGCGATAATTGCGAAGCGTGCGGCGCAACTTACTCTCCCATGGATCTGATCGACCCTAAATCCGCCATCTCCGATGCAACACCGGTTGCCAAAGAATCCAAGCACTTATTCTTTAAATTGCCGGAATTTACGGACTATTTGCGCGAATGGACCCGTGCCGGACATTTGCAAGACGAGGTCGCAAACAAATTGGCCGAATGGTTGGATGGCGGATTAAAAGAGTGGGATATATCACGCGACGCGCCCTATTTTGGTTTCGAAATCCCCGGTGAAAAAGATAAATACTTTTATGTTTGGTTGGACGCGCCTATCGGCTATATGGCGAGCTGCCTGCAATATTGCGAGCGCGAAGGAATGGATTTCGATTCCTACTGGGCTCCGAATTCCAAAGCAGAGGTCTATCATTTTATCGGCAAGGACATTATTAATTTCCACGCCCTTTTCTGGCCGGCGATGTTAAGTTCCGCGCAATTCCGCACGCCTACCAAAGTCTGCGCCCACGGGTTTCTTACCGTAAACGGCAAAAAAATGTCGAAATCCCGCGGCACCTTTATCAATGCCCGCACCTACCTGGATCACCTCGACCCGGAATATCTGCGTTACTACTACGCCAGCAAACTCACCGCCGGCGTGGATGATTTGGATTTAAATCTTGAGGATTTTGTCGCCCGGGTAAATTCGGACTTGGTGGGCAAGGTTGTCAACATCGCCAGCCGCACCGCAAAATTCATTCAACAACATGGGGGTGTACTCTCTCAGGAAATTGCGGATACCGCGTTGTGGCAAAAATTCGTCGATGCCAGCGAGCCCATCGCGCAGCTTTATGAGGCGCGGGAATTCAGCCGCGCCATGCGCGAAATTATGGCCCTCGCCGATGCCGCCAATGAATACATTGCAACCAAAGCCCCATGGAGCATGGCAAAAGAGCCAGGCAGGGAAAAAGAAGTGCTCGCGGTCTGTACCCTCGGCATCAATATGTTTACCGCGCTCATGACCTGGTTGAAACCGGTGCTGCCCAAAACTGCAGCGGCGGCGGAAGAATTTCTCGACACCGAATTGACTTGGCGCAATGCCACCATCTTTTTGGGCGGTCATAAAATAAATGCATTCAAACCACTGATGCAGCGGGTGGAATTGGACAAGGTGAATCGGATGATCGAAACCAGCAAAGCGGAAGCACCGTCACCTACCGCCACCCCCACCGGCTGGCTGGCAAAAGAACCGGTAGCGACGGAGATCGAATATGCCGATTTCGCCAAAGTCGATTTGCGTATAGCCAAAATTATCGCCGCAGAACCGGTCGCGGGCGCCGATAAATTGCTACAACTCACGCTGGACCTCGGCGGTGAAACCCGCAATGTGTTCGCCGGCATCAAAAGCGCCTACGATCCCACCACACTCGTGGGCAAACATACCGTTATGGTCGCCAACCTCAAACCACGCAAAATGAAATTTGGCATGTCGGAGGGCATGGTGCTGGCGGCCGGGCCCGGAGGGAAGGATCTATTTTTGCTAGAACCTGATAACGGGGCGGAACCCGGCATGAAGGTAATGTGATTTCTTAAAACTTCATTTTTGCATCGGCGACATATGTTTTGGCGTCGCCGATGCAGCTCCCCAAAATAATCATCACAGCGCCACCCTCATATCTTCATAGCAAAAAAATAGCGCAATCGGTTTCGATAATTTTCTTTTGCGATAGCACCAACACCAATCCGGAAAAGTTAAAGCTTTTAACTTAATTATTGTCACTTATATACACTCATTATCACGCCGCCCAAAAACCGAAACCTATACTCAAAAAGTTGCACGGCAGCGATAAATATTTCTTCATCACGGAAGGCGATAATTTCAGCTGGTTTATAGAGGAATTCATTATGAGTTACATGCCTTTGAAGAAAATATGTGGATTAGCTTTTTTTATTCTTTTATGTACTTTTTCTCTTACAGGACATAGCCAAAATTACAATTCGAGTGGCTTCACGGTTTTTAAGCCGTCTTCCGATACTAAGCGAATCTACGTTTCAAGCTCGCAAGGCAATAATACCAATACCTGTTTAACCGAAGCCGCACCGTGCAAAACAGTTGCTGCCGGACTTGCGAAAATGCGCAACGGATATCCCGACCATCTTTATCTTAAACGAGGCGACACTTGGAGAGGTGAACGCTTTATCAACTTGCGCTCCGGTCGCAGTGCAAGAGAACCTGCAGTTATCACCTATTACGGTACGAGCGGTGCCCGTCCGAAGCTGGAGAATTCTTCACCTTCTCTGCATATCTATAAGGGAGCGACAAAGCACTTTTCCATCATTGGCCTGGAATTTTACGCATATAAACTAGATCCAAAACACGCTGAATTCACCGGCGACGGTCACGCCAATATTGTTATGCTTGGTGGGAGTGAAAACATATTGTTTGAGGACAATAAATTCAGTTTGACAGAAATGATCTTGCAGACCTGGGAAGGTAAAGACCCAACAAATATAACATTACGACGAAATATTTGGACCGGGGCCTACTACAACAAGAGTTCGTTCGACCGAAATAAGCGTCCATCAAACCTATATGCTGACGGTGTAGATGGGCTGACGATTGAGTCCAACGTATTCGACTACGGCGGCTGGAACCCCGACGCAGCGGGTGCGGGTGCAAATATGTTCAACCACAATTTGTACATTCAGCATTCCACCGTCGGAAATAAACTGGTAGTCAGGGGAAATATTATTACGCGGGCATCCAGTCACGGGGTCCATGGTCGACCTGGCGGATTGTTTGAAGACAATTTCTTCGCCAGAAATACAGTGAGCCTTCAGATGGGATATAACGGAAGCCCCCTCGATTCGGGAACGCAAGCTCACGCCATTAACAACGTCATTACTGAAGGAAGCAGCATGGTAAAAGGAAAAAGCGCATGCACGGGTGCGGGTCTGTGTACCCCGGCGGTTTGGGGTTTAATTATCAATGAACCGGGAGAAGGCGAATTTTTACTAAAAAATAACATCGTTTTCAGCTTGTCACCGGACGATACGCAATGGAGCACAAAATATAAAAGTCTCTCCAAGACAAGCATATCGATGCTAACGGGGTCGCAGTTTAAATACGAAAACAATATCGCCTGGAAATGGACTAGCTCGACGGAGGGTGCGAGCAAATCATATCCAGCAGCAGGTCGCACCCTTGCCGACTACAACGCAACGCTGACTGGCACCAAGGATTTTAACGCGTTCATGAATAAGGTCAAAACGCGTGAGGTGGGAACATGGGATGATCGATACACCGCAGCCGCTATAAACAAATATATCCGTGCAGGATTTGGCCAGTGACCTAACGCGCAGCTCTAAATTCGGGGTTCTTAACTGACAAGGACGTCACTTATCCAATCTATTTTCAATCCCTCTTACCCGCATGAAAGCAATTTTACGCTCCACCCCATCTTTCGTTATTTCGATTTTTAAATCCGCCACCAAGATCAATGCTTATTAATTCTAATTTCTTATAAAAATGGCGCAGCACACAACACGATAATTCTCTTGGCGACCACACTACCCTCGAAGTCGTTTGATATCAGGGGTACGGTGTTGTCCATGGCAAGTCCAATCAAGTTCGTTATTGCACTGTGTTTGTTTGTTTCCGCCATTGCAAACAGTCAAGTTCCAACTCTCACGCCGCATGAAGGTTCAGCAACCCTGGCGGTCACTTCGTTAAAAGTCGTTGGCTTTAATGACGCGCAGAATTTGGTTGAGCTACAGGGTTTGGCAAAC
>DJFQ01000135.1:0-1537 GCA_002432095.1 Marinagarivorans sp. UBA5868 | reverse complement strand
CGGATGAAGAAAAAACCGGTAGTGTGCACTTCGAGCTAAGCGGACCTATAACGATTAACCGATGGGAGAACAATGCCGAATACACCTTGGAAAGCGATAGCCTTGACCTACAGCAACAGCAGCTTCCTGTGGGAAATTACAGCCTCACTGTAACTCCCTACGAATTGCCCGATATGGAAGGTCGCAAAGGGACCGCCAAAACGGTGACCTTCACCGTGATGGATAGCAAAACGATTGGCCCGGCCGTGCCGCCCATAGCTGCGGCGGAGCTGGTCGCAATTGATGAAGCAACGGGAATTTTCAATACCATTCGCCGTATTACCGATGGCAGCACGATCAACTCTGACGATTTGAAATTTGGCTTGGTGAATATTATTGCAATCAGCCAAAACTCAAGCAAAACCGGTAGTGTCCTGTTCGACCTGGATGGGCCGGTCAAAATCAGTCATTCAGAAAACGAAACGGCTTTCACTCTCGCGGACAAAGCCGAGCATTTTAAGTCGTTTGAGAACGACCTGCCGGAAGGAGAATACACGCTGATCATTACGCCGTTTTCCGAAGCCGACGCTCAAGGAGAAGCCGGCGTCCCGCTGATGCTCAATTTCAGCATTGGCAACCTAGAGGAAGATGAGGAAGTTGCGGTCGACGCTGCTGGCGGACCACAAGTCGACGATTTATGGTTTTCGGCAAAAACAGTCAGTGGCTTCACTGCTATTCGACTTTCCGCAGATTCCAAGCGAATTTACGTCAGCAGCTCTGTTGGAGATGATGATAATTCCTGCCTGAGCGAAGCGTCGCCCTGCAAATCCATTAAAGCGGGTTTGGAAAAAATGCGCGCAGGTTATCCGGACCATATTTACCTCAAGCGCGGTGATGTCTGGCGAAATGAAAGTTTGCTCGGCCTGAGTTCCGGCCGCAGTGCTGAGGAACCTGCAGTGGTTGCTTATTACGGCGTAAATGGCGCGCGCCCCATAATCGAAAGTTCGGATTCCGCCCTTCATGTATTTCAAAACAAGCTTGCCAATATCAATATCATTGGCCTGGAGTTTTCGTCCCACAAATCCGCTGCGCCAACCGCTGAATCAAATACCGGTGGCACCAATATCGTGTTGTGGGGAGCAAGCCAAAACATTCTTTTCGAGGACAACAAATTTTCCCAAATGACCGTCGTTGTAAAGGCGTGGAAAAACGTAAAACCTGGAAATATTATTGTGCGTCGTAATATTTGGGTAGACCATGCCACCGCGGCCAAGCAGTCGGCCAAATTGCATATTGACGGCGCCATGGGCGTATTGGTTGAGGAGAATGTTTTTAACGACGTTGCTAACGATGCTTTTAACAACGGCACCAATCAAAATGGTGACATGCGAGCACTTCCTCTGGCCATTTCAGACGCCGCTGGTACGGTGATTTTGCGCGGAAATATCATCGTCGGCAGCTCTGGTGAGCAGGACCAACTGGCGCCAGGCGCCGTGTTGCAAAACAATTTCGTCGCCGCACAGAGTGGGACAAACCGCTTCAAAGCATTTATGGATGC
>DJFQ01000058.1:5558-6959 GCA_002432095.1 Marinagarivorans sp. UBA5868 | reverse complement strand
ATGGGCCAGTTGGCGTTGCCGGTATTGGGCCGCATCGTCCTCGACTTTCTGGCGAGTTATATCAATGCCGCGGTCGGTGCCTTGTATGTGCGGGAGACGGAAAACGCTGCGCTGCAGCGGGTGGCCACGTTTGGCCTTGGCAAGGAGGCAGATCAGCCGCAGGCCTTCGCCTACGGAGACAGTCTTGTGGATCAGGCATTGTTTTCCCGTCGCCCTCTGCGGCTTGACGATGTACCGGACAACTACCTGAAGATCAGTTCCGGTCTTGGCAGCGCCTCACCGCGTCATATCATTCTGTTGCCTTCGGTTCACGAGGGCACTCCGAACGGAGTTATCGAACTCGGCTTTTTGCAGCCGCCGTCCAGCCGCGAAATGGAGTTTCTCGAATCGGTTGCCGGCAGTATCGGCACCACGGTGGAAGCCTCGCTCTATCGCCGTCGCCTGCAACAAGCGCTGGAGCAAACCCAGCAGCTGAACGAAGAGTTGCAGGTACAGCAGGAAGAGCTGCGCACCGCCAATGAAGAATTGGAGGAACAGTCGCGCGTGCTGGAGGAATCCCAGGCGCTGTTGGAAAACCAAAAAGCGGAGCTGGAGCAGACCAACGATAAGCTGGTGGAACAGGCGCTCGTTCTGGACGACAAAAACCGCGCCCTTAACGAGATTCAGGAAGTGCTGGAAGAGCGCGCCACAGAGCTGCAAAAGGCGAGCAAATACAAATCGGAGTTTCTCGCCAACATGTCTCACGAGCTGCGCACACCGCTGAACAGCTCGATGATTCTCGCGAAGATCCTCGCCGAAAACGGCAAGGGCAATTTGGATGAGGAGCAGATCCAGTTTGCCCGCAGTATTTATTCCGCCGGCAATGACCTGCTGAATCTGATTAACGACATCCTCGACATCTCCAAGGTGGAGGCGGGCAAACTGGAGCTGCGCCCGGAATACATCGACCTGCGCCGCTTGGTACAGGACCTGGAGATGACCTTCCAGCCGTTGACCAACCAGAAGGGTTTGACGCTGCATATGGAGGTGACGAGTTCGGCGGCGGTATCCATCGTCACCGACCGGCAGCGCCTGGAGCAGATCCTGAAAAACCTGATGTCGAATGCACTCAAATTCACCGAGCGCGGCAGCATCTCGCTGGTGGTGGATCGCGCCGCGGACGGGCGTATCGCGTTCGCCGTAAAAGACACCGGCATCGGTATAGCACCGGATCAGCAGCGCATTATTTTTGAAGCCTTTCAGCAGGGCGAGGGCGGTATCAACCGCCGTTATGGCGGCACCGGTTTGGGTCTGTCCATCTCCCGCGATCTGGCCGCATTGCTCGGCGGTGAAATCCAATTGACCAGCGCGCCGGGTAAAGGCAGCACCTTTACGCTGGTGCTGCCGGAGGATGCGCCGGAG
>DJFQ01000058.1:2634-5500 GCA_002432095.1 Marinagarivorans sp. UBA5868 | reverse complement strand
GATCCGGAATTCATCCGGATTTTGTACAAGCTTGCACACGACTTGGGATACCAGTGCCTGCTCGCGGGCAATGCCGCTGAGGGTTTGCGCCTGGCAACTGAATTCTCACCGGACGCCATTTTGCTCGATATAGGGCTGCCGGATGTTTCCGGTATGACCGTGCTGCAAAAACTCAAGCGCAATCCGGACACCCGCCACATTCCGGTCCATATCATTTCCGCGGCGGATCGTATGGAGACGGCGTTGCAGATGGGTGCAGTGGGATACGCCGTCAAGCCCACCACACGGGAAAGCCTGCAGCAGATGTTCGAGAAAATCGAAGAAAAGCTCACGAGTAAAATGAAGCGAGTGTTGCTGGTGGAGGACGATGCGCTGCAGCGTGAAAGCATCCGTCATCTCATCGGCGAAGAAGATATTGAAATCACTGCTGTGGAAACCGGCGCGGAAGCCATGGAGCTACTGCGCAATACCATCTTCGATTGCATGATCATCGACCTGAAGCTGCCGGACATGCAGGGCAATGACCTGCTGCGACGCATGTCGAGCGAAACCATTTGCTCGTTCCCGCCGGTGATTGTGTATACCGGTCGCAATCTCACCCGCGACGAGGAACACGAGCTGCTCAAGTATTCCCGCTCCATCATCATCAAAGGGGCGCGCTCTCCCGAGCGATTGTTGGATGAAGTGACGCTGTTCCTCCACAAGGTGGAATCCGACCTGTCGGCGGACCGCCAGAACATGCTGCGCACAGTGCGCAGTCGCGATAGCGCCATCGAAGGCCGCCGCATTCTGTTGGTGGACGATGACGTGCGCAATATCTTTGCCCTCACCGGCGCCCTGGAGCAGAAAGGCGCCACAGTAGTGATTGCGCGCGATGGTTTTGAGGCGGTGGAGAAAGTGAATTCAGTGGCCGACATCGATTTGGTGTTGATGGACATCATGATGCCTGGCATGGACGGCCTGGAGGCTACCCGGCGCATTCGTTCCGATGCGCGCTTCCAAAAGCTGCCGATCATCGCCATTACGGCCAAAGCAATGAAGGATGATCAGGAACAATGCTTGAAGGCGGGGGCATCCGATTACCTTGCCAAGCCGATCGATATCGACCGCCTGTATTCGCTGCTGCGGGTATGGATTCCCAATATGGAACGCATTTAATGCCGAAAAATGAAGCGACTCTCGATATTGAACTGCCCTTGTTGATGGAGGCCATTTACCGTAAATACAGCTATGACTTCCGCAACTACTCCCTGGCGTCGCAAAAACGCCGGGTGATCCATGCACTGCGGCAAATGGAGTGTCCCTCAGTATCGGAATTGCAGGCGCGCATTTTGCGCGAGCCGGAAACCTTTTTGCAGTTGTTGCAGTACCTGACGATTCCTACTACGGAAATGTTTCGCGACCCCGATTATTTTCTTTCCCTGCGAGAAAAGGTCGTACCATTGTTGCGCACCTATCCATCGTTGAAAATCTGGATTGCCGGTTGCAGCACAGGTGAAGAGCTGTACGCCATGGCAATTCTCTTGAAGGAAGAAGGACTGCTGTCGCGCAGTATTATCTACGCCACCGATATAAATCCTGCCGTGCTGGAAAAGGCCCGAAAAGGGATTTTTCCGCTCAATCGTATGCGCGCTTATTCGGCAAATTATCAAGCAGCCGGAGGCAAAAATGCGTTTTCCGATTATTTCACCGCGGCCTATGACGCAGCGATTTTTGATCGCAGTCTGTGCGAGAACGTGACGTTCGCCGACCACAGTCTGGCGACCGACAGCGTATTTTCCGAAACGCACCTTATCAGCTGTCGAAACGTGATGATTTATTTTAATCATGAGCTGCAGGATCGCGTGCTCGAATTGTTCCATGAGTCGCTTTGCCACCGGGGTTTTCTCGGGTTGGGCAGTAAGGAAAATCTGGAGTTTTCCCGCTGGGGAAGTTTTTTCGAGGCGGTGGATAAACCCTGGCGGGTCTACCGTAAAAAATGACGATGGACGTGACCGCGGAAGTGATTGCGGATGTCGATGCCTTGGTGTGCGAGCGCGGGCACGACATCGAAGCCATTGTGCTTGGCGCTTCCGCCGGCGGTATTGGCGCCCTGCTGACCATTTTGGCCCCATTGCCGGCGACATTGCCGATACCGATTGTTATCGTTCTACATGTTGCGGAAGACAAAGCCAGCCGGCTGGTAGAGGTGTTCAGCCATCACTTGGCGCCGCAGGTCCGCTTGGCGGAAGATAAAGCCTATGTCGCCACCGACACAGTCTATTTCTCCAGCGCCGGCTATCATTTGTCGATCGAAAAAGGCCGCTGGTTTTCTCTTAGTCGCGAGGAGCCGCGCTATTTTTCCCGGCCGGCAATCGACTTTTTATTTACATCGGCAGCGGACGCTTATGGCGGTGCGCTGCTGGGCGTATTGATGACCGGAGCCAACGAAGATGGCGCCGAAGGTTTGGCTGCAATAGCCCGCGCGGGCGGTGTAACGGTGGTGCAGGACCCGGATGAAGCCGAGTTTGCCACCATGCCCCTGGCCGCGCTCAAGTTGCTGCGGCCGGACCGGATTCTCTCGCTGCAGCAGATACGCACTTTGATATACCGTTTGGAGATCCCAGATGCTGGATGACCACAAGGCGAAACTGCTCATCGTCGATGACTTGCCGGAAAACCTGCAAGCGCTGACCAAAATTATCGAGCAGGACGACCGCATTATTTATTCCGCGCAATCTGGCGATGCAGCGCTGGGGTTATTGTTGGAGCATGAATTCGCTCTCGCCATTCTCGATGTCATGATGCCCGGTATGAACGGCTTCGAACTGGCTGAATTAATGCGTAGCACGGAAAAAACCCGCCATATTCCTATTGTGTTTGTTAG
>DJFQ01000058.1:0-2535 GCA_002432095.1 Marinagarivorans sp. UBA5868 | reverse complement strand
CACGCGGTAAAAATGCGCGACGACTTTATGTCTCTGGTGGCGCACGAACTGCGTACACCGCTCAACACCCTGTACGTGGAAACGCAATTGCGCCAGTTGCAGCTCGAACGCGGGGATCAACAGGCGTTTTCACCGGAAAATCTCCGCGCCATGATCGACCGCGATGGTCATCAGATTCGCAGCATGATTCGCTTGATCAGCGATATGGTGGATGTATCGCGAATCAAGAGCGGACGCTTGAGCATACGCCCGGAAAAAACCAATTTATCCCAATTATTGCGCCGCGTGGTTGAGGGTATGACACAGCAGGCTCAGGCTGCCGGATGCGCCATACGGCTCTCTATCGAAGAAGATGTGATTGGCTTTTGGGATGAATTTCGCATTGAGCAGGTCGTCATTAATCTGCTGACTAACGCCTACCGTTACGGCTGTTCCAAGCCGGTTGACGTCACCCTTGCCACAAGGGATGACCTAGCGGAAATCTGCGTGCGCGACCAAGGGATGGGCATCGCTGAGGATGCTCAGCAGAAAATCTTTGAGAAATTTGAGCGCCTGGATGCCACCAATATTCGCGAGGGCTTGGGCATGGGACTTTATATCGCCAAGCAACTCGTCAGCGCACACGACGGTGAAATTTTGGTTAACAGTGTTCCCGGTGAGGGGGCGATGTTTAGGGTGATATTGCCATTGCACCAGTCTGCATCAACAGCGGGCATTTAACACCGCGCTCGCAATCATCACAGATAAAAAAACCGGCGCATTTTGCGCCGGTTTTTTTGTTTATCGACATCGCAGAATTAGTGTGTCGAAAGTTCCAGAGGAGACCGGTGAACCCGCCTCCTGCTGGTGCTCAAGTGCAGCATTATTCCGAGAGATCTAGCGTGCCGGGCAGGTTGGGTACCGTCCAGTTAACGTAAGAGCTGACATTGGGTTGACTGCCAGAGGTGCTAAAACTTCCAGTCGTGGCTGAGTTGTCTCCCGCTAGGAATTTGCGGACGAAAGCCTCTGCCGGTGCACTATATTGAGTTCTCCATGTGCAATGGTCACCGCCGGCACCGATATAGCCGACATTGGTGTCGTAGCCCAGGCCGTCATAAATCATCTGTCCCGCGCGGGTTGCTACCCAGGCGGAATTCGGATCCAGGTTAGCGATACCGGGATTGTCGATGACCAGTAGCCCCCGCGGTGCGATCAGGCCGATCACCGAATGAGTATCAATGGGCAGTCGATTAAGGTTATGGCCCGAGGTGCTATTGGAGTTAGTAAATACGCCAAACGACCCCGGATTCAACCAACGCTCATAACTCATGGCATGGTAAGGCTGCTCACCAGACGCATCAATCCTGGGTACCAAGCGAAGGGCCGGTACACCGCCAATGCCGGATTCCACAGGCATGGACAGCGCAATGCGCGCATCAAAGGCAGAGGCGATGAACGGCCCTTTACCGAAGCGGGAACATCCGGTCACGCCGACTCTGGTGGCGTTAAAACGCGCCTGCTGCTCCAGCACATCAATGATCCGGCTGATGCCCCAGCCCCATGCTGTCAGCAGGCCGGCCGAATGGTTGCTGCCGTAAAGATCATAGAATTTGCCGGTTTTTGCGCCGCTGCCACCGTTTTCCGCGCCCAGGGTGTAAGGGTCGTAGGAGATTGTCGCCACATTGTGACGGGAGAGGATCGTCTGCAGGCCACCAGGAATTCCCGTACCGAAAAAGCCGCCGCCATAGCCGATCATCACCGGGAAAGGACCATTGCCGCTGGGGGCGGTGATGCTTGCGGTAAAAGATATGCTTTTGCCGTTGTCGCTCACGTTTACGGTGATGGTATTTCCGCTGATGGTGCCGGTTACGCTGTCTGGCGGCGTGGGCTTCTCACCGTAAATATAGTTGTAAGCCTGCTTGAGAATTTCCTGTCTGCGGCACCTCCACTGGCTTTTATCGGTAATACGAGTGCCGTCTATTTTGGTGAATGGATCGGGCAGATTAGCGTTGTTCGGCAGCGAGCTACCGCTTGGTAGCGTAGGCACTTCGCAATCCGCGCCAGGGTTTTCCGCAGATTTGGGAATTGGCGGCGGCGGAGGCGGTTCAACGAACTTGCCGCCATTGGCGGAATAAATCGCAAAACCGGCAATGGTGGCGTTGTCCACNNTCTACCGTATACGCAGTGTCATGGCCGACCTGGCTGAACAGGTCAACAGCGGTTACCGCGGAGACACCTTCAACCACGACGTTGAAAGATCGGTTGCCCGCGGCCGTTTGGTACAGCTCAACAAAATGCAGTTTCAGGCTGTAAGTGGCGTTGGTTACGGGAATTTCATATTGGTATGAACCGTAGCGCTCTGACTGGAAGAGAGTGTCTTCGTTGGTGCCCGCGATCGGATCGGTAGTGGTGTTGGCGGACCCGCCGTCGGCAAAGGCGTCCGCTCTGTACTGAATCCCACCGTACGTGGTGGCTGCGCCGCCGGCATTAACTGCATAAACCAGAGCGGCGTTTCCGGGATTACCGCTGGTAGAGCTGCTGGATGAGCTGGAGCTG
>DJFQ01000234.1:5272-6552 GCA_002432095.1 Marinagarivorans sp. UBA5868 | reverse complement strand
TCCATTTTGCGCGCGATTTTGTAGGTCCAATCGTGAGGCACGTGACAATCCGAACACACGGCGCGCACACCGGAGCGATTGGTGTAATGAATGGTGGGAATAAGCTCTTGATAAGGATTGGCCTGCATCTCGTGACAACCAATACAAAATTGCTCGGTATTGGTGAATTCCAGCGCGGTATTAAACCCACCCCAGAAAATAATGCCGGCGATAAATCCGCCCATGCTCAAAGCGCCCAAGCTTATATAAGCCGAAGGTCTTCTGAAAATGCGCCAGTATTCGCTGAGCACTCGCCACATAATTTACTCCGCGTTTTCTGTCGCGCTCTTTTGCAGAACGGTGTCGATGCTTTGAAAATCGTTACCCACAGCGCGCGGCACATCGTGCTGCACCACATGACACTGCAAACAAAAATATCGCCGCGGCGATACCGCCGCCAGCGCCTGATTATCGCGATCCCAAAAATGAGTGACGCTCACCATGGGTGCTCCCGTTTCCGGACTGCGGCCGCGACTGTGACAGCTCAGACATTGATTAAAATTCTTGTCCACCTGATAGTCGCGAATGGAATGCGGAATAGTCGGTGGCTGCTCGGGATAATTGCGTGGTGAGCGCGGCCCCTGACTGAGTTCGCGGGGAATTATCGGTGCTGGAAATTCCTGGCTCAAGGTGCCGCCGGGGCGAACGCCATCGGGCGCCGGTGCATCCAGATTTTCATTTGCTGAAATTGCCAGCGGCAGCATCGACAACAACAGGGCAAAAAACCATTTGTTCATTTGAGCCTCCTACGCCAGCTTGACCAGTTCGAGCCTGACCGCGCATTTTTTGAAATCCGTCTGCAAGGAAATTGGATCGGTGGCATCCAGCGTTAATTTATTGACCAGGCGGTTGGCATCAAAAAATGGAATGTAAACCAAGCCCTTTGGTGGCAGCACACGACCGCGGGTTTCCACACGGCCAATCATGTCGCCACGGCGGCTGACCACGCGAATCTCGCTGCCCCGACGAAAACCCAAATCACGCGCATCTTCGTAATTCATGTAAATCAGTGCATGAGGAACAGCGGCATTGAGTTCCGGTACTCGCTGCGTCATGGAGCCGGTGTGCCAATGTTCCAGGACCCGGCCGGTGCTGAGCCAAAACGGATATTCCGCATCCGGCACTTCCGCTGGTGGTTCATAAGGCACAGCAAAAATCAGCGCACGTTTATCCGGGTAGCCGTAAAACTGCACACCAGTGCCTTTTTCCACGTAAGGATCGAAGCCCTCGCGGAAACGCCA
>DJFQ01000234.1:4902-5167 GCA_002432095.1 Marinagarivorans sp. UBA5868 | reverse complement strand
TAGCGGAAATTGATCCACCTGACCGTTGGCGAACAGCACTTGATACAGAGTTTTCCCTTTGTAGTCCGGTGCCTTATTGAGCAAATCCTGCGGCCAGATTTCATCTGTTTTGAGACGTTTGGAAAATTCCACCAATTGCCATAAATCGGAACGGGCGTCGCCCGGTGGCGGCACCAGTTGATGCCAAAATTGGGTGCGACGCTCGGCGTTGCCGAAAGCACCCTCTTTCTCCACCCACATAGCGCTGGGCAAAATTAAATCCGCC
>DJFQ01000234.1:4664-4835 GCA_002432095.1 Marinagarivorans sp. UBA5868 | reverse complement strand
CGCAGCACACCGTCTTTAAGTTTGCGACTCTGCACAACCGCTGCAAACCCGACTTTATCGGGAATGGTGCCCTCCGGTAATTTCCAAATCTCCTCGGTTTTGGCCCGATGTTTTGGATTCGTCACCAGCATATCGGCGGGCAAACGATGCGCAAAAGTGCCTACTTCCCGG
>DJFQ01000234.1:0-4612 GCA_002432095.1 Marinagarivorans sp. UBA5868 | reverse complement strand
GTCCAAAATGACATGACTTTAGTTTTTGGATCGGCGTAAATTTCAGCTAACTTTTGCAGGCGTTCGGCGGGTACGCCGGTTTCTTTGGCGGCGTGCTCCAGCGTATAGGGTTTTACAAACTCGGCAAAATCGTCGAAGGAAATATCCGTCCATGTATTGGCTTTATCCGCTCCCGTCGCGTTAATTTGCCGCTGATCTTCCGGACGCAAGCCGTAGCCGATATTGTCCTGACCGCGAACAAAACGTGTGTATTTATTGACGAATTCCTGATTGACCTTGCCGTTTTGAATAATGTGATTGGCGATGTAATTGAGAATAATCAAATCGCTGTGGGGTTTAAAAATAATCGGAATGTCTGCGAGTTCAAATGTGCGGGTTTCGTAGGGCGACATGGCCACAACTTGCACGTGCTCGAAAGACAGTCGCCGGTCGGCAATGCGCGTCCATAAAATCGGGTGCATTTCCGCCATGTTGGAACCCCACAGCACAAAGGCGTCTGCGTGTTCGATATCGTCATAACAGCCCATGGGCTCGTCGATGCCGAAGGTGCGCATAAATCCCGCAACAGCGGAAGCCATGCAATGGCGGGCGTTTGGGTCCAAATTATTAGTGCGCAGGCCGCCTTTAAATAATTTGCTTGCGGCGTACGCCTCCCACACAGTCCATTGACCAGAACCAAGCATGGCTACACTTTCGGGGCCGGATTCGCGAATCGCCTCCTTAAATTTGTCCGCCATGATGGTGAAAGCTTGGTCCCACGAAATCGGCGCAAAATCGCCGTTTTTATCGTATTTGCCATCTTTCATTCGCAGCAGCGGCGTATGCAGGCGATCACTGCCGTAAAGGATTTTGGAGAGAAAATAACCCTTCACACAATTTAACCCACGGTTGACCTCGGCTTTTACATCACCGTGAGTCGCAACGACGCGGCCGTCTTTTGTGGCAACCATCACACCGCAGCCGACACCGCAAAAACGGCATGGAGCCTTGCTCCATTTAAGTGTCGTCAATTCGCGATTGGTAATCAGATTTGCCGCACTCGCGGGTACGGGCAAGCCCGCCGCTATAGCGGCAACCGCGGCCGCATTGGCTTTGGCAAACATTCTGCGCGTCAGAGTCATGACTGTTTACTCTCCGGTCAAAATTTCGTGATAGACAAGCGCCGCGCTGATTGCCCCCGGCTGCGCGGTAAATTCGTCCAATAAATTGAGAATGCTGCGCTCGTTCTCTGTCTCTATTACCAGCACAAGTTTTCCCTGCTCGTTTTCCGCATGCACCTCCACCCCTGGTTGCGTGTTGAGCCAAGCTCTAACCGCGCTCATACAATCCGGGCGCACCTGCGCCATCACGCTGGCAATATGCAGAGATATTGCAGATTGAACGGCAATTAAGGGATCGGTTGTGTCGGGCGATACGCTGGACATCACTGGTTAAATCCTTGGATTTGGGTGAAAAATCAGGCAGCCCCCGGAGGCCCCATCAATAATTGGTACATCCAAATAACGAAACCGTAACCGCCGACAAGTGCGACAGACAGCAAGGGGAATAAGAAAACAATGATGAAGCCAAAGAGACGCCGCTCTTTGGCTTGTTGATTGGTGGTGTAATCGCCATTTTCGTGCTTTTCCACGGAGCACCTCTTGTTATTTTTTTGTCACGATCCGGTTTCTTCGTCGCGTGTCGATAACATTTTCTCACCTGGCTGTTTCAGTGTAGTCAAAGTCGCCAGCGCTGCAAAAAACTCATGCACACGTTATTTAATTGTCATCTTGATGATTCAATATGAGCCGCCATCGTCAGGCGCAATCGTCAAAGCCGCCAGGGGCCTCAACAGGTCACGGTACCAAACGAGCAAGGTGACGCTATGATTTGGATCAAGCGAAGAGCACGTGAAGTTAAATACCAAACGATAAAAGTGCCGAGCCGGTCGCGCTTCGGTGCTCCGTTTCCTGTCATGCTCAATACCCCCGTTAGCCGTTTCCCAAAGCTCATGCCGAAAAAATTCCGTGTTATTTCCCAGGCTGCCCCGGTGGCCGGCAAAACCAAGCTGGATGTTCACAAGGCTCTGCTCAAGCTAAATCTCAAACCCGAGCAGGTTCAGCTGCTGTTGCTCAAACCCCTGGTAATCAAAAAAGGGTTGGAAAACAGCGCCGCACTGGAATATGCGGAGCGCTTTTCCAGTGCCGGCTTNNAAGGTACGCATCGAAGCCTATGAGGTGGCAGCGCCCCCGGAAATCAACGACGAAGGCAAACAGCGGGATAGCATTTACGAGGCCTTGCTAAGAACCTTTACCAATACCGTATTGCCCGCCGACACAGCGGACGCGGGCAGTAGCATCACCGCGACGTCTTTGTTGCGAGCGTTGCCGGCGCCGCTGATTTACGGCGGTTTATTACTGGCATGGAGTTTTGTGCTGCTGTGGTATCTGGGCAGCGGATATTCGTTGATCTTCGGCGGTTTGGCGCTGCCGCAGCCAGCGGGCGTTCTTCTATGGCTCTTGGCTTGGTTAATGCCAGCCCTGGTGGGCGGCGGATTGCTGGTGTGCCTTCTTTATCCTTTTTGGCCGCGACCTATTCCCGCGCCTCTTTTGCGCCTGGACCCTAAACGCCATATGCGTTTTCACCATTTGATCAATCAAATGACGGCGGCCATGGATGTGACCGCGCCGGAGTTTATCGAAATCACCCCCGACGCCCATGTGCGGGTAANNGTTGCAGGGTGCAGTGTCAACCAGCTGCTCGGGTTGATCGCCGGGGAATTCGGTCGTTTTTCCAGCCCTCAGGCAACCCGCGCCGCCATCTTCATTCACTCCATCAACCGCTGGTTCGCCCGCCACGCCACGGTGCCCGCGGAGTGGGACGAGACGTTCCGCGGCTGGGCAGAGGCTTATCCCGCAAGACCCTCGCGCTGGGCAATCCGCCAGCTGCAGCGACTGACTTTTGCGGTACGTCGCCTGTTGGGGCGACTCGTCGCCCTGAATGCAAAATTCACCCAACAAACTCTGCTGCAGTTGGAGCAAAATGCCGACGCTTACTTGGCACGGGTGAGCGGAACGGAGAAATTCGCCGTCGCCGCGGCAAAGCTGGGCACACTGTTAGCGGCGGAGCGGGAAGCCGTTAAGCTCAATCATCACGCGCTTTATTTGCGCGACCAATTATTGCGAGATCTGCCGGCCGCCATTAACACCCTGGCAGCCACAGCGGATCACCAGGCAACAATGCACCAGCCAACACTGCACCAGCCGCCTCTGTGGGAACCGCACGCGCCGGACGCTGCACGTATCGCCCGAGTGAACGCTTCCCGCACGGCGGGTCTGGTCGGGTTCGAGCTGCCTTCGCGCATCTTTTTCGAAGATTTCGCCCAACTGTGCGACAGCGCCACACTGCATGGCTACCACCGCCAAGGCATTGCCGATGCAGAGCAGTTGCGGGTGGCTAACGAGAAACTGCTAAGCGAGCGAGAAGCGCTGCTCAGCGAGGCCCGTGTGAGAGCCATTCAGCAGGGAGATCGCGCACCTCTGAACCCGGATGGTTCTATCGAATGGACCTCGAGCCGGTTCTGATGGAAACGACCATTCGCGTCGGCGACGCGCAGGTCAACTGCTACCGCGCCGGCACCGGGCCCGCACTGATTTTTGTCCACTGCTCCAGCGGCAACCACAAAGAATGGCGATTCGCCCTGCAGAACTGCAGCCACGATTTTGAGGTCACCGCCCCGGACCTGCTGGGCTATGGCGCCAACCCTTCCTGGACCAGCTCTGCCAACCCTTATTCTGTGGACGATCTCGAACTGTTGCGCTCGTTGATCCCCGATAAGCCCTACCACTTAGTGGGCCACTCCTGTGGCGCGGTGCTCGCATTGGAAACGGCGCGCCAGGCATTTGCCGGCGCTTTTCGCGCACCCGAAAGCTTATTTCTGATTGAACCTCCTGCGACCTACCTGCTGCGCGATTCGGTAAAACACTGGACGCTTTTCCAGAAAGTCAGCGGCAAATGCATCAGCGCGGTGGAGGACAACGACTTCGCTAAAGCGGCGAGAATCTTTATGGGATTCTGGATCGGTCACCTGCCCTGGCTGCTGACACCCCGCTGGCAGAAACGTCGCATCGCCTCCACCATGGCCAAAGTCGCCTACGAATTCGCCATGCTCGGCACCCTCGCCCACCGCTTCGCCGACCACACCACCCTCACCTGCCCCACCACCCTAGTCTCCGGCACCCGCTCCCCGGAACTGGCCCAAACCCTGGTAAACAGCCTGGTGCAACATCTACCCAATGTCCGCCACCGAGAAATTAAAGGTGCGGGGCATATGAGTCCGTACACGCATCCGAATGAGGTTAAAAGATTGTTGGATGAGCATTTGGGGTGGGTGGCTGCAGGCTAATCCTGATTAGGCACAAGCCGGCACCATAAACCCCGAAATCCCACCCCAAACAATCGCCACCAACGACAACACCAGCAGCAATTTCAAGGTCGCACGGAGGAATGTGCCGGAGTCGCCGTGCCAGCGGCCGAGGAGGCGGGGCCAGAAGAGAAAAAGCAGAATCGGAGCGGCGGCGAGTAAAGTTGCCACGCCGATAATTATTGGGATAAGCGCCGGGGCGTCGCGGGT
>DJFQ01000262.1:16982-36262 GCA_002432095.1 Marinagarivorans sp. UBA5868 | reverse complement strand
ATCACCCAGCATTGGGCGCGCCTTGCCGGCAAGAACCACCAGCTTTCAGTCGCCCGTACGATAGACCAACATAATCGCCTCATCAAAAATATATTGGTTTTTGTCGACGAAATTGCCGCGCAGCATCATTTGCATACGGGCACAACAGTGAAAGCCAATATCTGGCGCGATCTGCTGACCCTGGCTGAATATATCGGCCAGGTACGGGCGCTTGGTGTTGCGGCGGCCAGCGGCGCGGATTGGGATAGTCTTGCGGCAAATCGTTTACGACAGGAAATTCAAGCTCTGTGCCAGGAAGTTTTGGCGGCAATGGACACACCGCGCTGCCGTAATGGGCTGGACCCACTGAACCTACAGCGGATTCTCGACTTTTTGTCTTTCGTCGATATACAGCTATTGCGTGAGGGGCCCCTGGTCTCGGCAGAGGAGTTCTATACCGAAGCCACCCGGGTGCTGGATCATTTATTTGAACGCTTTGATCAGGAGCTGGCGCAGGTGAATCGCCGTTTGGCGCGGTAAATTCCGGGTAAATCGGAGTACACTGCGTGCGTTTTTCACCGCTCGGTCAGATTATGCGCAAGTTGATTAAACGCCGTGAGGCGACCATTGATCCCGCCCTGTTCCCCAACACGCCACTACTGCTCTCCCGTCTTTATGCGGCGCGTGGTGTTTGCAGTGAAGAGCAATTGCAATATGAGTTGAAACGCCTATTGTCTCCGGCGTTAAAAGGGCTGGACGCCGCTCTCGAACTGTTGGTGACGGCGCTTCAACTCGGCCAGCGAATAATGATCGTGGGCGATTTCGACGCGGATGGTGCCACCAGTACGGCACTTGCGGTGCGCTGCCTGCGGGCGTTTGGCCATGCAGAGGTGGAATTTTTGGTGCCCAACCGGTTTGATTACGGTTACGGCTTGACGCCCGAAATTGTCGATGTGGCTGCGCAGCGCGCGCCAGACCTAATTATTACAGTGGACAACGGCATTGCCAGTTTGCAGGGCGTTGCGCGTGCGCACGAGCTGGGCATGAAGGTCCTGGTGACCGACCATCATCTTCCCGGTGCGGTGCTGCCGACCGCGGATGCCATCGTCAATCCCAATCAACCGGGCTGTGAATTTCTGAGTAAATCCGCGGCAGGCGTCGGAGTGGTGTTTTATGTAATGACGGCGCTGCGAACCCGGCTTCGTGAACTCGGTTGGTTTCACGAGCAAAGACGCGAACCCAATCTCGCCGGTTTTCTCGATCTGGTGGCGCTCGGCACCGTCGCAGATGTGGTACCTCTGGATTTTAACAATCGCATTCTTATTGCTCAGGGGCTCCAGCGGATGCGCGCCGGTTATGCGTGTCCAGGTATCAAGGCGATCCTTGGTGTGGCGGGACGAGATTGGCAGACGCTGTCGGCCACTGATCTGGGTTTTGTGGTCGGGCCTAGACTAAATGCCGCCGGGCGCTTGGACGATATGAGTTTGGGCATTCGCTGTCTGCTTGCCGATAGCGACACCGAGGCACATGCGTTGGCGCAAGAGTTGGAGATGTTAAACCGCGACCGACGTGCCATTGAGGCCGCCATGCAGAAGGAAGCCGCCGCGAGTCTTGAGGCCATGCTTGCGTCCTTGCGGGGCGACTTGCCATGCGGTTTGTGCTTGTATCAAGAGGACTGGCATCAAGGGGTGATCGGTATTTTGGCGTCGCGGATTAAAGACCGCTGGAACAGGCCGGTAATCGTTTTTGCCAACGATGATCAAGGTGGCCTTAAAGGCTCCGGCAGGAGCATTCCCGGTGTGCACCTACGCGATGTGCTTGATGAAGTGGCCACCAGCAGACCTGGATTACTGCACAAATTCGGTGGTCATGCGATGGCGGCTGGTTTGAGTTTAGAACGTCATCTATTGGCTGAGTTTTCCCAAGCATTTGCCGATGTGGTGTCGCGGCATTTGGGTGACCGCGGGCTGGACCCGGTGATTGAAAGTGATGGCGAGCTTGGAGCGGAAGATTTTTGTCTTGCTCTGGCGCAGCAATTAGAGTCGGGCGGTCCATGGGGGCAAGCGTTTCCCGAACCGGTGTTCGATGGGGAGTTTGAGGTGGTGAGCCAAAAGCTAGTAGGCACCAAACATCTGAAGTTGGTGCTGACACCAGCGGGGCAGCGAGACACTTTGGTGGATGCCATCGCGTTCAATATCGATGTCGCCGTTTGGCCGAATCCTCGTTGCCAGCGGGTTCTCGTGGCATACAAATTGTCAGTCAACGAGTTTCGCGGCAATCGCTCAGTCCAATTAATGGTGGAGTATTTGGAGCCTTGTTAATCTTGTGCAACCTTAACGCCGAGTTGGCTCATGATGTGGCTGTATTGGGATTGGATTTCCAGGCAGTGATCGTAAATTGAAAGGCGGGTGCGCATGCAGTCGTCCAGCAATGCTCGCAATCGTTGTTGCTCTTGTGGGCTCCTGCCGGGTTCGTGGCTCAATTCCTGTAAATGCTGACAAACCCGCGCCAGCGTCTGTTCGCTGCTTTGCTCCAATTCTTCCACTGCGTATTCAAGTTTGTAGCCATGCAACTGGATACTCGCTGCATTAGGTGTGCGTGGCGTGGCCGATGCCGCCGTCATTTTGCTGTGAGCGGTTTTTAATAAAGTAGTGATCTTCCGATGTGCCGCGCTAAGCAGCGTAGATATGATCTGCACCAGCGGTTGATATTGTTCGTGCCGCGCCAGCGGCATATTTTGAATGATGACCCCCAAATTCTCCGAGCCCCATAGGTAGCGAGCCGAGTATTCCGAAGGGTAGGGGCGCGTTGCCTGCTGCAACAGAATCGTCTCCAGGTCTGTCAGTGGACCAATTGAGGAGCAGGTTTCCCCCGTGAGGTGCAGATAAACAGCGCCTTTTAAGCCTAGCCTTTCCAGGGTATTGAGCACATGTTGTCCCAACTCCGACAAAGTGCCACTGAAGGCAATCATTTCCAGCAGGCAATCGTGCAGGGTTTGAATGTTCTGACCGAGGGCGAGGGCATCGTTCGATGCTGAGGATTGCTGGTCGAGTAGAAGTGCTCGCTCTAAATTGAAATGCAGTTTTTGCTTGAGCTGCTCAATGTTGATCGGTTTGCTGATGTAGTCGTCTCCGCCTGCTTGAAAGCCGCGGGCCTGATCCTCGTGGCTATCGAGTCCTGAAACGAACAGGATCGGTGTACTGGCGAATAGGGGTTCCGCGCGGATCATTCGGCAAAGGCGCAGCCCGTCAAGAGTGGGCATATCCACATCCAGCAGAATCGCGTCTGGTTTGAACGTCACCAACGCTTCTATACCAGAGCTACCCGACATGGCGGTTTTGACATCGTAGTCGCCAGACAAAATACGCGCGACCAGTTTCTGGTTCGCGTCATTGTCATCAATCGACAATATCTTGGGGCGGTTCTCCATGGCGTATCTCTCAAATGCCCGCAAGGCGGGAAGGGGTAGGCGTTGACGGTGATTCAGCAACGTCCGATCGCATTGAATTCGCAGTAGACAACAAATAAGCGCGCCGATTCGTTCGGTAAAGCCCGTGGGCTAGTTGGAATGGAGTTATTATCGGGTCGACGCGGTCCCGGCTGATGCCGAGAAGAACCCCACAGCGGAAAGCCGCGAAAACGCCAGAAAGTGCGTCCATGTATTCGCGCGGCTGAGGGGGAAATGGCGCTAGTCTACCGGTTTTTTCCGGTGCCACACAATCTCATCCGCGGCTGATTTTTCACTGCGCGGGCACTTGATGTACAATCCCGCCTCTTTTTTTCTGCGTTGTGAGATAGGCTCCATGGAAATCAATCCGCTGCTGAATGCTTTGACTGATATGAAAAAGCGCACCGACGTGCTTCGGGGGTATCTTTGACTACGATGTCAAAAAAGAGCGTCTGACGGAGGTAGAGGCGGAACTTAGTGAGCCTAATGTGTGGAATGAGCCTGAGCGTGCTCAGGCATTGGGACGCGAACGCTCCTCATTAGAACAAGTAGTGAAAACCATCGACACCATGGATCAGGGCCTTGCTGACTGTCGCGAGCTGATTGATCTGGCGGTGGAAGAAAACGATGCGGCCAGCATTGCCGATGTGGAAAAAGAAATCCAAGGGCTGGAGGCTCAGCTCGCACAATTAGAATTTCGGCGGATGTTTTCTGGTGAAACCGATCCTAACAATGCCTATCTCGATATTCAGGCGGGTTCCGGTGGTACAGAGGCTCAGGATTGGGCGGAAATGTTGTTGCGTATGTACTTGCGCTGGGGTGACGACAAAGGTTTTAAAGCTACATTAGAAGAAGCCTCTCCTGGTGAGGTCGCCGGTATTAAGAGTGCGACCATTCACTTCGAGGGTGAATACGCATTCGGTTGGTTGCGCACAGAGACCGGCGTTCATCGACTGGTGCGTAAATCGCCTTTTGATTCCGGCAACCGTCGCCATACTTCGTTTTCCTCGGTGTTTGTCTCCCCAGAGATCGACGACAATATTGAAATTAACATCAACCCGGCGGATCTGCGCACGGACACCTACCGCGCCAGCGGCGCGGGCGGTCAGCACGTCAACAAAACTGATTCGGCCATCCGTATCACCCATGTGCCCACTGGTGTGGTAGTGCAATGCCAGAGCGAGCGCTCGCAACACGCCAACCGCGATAAAGCAATGAAAATGCTGCGCGCCAAGTTGTATGAGCAAGAGATGCTCAAGCGCAATGCGGAAAAGCAAGCAATGGAAGACAGCAAAGCCGATATCGGCTGGGGTAGCCAGATCCGCTCCTATGTGCTCGATGATTCCCGCATCAAAGACTTGCGCACGAGTGTGCAGACCTCCAATTGTCAGGCGGTGCTGGACGGTGATCTCGATATGTTTATCGAGGCGAGCTTGAAAGCAGGCCTTTAATTTTCATTTTCTAGAAGTAAGTATTCCCATGACCGAGCAAGTCCTAGACGAGAACAAATTGATTGCCGAGCGTCGCGCCAAGCTGGCCGAACTGCGCGCTGGTGGAAACCCATTTCCCAATGATTTCCGCCCAGAGCACAAAGCGCAGGCGCTGCAGCAGGAGTTTGGTGCTTCTAGCAAAGAAGAACTCGAAAGCCTGGGCAATATGGTCAGTGTGGCGGGACGGATCGTGCGCAATCGCGGCGCTTTTATGGTGCTGCAAGATGGCTCAGGACAGATTCAGCTCTACGTCACTAAAGAAGCCCGCGAATTCGTCAAAACTTTGGATCTAGGTGACATTGTTGGCGTTGCCGGTGCATTGCATAAATCCGGTAAGGGCGACCTCTACGTGAACATGGAGCGTTATCAGTTGCTCACCAAAGCGCTGCGGCCGCTGCCGGATAAATTCCATGGTCTTGCTGATCAGGAAATTCGTTATCGCCAACGCTACGTGGACCTGATCGCCAATCCCGAGGTTCGCGACACGTTCGTTGTACGCTCGAAAGTCGTGCAATTTATCCGTCAATATTTAAATGGTCGCGACTTTCTCGAAGTGGAAACGCCGATGTTGCAGGCCATTCCCGGTGGAGCGACGGCACGACCTTTTATTACCCACCACAACGCTCTGTCCATGGATATGTATTTGCGTGTCGCGCCGGAGCTCTACCTCAAGCGCCTGGTGGTGGGCGGCTTCGAGCGGGTCTATGAAATCAACCGCAATTTTCGCAACGAAGGATTGAGCACTCGTCACAATCCCGAATTCACCATGCTGGAGTTTTATCAGGCGTATGCGGATTACCGCGATCTGATGGATCTCACCGAAGACATGCTGCGCCAGCTTACGATGCAGGTGCTAGGCACCAGCCAGATCAGCAACACCAAAGCCGACGACACTACGGTGGCCTATGATTTTGCTGCACCCTTCACCCGGCTTAGCGTGTTCAACTCAATTTTGAAATACAACCCTAATTTGCAGGCAGCGGACGTTGATAATCTGCAGGGTGCTCGCGCGGTGGCTGATCGTTTGGGCATCCCATTGAAGGACGCTTGGGGGCTGGGTAAAGTGCAGATCGAAATATTCGAAAAAACCGTCGAACATCGTTTGGAACAGCCCACCTTTATTACGGAATATCCAACGGAGGTTTCGCCCCTCGCCCGGCGCAACGATGACAACGCGTTTGTCACGGATCGGTTTGAGTTTTTCGTTGGCGGGCGCGAGATCGCCAATGGTTTTTCCGAGCTTAACGACGCCGAGGATCAGGCGGAGCGGTTTCGCCAGCAGGTTGCGGAGAAGGACACAGGCGACCTCGAAGCGATGCATTACGATGCCGACTATATCCGCGCTCTGGAATACGGACTGCCACCAACCGCGGGGGAGGGTATTGGCATCGATCGATTGGTGATGCTGCTGACCGACTCCCCCAGCATTCGCGATGTACTGCTATTCCCTCATATGCGGCCGGAAGCCTGACGGCTGTGTCGCTCACCGGGGCTTCTGCCCCGGCTATTTTTCACGCGTTCAGCGTGTCACCGCCAGATTGCCGCCGGTATGTTCAACCCGATTTCTCCGACTGAGCAGGTATCCCGCCGTGTCCAACTCCCGCAATATTCAACTCGACCCTTCTTGGCTGAAAGTACTGGGAAGCGAATTCGATAAGCCCTACATGCTCTCGCTTCGCGCATTTCTGCAGGAACAAAAGCAAGCCGGTAAAACCGTTTACCCAGCCGGGAAAAATATTTTCAATGCCTTCAATTCCACGCCTTTTGACAAGGTAAAAGTCGTAATCCTAGGGCAGGATCCCTACCATGGCCCCGGGCAGGCACACGGACTGTGTTTTTCGGTATTGCCGGGCGTGCCGTTTCCGCCGTCGCTGCTGAATATCTTCAAAGAGATTCAGCAGGATCTTGGAATTCCGGTGCCGCCTCACGGTTGTCTGCAAGCTTGGGCGGAGCAGGGTGTGTTGCTGCTTAATGCCACACTGACTGTAGAGCACGGGTTGGCAGGGTCGCATCAGGGTAAGGGGTGGGAAGTGTTCACCGATGAAGCGATTACAGCATTGAATCGTGAACGCGAGGGGCTGGTTTTTTTGCTGTGGGGATCTTATGCGCAGAAGAAGGGAGCCTTGATCGACTCGCGCAGGCACCTGATTTTAAAGTCTCCTCACCCGTCACCCTTGTCTGCTCACCGAGGTTTTTTCGGCAACCAGCATTTTTCCAAGGCTAATACATGGTTGGTAGAGCGCGGTCTGGAGCCGATTGATTGGCATGTGGAGTCAGTCACCGCTTAATGGTTGCAGTTTCAGTTGCTCAACAACTAAGCTGTATAAGAATACAGTACCCACTGCGCGGAATTGCTCCAATGCAACATCATCTCCTCATCATTAACTCGGCGTCGATGGTTAATAGGAGTGCGTGGTGACCGTGATATTGGGTATCGATCCGGGCTCGCGCAAAACCGGCTATGGGTTGGTGCAGCGGTATGGCACAAAAAGCCGTTATATCGCCAGCGGTGTTATCCGCATCTCCGCCGAATTCACCTTACCGGAACGGCTGAAGGAAATTTTTTCCGCTGTATCGGAAATCATCACTCAGTATCAGCCGGATGAGATGGCGGTGGAGCAGGTTTTTATGGCGAAAAGCGCAGGTTCTGCGCTCAAGCTGGGTCAAGCGCGTGGAGCCGCCATTGTCGCTGGGGTAAGCCGCAACCTGGAGGTGTTTGAATACGAGGCTCGCAAGGTCAAGCAGTCAGTGGTAGGCAGTGGTGCGGCGGACAAGGTCCAGGTTCAGCATATGGTGAAGACCTTACTGCAGCTACCAAGGGCGCCGCAGGAGGATGCGGCAGACGCATTGGCCGTGGCGCTTTGCCATGCCAATACACAGCATAATTTGATCCATATGACGCAGACGCGTCATTTTCGGCGAGGTAGATTGGTGTGATCGGGCGCTTAAAAGGTGTGCTTGTAGAGAAACAACCGCCACATTTGCTGGTAGATGTACAGGGAGTCGGATATGACGTGTTGGCGCCCATGACAACGTTTTACGGTTTGCCGGATTTGGGGTCTGAGGTCGTGTTGCACACACATTTTTCCGTGAGTGAAAACTCGCAGCAATTATTCGCTTTTATTAACAAGCAGGATCGCGCTTTGTTCCGCCAGCTTATCAAGGTCAGCAATGTTGGACCGAAAATGGCGCTAGGAATTTTGTCCGGAATGGATAGTGCAGAGTTTGTCCGCTGCGTCATGAGCAATAATCTCAATGCATTGGTGCAGGTTCCGGGAGTGGGGAAAAAAACCGCAGAGCGCTTGATCGTAGAAATGCGCGATCGCCTTCGCGACTGGTCGACGGGCGTGGACGGTCCGGCTCCCGCTGCCGTCAAAACGGCGGTGACCTCGGAAAACCAGATGTTTGCCGACGCTGAGAGCGCGTTGATTGCGCTCGGTTATAAACCCGTTGAGGCAGCCAAGGTGCTAAACGCAGTGCTGGCGGAACAGACGGTAGCGCGCAGTGAGGAATTGATTCGTCTGGCATTGCGCAGCATGATGCCAAAATAAATCTGCGAGACTTTTTATGATCGAACCGGACGAATTTACCTCTGGCCGCCTGATTGACGGTGCCGCGAAACCCAGAGAAGATTTCCAGGACCGCGCCATTCGCCCAAAATCATTGCGCGATTATATCGGTCAGCCAGTGGTGCGGGAGCAAATGGAAATTTTTATCGGCGCGGCAAAAAAACGCGGCGAACCACTCGATCACACTTTGGTATTTGGCCCCCCAGGACTCGGCAAAACCACCCTCGCTAACATCATTGCTGCGGAGATGAACGCGGATCTGAAAACCACATCGGGTCCGGTGTTAGAAAAAGCGGGAGATTTGGCGGCACTGATGACCAATCTTGAGCCGGGTGATGTGTTGTTCATTGATGAAATTCACCGCCTCAGCCCTGTGGTAGAGGAGATCCTTTATCCGGCGATGGAGGATTTTCAGCTCGATATTATGATTGGTGAGGGCCCTGCGGCGCGTTCCATTAAGCTTGATCTGCCGCCTTTCACATTAGTGGGTGCCACCACCCGGGCAGGCTTACTCACTTCACCGCTGCGCGATCGCTTCGGCATCATTCAGCGCCTCGAATTTTATAATGTGGCCGATCTGACCCTCATCGTGCAGCGCTCAGCGCAGTTGCTCGGGGTGCAGTTGGACGTAGATGCTGCAGGAGAAATTGCGCGGCGGTCGCGTGGCACGCCGCGGATCGCCAATCGCTTGTTGCGCCGGGTTCGCGATTACGCCGAGGTAAAAAATGGTGGCGTGGTCAGCGCAGCCGTAGCGGACGCAGCTCTCAATATGCTTAACGTCGACGCGAGAGGGTTTGATCATATGGATCGCCGACTGCTGTTGGCGTTGATGGAGAAATTTGCCGGCGGCCCAGTAGGGGTGGAAAGTTTGGCCGCAGCGATCAGTGAAGAGCGCGACACCATTGAAGATGTTCTCGAACCCTACCTGATTCAACAGGGTTATATGATGCGCACGGCCCGTGGGCGAATGGCAACCCAGCACGCCTACGACCATTTTGGAATGGTATCTCCGCGCACGGGGCAAGCCGATTTGCCCGGTCTTTAAAAAAACTTGGCTGCTCTATGGCGCCGCGATAGCGAAACCGATAAAATCTCGCGCCTCAAGTCGCACGTCTCCTGCGGGCCTCCCCGGTCGCAACTCTCTGAGTCTATGGAACTCCCCTTATATATGAAGCTCCAAACATGCGTTTTGCCGGTGTTATTGCGCCCGTTTGCGCGGTTTCCGGGTTGTTTGTCCGTAGTGCGAGACCTATGCTTTCGCGTGTCCACCGCGTCTGCACAAATAAGAATGTATAAGGAACTGCTCTGATGAACCAGACTGAATCTCTTTCCATTTGGCATTTGGTTGCCGAAGCCAGTCTCCTAGTGCAGTTGGTGATGTTAATTTTGCTGCTGGCGTCTGTCGTATCCTGGTACATGATTGTGCAGCGAGGAATTTATCAGGCGCGTGCCAAACAGGCTTTGGTTAATTTTGAGCGCCAGTTTTGGTCCGGTATTGATCTGTCTCAGCTTTACCGTCAGGGTAACGGCAACGCTGGCCGTGGCGCTGCAGAAGGCGTGGAAAATATCTTTCGCGCTGGCTTCAAGGAATTTTCCCGTTTGCGTCAGCAGGGAGGCACTGATAAAGACGCTATTATGGAAGGCACCCAAAGGGCCATGCGGGTTGCGCTCGCCAAGGAGGAAGAAAAGCTTGAGGAAAATTTGCCGTTTCTTGCAAGTGTCGCATCCGTCAGCCCGTATATAGGATTGTTTGGCACAGTATGGGGCATCATGAATTCATTTCGTGGTCTCGCTAATGTACATCAGGCTACGCTTGCCACGGTCGCACCCGGAATTTCCGAAGCGCTGGTAGCCACAGCAATGGGCTTGTTTGCCGCGATTCCGGCGGTGCTCGCTTACAACCGCTTCTCCGCACGCGCGGAACAATTAAAAGCAAATTATCAAACGTTTGCGGAAGAGTTTTCCGCAGTGCTGCACCGCCAGGTGCATGGCGGGTAGGCTCGTTATGGCGACTCCCAATAAACGCAAACCCATGGCCGAAATTAACGTCGTTCCCTATATCGACGTGATGCTGGTTTTGCTCGTGGTATTTATGGTCACCGCGCCCCTCTTGATGCAGGGCGTGAAAGTTGATTTACCGCAGGCGCCTTCGGCACCCATCGACAACAAAGATGATGAGCCTCTAATTGTTTCTGTGAAAACCGACGGAACCTACTATTTAAATCTCGGCCAGGATCAGCAGGGCGCGAAGCCGCTCAAAGAAATCACTGACACCGTTGCCAAGGTTTTGCGGCAAAAGCCGGCTACACCGGTATTGGTTTGGGGCGACACTGCGGTCCCCTACGGGACGGTGGTGGCATTGATGACGGAACTACAGGCGGCGGGCGCGCCCTCGGTGGGGCTTGTGACGGACCCACCGAAGATCTGAACTGGGGCAATGATTTCCATACTTGAAAAATATGTCGCCCCCGCCGCTTTGAGCATCGTCTTACATGGGGCGCTGCTGAGCTTTTTGTTTTTCGGTTTTGCTCCCGCACCAGCAGAGCGGGAGGTGAAAATGCCGAATTTCGTGCAGGCCAAACTCGTCAAGCTGGAGGATCAAAGTAAGAGCCAGAAACCAGCTGAACAGCCTAAAGTGGTTGATCTGACGCAAAAACGCAAAGAGCAAGAACGTCTCGCCCAGCAGAAAAAGCAGCAAGAGCTAAAACGCAAAGAAGCAGAGGCTCAAAAGAAAAAGGCAGAGGAGGAGCGCAAGCAAAAGGAGCAGCAGAAAAAGATTCAGGAAGAGGCCGCGCGAAAGGCTAAAACCGAAGCAGAACGCAAAGCCAAAGCGGAGGCGGAGCAAAAGCAGCAGGAACAATTACGCAAACAGCGTGAACAGCAGGCGTTCGAAGCAGCATTGGCGCAGGAGCAGGCGCAGCTTCAGGAAGAATCGTACGCGGTGACTGCGCAGAGTTATATGAGCGTAATTGCTCAGCGCGTTATTGAAAATTGGAGCCGACCGCCGTCGGCCCGCAACGGGATGCAGTGCATTTTATTGATCCAATTGGTGCCAACGGGTCGCGTAGTGAGTGTTGACGTACTGAAAGGCAGTGGCAATACAGCGTTTGATTTATCTGCGGTGCAGGCGGTAAAAAAGGTGGAGCAATTTACCGAGATAAAAGATATGCCACCGGAAGTATTTGAACGCCACTATCGTGAATTTGAGTTGAATTTCAATCCGCAGGATTTGAGACAGTGAGATATACCTGGATTTTCGTTTTTTTATTAAGTTTATTGGCCAGCCCGGCGATGGCGAGGCTTACCATCGAAATTACCTCGGGCATGGATAATCCCACCCCTATTGCGGTTGTGCCTTTTGCCGGCAGCATGGGATTGCCAGAAGATATTCAAGAGATTGTCGCGGCGGATTTACTTCGTAGCGGCTTTTTTAGACCAGTACCGAAGACCGACATGCTTTCCTTGCCCAAATCCGAGGCAGAAGTTTTTTATCGCGATTGGCGTATGCTCGGTGCGTCCTATTTGGTTGTTGGTCAAATGACACAGCAAGCGGGCCGTCATCAATTGCAGTTCGAACTTTATGATGTGCTCTCACAGCGCAAGGTATTTCAGAAGCAGGTTGCGGGCACGGACAGTCAATTGCGGGATATTGCTCATGCAGTCAGTGATGCGGTGTACGAGGCAATTACTGGAATTCGAGGTGCCTTCGGCACAAAAATACTTTATGTGGAAGATTTGAAGCGCGCCGGCGCCGGCCGTTATCGCCTTATCTACGCCGATGCTGATGGCGCGCGGGACCGAGTTCTCTTCTCCTCAAGCGAACCACTGCTTTCGCCGTCCTGGTCGAATGATTTAAGTCGTGTTGCCTATGTATCATTTGAAACATCGCGTCCCGCAATTTTCATACAGGAGCTGGCGACGGGCAAGCGCACTCAAATGACGAATTTTCAGGGATTAAATGGCGCGCCTGCGTGGTCGCCGGATAGCCGATCGCTTGCGATCGTTCTCTCCAAAGATGGCAACCCGGAAATTTATACGCTGGAAATTGCCACTCGCAAATTAACTCGTGTCACGAATCATTTTGCGATTGATACAGAGCCGAATTGGAGTGCAGATGGGCGTTCATTGATTTTCACCTCCAACCGTGGAGGAAGCCCGCAGATTTATCAGGCGAGTCTGGCAACTGGTCGGGTTGAGAGGCTCACATTTGAGGGGGACTATAATGCGCGTCCGCGCCTGTCTCCCGATGGCAAAACATTAATCATGGTTCACCGTCGAGACGGCGTATTCCATATCGCATCGCAAGATGTGAAAACTGGTAACATGCGCATTCTGACGGAGACATGGTTGGATGAATCACCGAGCATCGCGCCAAACGGAGCTATGTTACTATATGCAACGCAACACCAGAATAAAGGTGTTTTGGCCGCGGTCTCCATGGATGCTGGTGTTAAGTTTCGTTTACCGTCGAAACAGGGTGATGTGCGGGAGCCGGCCTGGTCCCCGTTCTCTAAATAAATTGTCGAGTTGTACCTTATTTCATGCTCACTTGGGAGTGTAAGAAAATGTTGAAGTCAATTAAGTCTTTTGCAGTTCTGGCCGTGGTTATGGGTTTGATGGTAGGTTGCTCCAGCAACAAGCCAGTTGAAGATCCCAATGCGAATGTGGATGCTGGTGCAGGCACTGGCGTTACGGAAAGCACTGTTGATGTGGATGACGGCATGTCAGCGGTTGCTGATCTGGCGACTGTGTTTTATTTTGAATTTGACTCAGCAGTTCTGCTCCCTGAAGCCCGCGCGGCTCTGATGGGTCACGCTGAATACCTGCGCAATTCATCTAAGTCTGTACGTCTGGAAGGNNCTGGGTGAGCGTCGCGCAAATGCCGTGCGTGATTTCATGGTTCTGCAAGGTGTGAATGGCTCCAGCATCGAAACCGTTTCCTATGGCGAAGAGCGTCCCTCTGTTATGGGTAGCGGCGAGAATTCATGGTCCAAAAATCGTCGCGTAGAACTGAGCTACGAATAAGCCTTTCGAAATGTTGAAATATGTTTCCACCGCCATCCTCGTGATGGCGGCTTCTTTCGCAAACGCGCAAGTTCAAATTATTGAATCGCAACCCATTGGCGGAAAACCTCCTTCTGCTGCGCGTTCTGTCGAACCTTCCAATACCGCTGGTCAAGCGGAAATGTTTTATCAGATGCAACTGTTGCAACAAGAGGTTCTTGAGTTGCGCGGTCTGGTAGAACAACAATCTTTTGAAATTCGTCAACTCAAGCAACAGCGCCTGGATGATTATCTGGATCTGGATCGTCGTTTGAGTCAAGTCGCAGCGGGAACCCCTGCCGCCAGTAATGCGGCCACAGCTCCGAGTACTGATGTACCCCAAGCGCCGATAGACTCTGAGCACCCTCTGGATGCGGCACAGGCGGATGAATTATCTGCATATCGCTCGGCGATCGATCTCGTATTAAAACAACGGGATTTCGATGGCGGTGCCGATGCGCTTCAGCGTTATTTACAGGATTTTCCCACCGGTCATTACTCGGCAAATGCACTGTATTGGTTGGGGCAGATTTATCTGCAAAAAAATGATCACGAGCAGTCTAAACGCTGGTTTGAGCAGATGGCTGAGCAGTATCCCAGCCATCAAAAGACTCCAGAAGCCAAATTCAAACTGGCGAGGTTGTATCACGCCGAAGGCAAATCCGAGCAAGCCAAAAAGCTGTTGCAGGAAGTTGCCGACTCCAACTCAACGGCCGCCAGCCTTGCGCGAGATTTTCTCCAGCAAAATTTCTAAGTTGCGCCCGCAAAATTTAGTGGCAAACATTATCCGGCGATCCATATAGCGCTCGGCGCCAATCCCTAGGCGCACTTTATTGCCATTCCTACTATGGCAGATGTCTCGAATGGGGATGTCTCGGCTTTCTCCGTGTGACGTAAGATTTGCCGCAGAGTGAAAAAAATACCTTAGTTTTCTCCATTTGCAACCATGATTTGCCGCGGTTTTTTCGTACGAGCTTGCTCAGCGGAGGTTGTTTCTACCGTGTTTTGTAGCGACGCGGATAATTCACGCGCGGGGCGGTGGGCTTAAATCAAAATGCTAGAAGTTGGCATGAGATACGCTAGACTTGGTTCTTAGGCAGCCCCTCCAGACAATTAAAAACCTGAACCATTAGCGGTGAGTATTTTATGGACAACTTAGACAAGTTGTTTTATTGGCGTGGAATTGCGAGCGAATATTACAACTACCGGGGCGAGAAAGTTGCGGTGTCGTTACAGAACCGTCAACGCCTGCTTCAGGCAATGGGTGTTAACACGGATTCTGCCGAAGCGATAGCAGAGCAGGCTTATGCGTTGGATATTGAGCCTTGGCGTAATTGGTTCCCCCCATTATTGATGAGCGACGCAAGTGAAAAGCCCCAGTTCACGATTAATGTTGCGCCGAGCGATTTACATAAGACGTTTTATTACGAGATATTCCTTGAAGCTGGCGGTGCTCGCAGCGGCGAGTTCGTCCCTGCAGCTTGTGATGAGGTGGGCGATTACCTGTATGAGGGCGTTCGCTACACCAAGCGCGCTATCCCGGTGCATGAGATTCCCATTGGCTATCATCGTCTCCGTGTGACCCATAAGGAGGAAGCCAGTAAAACGTCTAACACACAGTTAGTGGTTGTTCCCCCCCAAGCCTATACACCTGACTGGGTGGTGCAGGGCAAGCGTCCGTGGGGGATTATCGTCCAGCTTTATACCCTTCGGTCGGCCCGAAACTGGGGGATCGGAGATTTTACCGATCTAAAAATGCTGGTTACTGAAGCTGCCGAAGCTGGGGCGGATATGATCGGTCTAAATCCGCTGCACGCTTTGCGCTCGCCGATCGAACACCACTGTAGCCCATACAGTCCGTCTGACCGGCGCTTTCTCAACCCGCTTTATATCGATCCCGAAATCGAGCCGGAATACATTAAAAAAACGGCGGATATTTTGCCGATTCTGGTGCGTTTGCGCGCGCAGGACAAAGTTGCGTATGCAGCTGTATACAGCACCAAAATGGCCGTGTTCCGCGAAATGTATGCGGTATTTAATGCAAATGAACTGGAGAAAAACTCTCCGCGCGCACAGAAATTTCGCCGGTTTGTCAGTGACTCTGGCGAGTCTCTGCAGGATTTCTGCCTTTATCAAGTTCTCGCGGAAACGACCGGCCAGGAAATTGATCAGCTTGATGAAGCGCAGAGAAAGGATGCGGCCAATCGCTACGCCGAGCGTATTCAATTCCACGCGTATTTGCAGTGGCTGGCCGATAGTCAGTTAGAGGCGTGCCAACGCCACGCTCGTGAGCGAGGCATGAAACTCGGATTAATGCGAGATCTTGCGGTCGGTGCAGATGGAGGCGGTGCCGAGGTTGCTACCAACGCGCACCTATTCTGCCGTTCGGCCGCCGTGGGCGCACCGCCAGACCCGCTCGCAGAAAAAGGACAAAATTGGGGTCTGCCGCCAATAGACCCCGCAACTTTGCGGTCCACCGGATTTAATCATTTTATTAACCTGTTGCGCGCCAATATGGCGCACTGTGGGGCGCTGCGAATTGACCACGCAATGGCGTTGATGCGTTTGTGGTGGTGCCCGCCCGGTCAAACAGCGGACTTTGGTGCATATGTTTATTACCCGTTTCGCGAAATGCTCGGCCTGCTACGGCTGGAGAGTGTGCGCAACCGCTGTCTGGTGATTGGCGAAGATATGGGCGTTGTGCCAGCAGAGTTTCGTGAGGCGCTGATGCGCGCCAACGTCTTTACCAACAAACTGTTTTATTTCGAGAAATTGCAGGACGGCCGCTTCCGCCCCGCGCAGGATTACGAACCGCGCGCACTGGCGATGTTAACCAATCACGATGTGCCGACCATTGCGAGTTGGTGGATTGGCTCCGACCTGCAACTGCGCCAGAAATTAAATCTGCTTGAGGAGGGCGTGGATTACGAGGAGGTGCTGGTGCAGCGGGATATGGAAAAATTGCGCCTGCTGGAATGGTTGGAGGCCCGCGGTTTGGTCAAGCGGGACCAATTTGCAGCACTGTTGGCAGAACCTATGCGCCAGACTTTTGCCGCCGCGCTTTTGCATGGTGTGAGCCAATGTGCATCGCAGCTTTTTGTCGTGCAACTGGAAGATCTGGAGTTGCTGGAGGAGCCGGTCAATGTACCGGGCACCAGCTATCAATATCCCAACTGGCAGCGCAAGCTGGCTGTACCGCTGGAGCTGTTGTTCTCCGAAGAGCGTGTGCAGTCGCTGCTGCGCGCCATTGCCATGGAGCGCGGTTGAGCCGGCTTCACCTTTTAACTAACACCAGCAGAGCACTTTCTGCGGACGCGATCCGCCGATGCAAAATTGCAACCCGATGGCTTTGCCATTAATACGAAGGCCATTGGCCGGCGCGTTGCTCTGCGGTGATAAAAAAGATAAGGAAAACAGATCGTGAAAAACGACTTAATTTTATTGTCACCTTCCCAACTCGACTCCCTGCTTTACTCCGAATGCGATGACGTATTTGCTCTGCTCGGCCTGCACGAATGGGGGCCGGGGCAGTTTGTTTTGCGCGCGTTTCTTCCCGGTGCGTCACGGGTTGAGGTGATTGGCTCTCGCGATGAAAAGCTGCTGGGGGAACTGACGGAAGTGCGCGATGGTGTGTTCGCCGGTCTCATCGCGGCGGATAAGCGGTTTGTTTACCGTTTTCGAGTTTACTTTGGCGATCACATAGAAATCCGCGAAGACCCTTACCGCTTCGGCACCAGCATTGGCGAAATGGATTTATATTTGTTTGGTGAAGGGCGACATGAGCGTCTTTACGACTGGCTGGGCGCGCAGGTGATGGAGGTGGATGGGATCCCCGGTGTGCGTTTTGCGGTTTGGGCACCTAATGCGCGGCGTGTGTCGGTGGTGGGTGAATTCAATTTTTGGGACGGCCGTCATCACATGATGCGCAAGCATGTCCCCAGCGGCGTTTGGGAGATTTTTATCCCGCATCTGCACGTTGGCGCCCTCTATAAATACGAGATCAAAACCCGCGACGGCCATCTGTTGCCGCAAAAGGCAGATCCGGTCGGGTTCGCCGCGGAGCGTCCCCCACAAACGGCGTCGCGCGTGGTGGATACGCGAGATTATGTTTGGAGCGACGGCGAATGGATGAGCAACCGAGGCCATCAATCCGCTATTGATCGCCCGATCAGTATTTATGAGGTGCATTTGGGGTCATGGCGTCGCGACCCGCAAAATCCCCAAGAATATTTAAGTTATCGTGAACTAGCGGACCAGCTTATTCCCTACACGTTGAAACTGGGGTTTACGCATATTCAATTAATGCCCATCAGCGAATATCCATTTGATGGCTCCTGGGGTTATCAGCCGGTTGGACTTTTTGCTCCCACTTCTCGGTTCGGTGGCCCGCAGGACTTTATGCATTTTATTGATCGCTGCCACCAGGCCGGTTTGGGCGTGTTAATTGATTGGGTGCCAGGGCATTTTCCATCGGATGGCCATGGCCTTGCGCGTTTCGACGGCACTCCGCTGTACGAGCACGCGGATGAGCGCCAAGGTTTTCACCCGGACTGGAATACCTATATCTACAACTACGGGCGTTGCGAAGTTGCGAACTTTCTCTTTGCCAATGCGCTGTTTTGGTTAGAACGTTTTCATGTGGATGGCCTGCGGGTCGATGCGGTGGCATCCATGTTGTATTTGGATTACAGCCGCAAGCACGGCGAGTGGATTCCCAATTCCTATGGTGGAAGGGAAAATCTTGAAGCCATTGATCTACTCAAGCGCGTCAACCAAAAAGTGTATGAGCGCTTCCCCGATATCATGATGGTGGCAGAGGAGTCGACCGCCTGGCCTGGCGTATCCCATCCGGTTCACGCTGGTGGCTTAGGGTTCGGCTATAAATGGAATATGGGTTGGATGAATGACAGTTTGCGTTACATGTCCAACGATCCCATTCACCGGCAATTCCATCATCACGATCTGACGTTCAGTCTGCTGTACGCTTTCAATGAAAATTTTATTCTGCCGCTNNGGTTCCGGCGATCAGAAGTTTGCCAATTTGCGAGCCTATTACGCCTTTATGTGGGCTCATCCCGGAAAGAAATTGTTGTTCATGGGCGGAGAGTTCGCCCAGGGTGTGGAGTGGAATCACAACGTCAGTCTGGATTGGCATTTATTGGATGTGCACTTCCATCAGGGCGTACAGCACTTGGTGCAGGATTTAAATCGCCTTTATCGCGAGTGTCCGCAACTTCACCGACATGATTGCAATCCGCAAGGATTTGAATGGGTCGATGCCGACGATCGCCACAATTCGGTGTTTGCTTTTATTCGCAAAGCGGACAATTGTCCGCCGATGCTGATTGTCGCGAATATGACCCCGGTCCTGCGCGAGGGGTATCGCCTTGGTGTTCCTTCGGCGGGTTATTACCGCGAATTGCTGAATACCGATGCGCGCCTCTACGGAGGAAGCGATCACGGCAATGGCGGCGGTTGCGTGGCGGAATCGCAAGAAAGTCACGGCAGGCCCTGGTCCATCACCTTGACTTTACCCCCGCTGGCCACAGTGGTGTTCACCCTGGAGTAATCGGTGGATTTGCAAATGACGATACGATTGGGGGTGGCGATGTTATGTCGAGCGGTAATGCGATGTCGTACACCATAAAAGAAGGATTGCCCTATCCGCTTGGTGCCACCCCGTCGGACGGTGGTGTCAATTTCGCTCTATTTTCCAAACATGCGGAGAAAGTTGAACTCTGCTTGTTCGAT
>DJFQ01000262.1:4044-16895 GCA_002432095.1 Marinagarivorans sp. UBA5868 | reverse complement strand
AAACAAGTGAAGGGCAATTTTATTTGGGGCGATGAACACTACGGATACAACCTGAAAGACGCGAGCCTGGATTTTTCATTTGATCGCACGGACAACGCCAGCAAGATGCCTAAAGGCGTAGTCGTGCAGCCCGGTGAGCCACCCCGACCGTTGGACAAACCGGTTCCCTGGCATGAGTCCGTGGTGTATGAGCTGCACGTCAAAGGCTTTACCAAACTCAATATGCTTCTCCCGGAGCACTTGCGTGGCACTTACGCGGGGCTGGGCAGCGAACCGGTCATTCGTTATCTGCAGGAGCTGGGTGTCACCAGTGTCGAGCTGCTGCCGGTACATTATTTTGTCGACGAGCACTTCCTGATCAAACGCAATCTCGTCAATTACTGGGGCTACAACACACTCAATTTCTTTATTCCGCATCCGGCTTATATGGCGGGGAATGACCCGGCGGAATTCAAGCAGATGGTAAGCAATCTCCACGATGCTGGTATCGAGGTGTTACTGGATGTGGTGTACAACCACACTGCAGAAGGCAATCATCTCGGCCCCACGCTCAGTTTTCGTGGGATCGATAATGCCAGCTATTACTGTCTGCTGAGCCAGGACCCGCGCTTTTATGTCAACGACACGGGCTGTGGCAATACCCTTAATGTGAAGCACCCAAGGGTGCTGCAAATGGTGATGGATAGCCTGAGATATTGGGCCACCGAAATGGGGGTGGATGGTTTCCGCTTTGATTTGGCGCCGGTGCTTGGGCGTGAGGCTCACGGCTTCGATCCCGACGGCGGATTTTTNNCCGCCGGGTTGGGCGGAGTGGAATGATCGTTATCGCGATACGGTGCGGCGCTATTGGCGCGGCGATCCAGGCATCTTGCCGGAATTCGCCCGGCGCATTCACGGTTCCAGCGATCTGTTTGAGCACGCCGGCCGCAAACCTTCGAGCACTGTGAACTTCATTACCAGTCATGATGGTTTTACGCTGCGCGATCTGGTCAGCTACAGTCAGCGCCATAACCACGCTAACAAAGAACAGAATAACGACGGCCACCACGCCAATTTCAGCCAGAATTTCGGCGTCGAAGGGCCCACTAAAAACGAGCGTATCGACGCATTGCGGTTTCGTCAGCAGCGCAATTTTCTGGCGACACTGCTGTTGAGCCAGGGCACCCCCATGCTGCTTGCGGGAGATGAACTTGGTCGAAGCCAGCAGGGCAATAACAATGCTTACTGTCAGGACAATGAGACCAACTGGCTCGACTGGTCCGGGCTACAGCAACCACATTGGAATCTCCGCGAATTCGTGCGCAACGTTATCCGTGTGCGGCGGGAATTTCCGTTACTGCGCAGCCCCTTTTTTATTCACAAACCGGAAGAGCAGGTCATCAAGGCGGGTTACAACATCCACTGGCTGAGCAAAGACGGCGTGCCCATGAAGGAGAGCGAGTGGGCAAACGGAGAGGAATTCTGTTTAGGCTGGATGTTGGAGTCGGTGGTGAACTCCCGCTGCGTTCATTGCCTGCTGAGCTTGTTTAACGCCAGCGATAAGGCGGTGAATTTCCATCTGCCTTCCGGTTGGTACTGGGTGGCACTATTGGATACGGCGGCGGGTGACGGCCTGCCCGTAGAGCGTTATGTGGAGCTGGAAAAAGCCTTAGTGGTGGAAGAGAAGGCGATGATTGTTCTCTATGGACTCTCTAGCCAATGCGACTGGCAGGCCGATCCCCTGTTGTTGCCGCGCGAGGACAGCGCGCAAAAAACCTAAGCGAAGACCCGAAAGACCCAAAAATATAACAATCTTTGAGCCGCACCGGCCGGTCGTGCGTGGCGCTCCCAATCCATATGCAGCGAGAGGAGCTTGGCAATGATTTCAGTAGACAATCCTTTTCCCACGGGCACGGAAGCGGGCCAGGTGGTGGTGGATCTGCAAAAACACTACAACATTACCCTGGGGCGGTTTGATAGCGAGCAGCTGCCAAGTTACCTGCTGCTGGCGCTCTCCCTAACCGTGCGCGACCGACTGATGGAGCGCTGGCGCGATACCCGTTTACAGGAGCTGCGCGGCAATCCAAAACGAGTGTTTTATCTGTCACTGGAATTTCTTTTGGGCCGCACCTTGTGTAACGCGGTGATGAATCTGGAGTTGGAGAAAGAAATCAGCGAGGCGCTCAAAGCCTACGGCACCAGCCTGGAGGAGCTGCGGCAGAACGAGCTGGATGCGGGCTTGGGCAACGGTGGTCTCGGACGTTTGGCGGCGTGTTTTCTCGACAGCTGCGCGACTCTCGGGTTGCCGGTGACCGGCTACGGTATCCGCTACGAATACGGCATGTTTCACCAGCGCATCGAACAAGGGCGCCAGGTGGAATACCCGGATCATTGGCTGCGTGAGGGCAACCCTTGGGAGATTGAACGGGCCGAACTGACCCGCCGGGTGAAGTTTTACGGCTACACCGAGTTTTACACCAATGACCGCGGCCGCAAATGCGCGCGCTGGAGCGGCACCAACGATGTGCTCGCGGTGCCCTATGACGTGCCGATCCCCGGTTATGCCAATGGAGTGGTGAATACCCTGAGATTGTGGAAGGCGGCAGCCACCGACGAATTCGACCTGGAGGAGTTTAACGCCGGCGACTACACCGAGGCGGTGGCGGCGAAGAATCAGGCCGAACAGATCACCATGGTGCTCTATCCCAACGACGCCAGTGAAAACGGCAAGGAGCTGCGCCTGCGTCAGCAGTATTTTCTCGCCTCGGCAAGTCTGCAGGACGTGATGGCCGAATGGGTCGGCCGTCATGGAGAGAATTTTTCGGAGTTCGCCAGCAAACACTCGTTTCAGCTCAATGACACCCACCCGACCCTCGCGGTTGCCGAACTGATGCGACTGCTGTTGGATGACTATTTCCTGGAGTGGGACACCGCCTGGCGGATCACCACGGCAACCATGGCCTACACCAATCACACCCTGCTGCCGGAAGCGTTGGAGCGCTGGCCGGTGCGTATGTTGCGCGAGCTGCTGCCGCGACTGCTGGACATTATTTACGAAATCAACGCGCGGTTTCTTGCTGAAGTGGCGTTGCGCTGGCCCGGCGATACCCAGAGACAGCAACGCATGTCGCTCATTGAAGAAGGACACGAGCCCCATGCACGCATGGCGTATCTGGGAATCGTCGGCAGTTTCTCGGTGAATGGCGTGGCGGCGCTGCATTCCAATTTGTTGAAGCGCGGGCTGTTCCGGGATTTTTATGATCTATGGCCGGAAAAATTCAATAACAAAACCAACGGCGTAACGCCTCGGCGTTGGTTGGCGCACAGCAATCCGCAGCTCGGCGAGCTTATAAATGAAGTGGTGGGGGATGGTTGGTTGACGGACCTGGAAAAAATCAGTCAATTGAAAGACGTGGTAAACGACAGCGCCTTTTGTCAGCGTTGGTACAAGATCAAACAGCAGAACAAAGCCGCCCTCGCCAGTTTGGTTCACAAAGAGTGTGGAGTGTGTTTTGATACCGAATTCATGTTCGATGTGCAGGTTAAGCGCATTCACGAATACAAGCGGCAGTTGCTGAATATTTTGCACATCATTCACCTTTATGACCGCATTAAACGCGGTGATGCCGTAAAAATGAAACCGCGCTGTGTTTTGATTGGGGGCAAGGCGGCCCCTGGTTATGCACTGGCAAAATTGATGATCAAGCTGATCAATAATGTGGCGGCGGTTGTCAACTCCGATAACTCGGTGAAACATTTGTTACAAGTGGTGTTTCTGCCCAACTATCGGGTGTCGAGTATGGAAATCATCTGTCCCGGAACGGATCTTTCGGAACAGATTTCCACCGCCGGCAAAGAGGCCTCCGGCACCGGTAATATGAAGTTCATGATGAACGGGGCGGTCACCATCGGCACCTACGACGGCGCCAATATTGAAATCCTGGATGCCGCTGGCGGTGAGAATTTTTTCCTGTTCGGTTTGCGGGTGGAAGATATTCCCGCTTACCGTGCGGCGCACCGGCCCAACCAGATTATCGAGCACGATGAAGACTTGAAAAGGGTCATGCAGTTGCTGGAATGCGGGCATTTCAGTTTATTTGAACCTGGTATTTTCGAACCGATAGCGGCTGCCGTCCGCCGTGATGATGACCCGTGGATGGTGGCGGCAGATTTCCGCAGTTATGTAGAAGCGCAAAAGAAAGCGGCGGAAACCTATCAGGATCGAACCGCGTGGACACGGATGAGCATTCTGAATGCCGCGGCAAGTGGACGGTTTTCCAGTGACCGCACCATACGAGAGTATGCTCGCGATATCTGGAAGATTATTTAACAATCCCGAAAACCCAAACATTCATTTTTATATTAAAGCAGGTCTGTAATGGATAAACCCATGGAACATCCAAACCCGCGGTTCGTCAGCCGTCTCACTAAAGACACACTCGCCTTGATTTTGGCTGGCGGGCGCGGCAGCCGTCTTTATGAGTTAACCGACTGGCGTGCCAAACCAGCGCTCTATTTCGGCGGGAAATTCCGTATTATTGATTTTCCCCTCTCCAACTGTGTCAACTCCGGTATTCGTCGTGTGGGCGTACTCACGCAATACAAAGCGCACTCACTGATCCGTCATATCCAAGTGGGCTGGAGTCATTTCAAACGCGAACTCGGCGAGTATGTGGAAGTATTGCCCGCATCACAGCGCAATTCGCCCAACTGGTATCAGGGTACAGCCGATGCGCTTTACCAGAACGTCGATATTATTCGCGCGGCCAACCCCAAATATGTGATGGTGCTTTCCGGCGATCATATTTATCAAATGGACTACGGCAACATCCTTGCATATCACGTGGAAAACAAAGCCAAGCTCACCGTGTCGTGTCTAGAAGTTCCGGTTGAAGAAGCCGCCAGCGCGTTTGGCGTAATGACCGTGGACGATCAGGATCGTATTTTACGTTTTGATGAAAAACCTGCAGAACCCACACCGGTGCCAGGCAATCCCAAACTCTGTCTGGCCTCCATGGGAAATTATATTTTTGATACGGAATTTCTGCTCGATTTGCTGGAAAAAGACGCTTCAACAGAAGGTTCTGATCACGATTTTGGCAAAGATATTATCCCCTCCATTATTGATCGCGGTGATGTATATGCCTTCCGCTTTCGCGATCAGCAAGGCAATCAGGCTTACTGGCGCGATGTGGGAACCCTTGATGCGTTTTGGGAAGCCAATATGGAGTTGGTATCACCCACACCTTCGTTAAACCTTTACGACCACCAATGGCCTATTTGGACATATCAAACTCAATTACCACCAGCGAAATTTGTTTTCGATGACGATGGTCGACGCGGCTACGCGGTGGATTCCATGGTGTCGGGTGGCTGCATTATTTCCGGCGGCACTGTGCGCAAGTCATTGTTATTTTCTGACGTGCGTGTGCATTCCTACACCTTAATTGAGGAGTCTGTACTGCTTCCGGAAGTGCAAATACATCGCCATGCCAAAGTGAAGCGCGCGATTATCGACCGCGCCTGCGAAATCCCCCGCGGCATGGAAATCGGTATTGATCCGGAAAAAGATAAAGCCAACGGTTTCCGCGTGACGAAAAAAGGGATCACCCTGGTCACGCGTGAAATGCTTGGCCAGCGCGGTGGTGCGCTTTAATTTTTAAACGCCGATTTAAAAGGGAACCGTTTGTGGTTCCTTTTTTTATGTGCAAATGAAGCGCAGCGGCTCAAATCAGTAAGAGAGATATGGCAAGCAATAAAACAATATTGATGATGGCAGCGGAGAACGATGCGCTGCCAAATGCAAAAGTAGGTGGCATCGGAGACGTTGTGCGCGATCTGCCGAAGGCCCTCGCGGCACAGGGTTGTCGGGTGCATGTCATTATTCCCTCCCACGGCTTTCTGCACCGCTCCGCGGCTGTGGAAGTCGCAACTTTTCCGGTGCTGTTCGGCGGCGGTTTGGAGCAAGCAAAACTGTATCGCTGGGACCAACCGCAAGAAGGAGAGACGGACGCTCCCGGCGTGCAGCAATGGGTAGTGGATCATCCGGGCTTTTATCCCTGTGGCGCTGGCCAAATTTATTGCAATGATGGTAATGATCGGCCGTTTGCTTCGGATGCGGGAAAATACGCTTTATTTTGTGCGGCGGTAGGACAGGCTGTTTTGAATGAATGTTTTGGCCGCGTGGATCTCCTGCACCTTCACGATTGGCACGCCGCCGTGCTCGCTGTATTGCGGGAATACGATCCTCATTACGCGCGACTGAAAGCCATGCGCACGGTATATTCCATTCACAATTTATCCCTCCAGGGCATCCGCCCGCTACGCGCGGACGCCTCGTCGTTGGAAACCTGGTTTCCTCGACTGCAATACGATCAGGCGGTGATTTGCGATCCCCGAGTCATGCATTGTTTTAATCCCATGCGCGCAGCAATTGCGCTGGCGGACAAAGTTCACGCCGTATCTCCCACCTACGCCCAGGAGATCCAACGACCGAGTCATGTGGCCCAGCATATTTACGGCGGCGAAGGTTTGGAAACGGATTTAGTGGCCGCAGCTAAGCAGCAGCGCCTCGAAGGTATTCTCAACGGCTGTGAATATCCGGCGGATGCGGATTATCCAAAGTTGAATAAAACACGGTTGATGGCAATTATCGATGAAGCGCTTTTGCATTGGGTGGCAAAGAGTGCAGTGATGCTGAGCGTGCATTGGATTGCGCGGGAGCGTTTGCAGCAATGGTGTGGTAAACGCGAGCGCGGTTTGATTATTACGGCTGTCGGTCGTGTTACCGAACAGAAAGTGCGTCTGCTGCGACACAGAGTGAGCTATCAAAATAAGCATCAATCTGTGTTGCAGCACTTACTGGGATTGCTCGGCGACAAAGGTGTATTTTTGCTACTCGGCAGTGGCGATGCCGATTACGAAAAATTCCTTCAGGAAGTCAGCGCCTATTGTCCGAATTTTATTTTCCTCCGCGGCTACTCTGACGAACTTGCGCAAGCCATGTACAGCTCCGGCGATTTGTTCATCATGCCGAGCTCCTTTGAGCCTTGCGGAATCAGTCAGATGCTTGCCATGCGCGCGGGTCAGCCCTGTTTGGTTCACGGCGTCGGTGGCTTAAACGACACAGTCATCGACGGCGTCAGCGGCTTTGTATTTCGCGGCGGCAATGGTGATGAGCAGGCACTGCAGATGCTCGAGCGTTTTCGCGAAGTGTTGACAATGAATGAGGAAAATCCCAAAAAACTTCAATCCATTGCAAAAGCCGCAGCAAAAGCGCGCTTTACGTGGGAAGCCGTCGCGGAAGAATATTTACAGAAGCTTTATTGAAGACCCAAGCCGCTTTCCCTGAGAGCGGCGGCTTGAAATACCAATATGTGCGTAATTGGAATCGCTCAAGCGTGCTAATCGAAAACGCTCAAGCGGAGTGGGCTTAAATAACGGTCAAGCGTGTTTCGACGGAGCCGCAGGTTTTGGTGCGGCACTTTCTCTGCGGCGTGCTGCGGCGCAGAGCAGCCACAGGGTAAACAGAGGAATGAGTAAGGGAAACAGGTAGGGATGCAGCACGCTCACCACGATCAGACCCACCAGTGCCATTGCGCCTAATAGAATCAAACCCCAGCCAGAAGTAATCATAAAGGTAATGAGCAACGCCACGCCGAAAACAACGGTTGCCATGGCCAGTGTGTTCATGCCGCCCAGCATTGCTTTAATGGGCGCGCCGATCTGAGCAGTGTTGATGGTGAGCGCTGGCGACAACATAAACCAGGCAAATGCGAGCAGGGCAACATAAATCGTAAAACGAATGGGTTTTTTCACCTTGAGTCTCCTGAATCACGGCGCCTTTGAGCGCTCATTATTTGTGGATCTGTAAAAGGTACGCGGCACCAACTGTGCCATGGGCACGTCGCGCTTTCAGAATCACTACGTATTGTTTCGCAACAATCAATCGGTGATACAGCGGGAAAAACAACCAGACAACAAGCCAATATTTATTAATTATTGTGTTAACGAGTATAGATAAGTTTGGCAAAGCTGCATCTGATTATCCGGCTAAATTTGCACCAAGTGGGCAAAAAGCCGCGGTATTTAACCACCTATGACGACATAAAAGCAATACGATGCTAGGCAGCCTCTGGCTGCTTTTTAACACATCTGATTAATTTATGAACGTTTATGGTGTGGCGGCGAAAAATTAAGCTAAATTCGGTTTTTTTGTAACACGCCTACCGCCAGGGTTGCGGCGGTGGTCCGATTTTCCACCCCGATCTTTTTAAACAGTTGTTCCAAATGCTTATTCACCGTGCGCGGACTTAATTCCAATATCTGGGCGATTTCCCGATTAGTTTTGCCTTTAGCAACCCAAAGCAGTACCTCGGCCTCGCGGCTAGTGACGGAAAAACGTTGTTTGAGTAGATCGCATTCATCTGCTTGATCTTCATTCACCAATCGCAATAGATATTCATCACCGCTGGCGGCACCAACCAATACCCATTTGAGAGTGGTTCCGGCGGCGGCCAGTTGAAGTTGGCCGCCTTCCGGTGGATTATGTTTTAGCCATTGACTGAGGACGTCGGCAATCTGCAATTGTTGCCAGCCGCCGGGGCATAGCCGTTCCAAATATTGATTAACTTGCGGCGTTGCCCAGCGCAACTCACCGAGGCGACTCACCGCGCAGAGATTTTGCCCAGTGCTGTCTAACGCTGCCTGAGCGCTGCGTGTGGTGCGTGCATTGTTGAGATGCACCTTGATGCGCGCGACTAATTCTAATGGATTAATGGGCTTGGTGACGTAATCGACACCGCCGGCGGCAAAGCCTTTGACGATGCTATCGGTATCCGCCAGCCCGGTCATGAAAATCACCGGAATATTCTTGAGTTCCAAATCGCGCTTTAAATGCTCGCAGGTTTCAAAGCCGTCCATATTGGGCATCACCGCGTCGAGCAGAATCATATCCGGCGTCATCTTCCGGGCGATATTCAGCGCCTGCCGTCCTTCCAGCGCCACCAATGTGGTCATGCCAGCTTTTTCCAGGGCGTCGTTCAACATGCCGAGAGTTTCTGGTGAATCGTCGACCACTAGGATTAGATCATGAGAATTTTGGGTTTTCATAACAACAACATCTTCATTCAGCGGAATTCTCTGGTTGGCGCAGTGCGCGCACCACCTTGATCAGACCCGCAAGATTTACGTGATCCACGTACTGGCGAAAATGCCGCAGTAGGTGCGGATCCACCGTATTTTGTTCTTCTAACCGATTGAGCAATTCACGTAATTTGCCAAGGGCGCCCACTTCTGCCCAGCCGATTATTTCTTCAAGCACTTCCTCGTCGGGAGCAATGGTGTTGGCAAAATCGAGTGGCGGCGCAACAGCTGCCGCTTTGGGTTGGTAGCGCCAGGTTAAATGCAGATGTTGGCCAAGTTTTTCCAGTAGGCTGTCTAAGCGTACCGGTTTGATCAAATAACTGTCATAGCTTGGATGAGACTCTGCAGGTGGTGCATCTTCATTGGCATTGGCGGACACCATAATAATGGGCTGTTGCAGATTCATGGCGCGCAGCGTGCTCGCTAATTGCGGCCCATCGATGCCGGGCATTCGGCGGTCAATTAAAAAGGCATCCGGCGAAAAAGTTTGAATCACGTTGAGACAGGCTTCCGCATCCGGCACCTCTACCACCACGAAGCCCAATGGGTTGAGTAAGTCGTGCATTAAACCCCGATGCGCCGCGTCGTCATCGACTACCAACAGCGAGCGCTTTGGGCCTTCGTAACCGTAAATCTTTTTGACCTTTACCACTTCGGATTCCCGTTGAAAAACCCGGGCCAGCATTAACCAAACAGAAAAGGTAACACCGCCGCCATTGTTGGCCGATACCGTAAGGTCGCCGCCCATAATATCCACCAACAATTTGGTAATCGTGAGGCCGAGGCCAGTGCCGTTAACGACAGGCGCGCCCGGTAGGCGAATGCGTTCAAAAGGTTTGAAAATTCTCTCCAGCTCGCTCTCGGGGATGCCAATCCCGGTATCACGCACACGAATTTCCGCCACCTGATTGCGATAGCGAACACTTAATTCAACTTCCCCGCTGGGAGTAAATTTCACTGCGTTGGACAATAAGTTGATGAGAATCTGCCGCACACGCTTTTCGTCTCCCTGCACCAGATCCGGTAGCTGGGTAATACGCGTGTAATGAAAATTCAAGCCATTCTCCTGAGCTTGCAACTGAAACATATCGACGATCTGATTCAGCATCGCATTTAAATTAAATACATCTTTTTGAATTTCCAGGCGACCCGCCTCGATTTTGGAAATATCCAGCAAACCTTCGATCAGATCTGTCAGATGTTCCGCGCTGCGCTGGATTACTTTCACCTGGTGCTTTTTCTGTGGCGGAATCTGCTCGTCTTGATCAAGCAATTGTGCGTAACCGAGAATGGCGTTTAGTGGTGTGCGCAACTCGTGACTGATACCGGTGAGATAACGACTCTTGGCGTTGTTGGCCGCTTCCGCCGTCTCCTTGGCCCGCTGCAGGGCAAGATCGGTTTTTTTATGCGCGTCGATTTCTTCGACCAACAGACGGTTTTGCCGCTGCGATTCCTCTTCCGCGACAATGCGACTTTCATGGGCCAGCACAAACAACCAGGAAATCACCCCGGCCACAATCATCAAGATAAAAAATACCTTCCACAGCGTTTGTGATAAAAATTCATTGGTCGCCGGGTTGTCGGTAATAGAATTGGCATAGATCAGCGAAAGAAGAATTCCAGTAACGCCCGCAACAAAACATAATAGGGCAATAAAATTCACCAGCCGAATGTTGATGTAATCACTGAGATTGCGCGGAACGACTCGTTGCAACAACCGGGTGAATTGTTCGCTGAAGCTGTCGTGGGTTTTGCACGCGTCACGGCATCGGGAATCCAGCGAGCAGCAAAGCGAGCAAATGGCGCCGTCATACGCGGGGCAAAATGCCATATCCTGCCGTTCATAACTGTTTTCACAAATGGAACAGCGAATGATCGCGTCAGATGTGACGATAGAAGGTTCTCTGGCGATGTAAAAACGGCCGCCGGTTAATTTGGCGATTAATGGCACCAAGACAAATGCGCAAGCGAGGGCAATAAAATGCGCGAGCGCTTGCGCATAAACACCGAAAAGGCCCAGGTAAGCGAAAATACCCACCAGCGATGCCACCACCATGGAGCCCACACCAACCGGATTGATGTCATACAAATGTGCGCGTTTGAATTCGATATGGCGCGGGCTGAGTCCAAGCGGCTTATTAATAACCAGATCCGCCACCAGCGATCCCACCCAGGCAACCGCTACGACCGCATAAACACTCAAGGTTTTTTCAAAGGCGTGATAAACGCCAAGCTCCATCAGTAGTAATGCAATGCAAACATTAAAGACCAGCCACACCACCCGCCCCGGGTGGCTGTGTGTAAGACGGGAAAAAAAATTGGACCAGGCGATGGAGCCGGCATACGCATTGGTTACATTAATTTTTAATTGCGACAAAATCACAAAAACGCCAGCGAGTAGCAGTGCTGCGTTGGGAGATTGTGTGAGATAGGAAAATGCCACTGTGTACATGGCTGTCGGGTCCGCCGCCTCTACAGCAGGCAGTCCTTGGGAGAGGGCGATATAGGCGAGGAAGGAACCGGCCAGCAATTTCAGCATGCCGATAATAATCCAGCCGGGACCACCCGCAAGCAGCGCTATCCACCAAGATAAATTATTTTTTGGTGACTTTGCCGGTAGGAAACGCAGAAAGTCCACCTGCTCGCCAATTTGCGCCACAAGGGCAAACATTACCGACGCTGCCGCACCGAATAGCAAAATGTTAAACCCACCATCCCCACTTTGGTGCGCCGACTCATAGTGCGCCCAGTTTTCGATCATGGAAAAGTCGGCAATAAAAATTACCGCCAAGGGCAGTATCTGCAGCAGTAGCCAGAGTGGTTGCGTCCACAACTGAAAACGGCTGATAAAAGTGATGCCGTGAAATACCAACGGGATCACAATAACGGAGCTGATTACGTATCCCCAGGCCAGCGGCAAACCCGTAAGCAACTCCAGCGCTTTGGCCATAATGGCCGCTTCCAGAGCAAAAAAGATAAACGTAAATGATGCGTAAATCAGCGACGTTGCGGTGGAGCCAATATAGCCAAAACCTGCACCACGAGTGAGCAGATCAATATCCACACCATAGCGGGCGGCGTAATAGCAGATCGGCACGCCGGTCAAAAATATGAGCAAGCCCACCACCAAAATTGCGCTGACTGCGTTAGTGGTGCCGTAGGTCAGAGTGATCGCACCACCAATGGCCTCCAGCGCCAAAAACGAAATTGCGCCGAGGGCGGTGATGGATACTTTTGCCAAGGACCACTTGCGCGAGCCGTTTGCAGTAAATCGCAGAGCGTAATCTTCCAGTGTCTGATTATTGACCCACTGGTTATAGCTGCGGCGAATACGAAATATCTGCTGGATAGCCGCCATGACAACGAAATTCTCAAATGTGCGGGATTTTTGTGCTTTCGATATTGATCGACCTGTGTTGAACAACTTGTATTGCACGACTTGTGCCGTATCGCTGTGGTCGCAAGACCGACGGTTGTTTGTTGGCCCTCTATACGTCATTTGACGTAGCCAGGGTGAGCATTTGTCGCATGGCTGTTGCGCGTCGCTTCTAACAACAATGTGTCCGTAACGTTGTTATTGCGAGAGGGCAAACAGTATGACCATGCAGTTAAAGTCAAATAGTGGTGGGTTAAATCGAGATAGTGGCGGGCTAAAACTAAATCGCGGTGGGCTAAAACTAAATCGCGATGGGTTAAAGCTAGATCGTGGTGGGTTGGGGATCTTGCAA
>DJFQ01000262.1:990-3977 GCA_002432095.1 Marinagarivorans sp. UBA5868 | reverse complement strand
ATCCAGGAAGACGGCGCGAGCGATTGGCCGACATTTGCGGAGAAATCCAAAAAGCTTCTGGTAAATGACAAAGTTGCCGCCGTGTTCGGCTGTTGGACTTCCGCTTCGCGAAAAGCCGTTCTACCAATTTTTGAACAGTACAACGGTATGTTGTATTACCCAACTTTTTACGAAGGCTTGGAGCAGTCGCCCAATGTGATTTACACCGGTCAGGAGGCAACTCAACAAATATTGGCCGGCATTGATTGGGTGGTAAAAGAAAAAGGTGCAAAAAGCTTTTATTTACTCGGCTCGGATTATATTTGGCCGAGAACCTCCAACAAAATCGCGCGCAAGCATATCGAAAAATTGGGTCTTAAGGTGGTGGGGGAAGAGTATTACCCTCTCGGTCATACGCAATTCAACAGTGTGATCAACAAAATCAAACTCACCAAACCGGATGTAATTTATGCGATTGTGGTGGGCGGCTCCAACGTGGCGTTTTACAAACAATTAAAAGCCGCCGGCATCAGTCTACCGAAAGAAAAGCCGCTGTTGTTGACCATCTCAGTAACGGAGGACGAAATTCTCGGCATTGGTGGTGAAAATATGGAAGGTGCTTACGCCTCCATGAAGTACTTCCAAAGCTTGGACAATGCCAACAACAAAGCCTTTGTGGAAGCGTTCAAGGCGGAATATGGCAAGGACATTGTGATCGGCGACGTTACCCAAGCTGCATACCTAGGCCCTTGGTTGTGGAAGGCCGCGGTGGAAAAAGCAGGGTCATTCGATATCGACAAAGTTCGCGCCGCCTCCCCCGGAATTGAACTCACCACCGCGCCGGAAGGTTACGTGAAAATTCACGAAAATCATCACCTCTGGTCAAAGACTCGCATCGGTCTTGCGCTGAAGGACGGCCAATACAAAGTGGTGCATGAAACCACGGAATTAATGGAGCCCGATCCCTTCCCAAAAGGTTATCAATAATCCACGCACATCTTCACGCAAGAACCGGAAGGGCGGCCAAGCCGCTCTTCCTCAAACCGGCGGTATTGGATAAGACGTGGAGGTTCCAATGTTTTCCGACTACACAAGCGCTGAACTTATTTCCATTTTTGCCATGCAGGGTTTTGCCGGCCTGATTTTATTTTCGGTGTTCGTTCTAATGGCGCTGGGTTTGGCCATTATCTTTGGCCAGATGGGCGTGATCAATATGGCCCATGGCGAATTTATGATTTTGGGCGCCTACGTTACCTATTTAATTTCGGCATTATTTGCCAATTACCTGCCATCGCTTTTCGGCATCTACTTTTTTATCGCCATGATCATCTCATTTATCGTCGCGGGTGCGCTCGGGGCGCTGGTGGAATGGTCATTTATTCGCTTCTTATATCAACGCCCCTTGGACACGCTATTGGCTACTTGGGGACTCAGCCTAATTCTCCAACAAATTTACCGCAGCGTATTTGGCGCGCGCGAAGTTGGGGTGACCTTGCCGGATTGGTTGATGGGTTCGATCCCGTTAACCGATACCATAGAGCTGCCAATCAACGGTGTGTTTGTGATGGTGCTCACCATCGCGATTTCCACGAGTGTTTATTTCTTGATGTACAAATCCCGTTGGGGTTGTCAGGTGCGCGCTGTGGTGCAAAACCGTCCCATGGCCGCGGCGGTTGGTATTAATACCGCGAAAATTGATCGCATCACCTTTGCCCTGGGATGTGGCATAGCCGGAGTGGCAGGCAGCGCGTTTACCATGATTGGTTCCACAGGTCCGACGGCTGGCCAGCTTTATATTGTAGATACCTTTTTGGTGGTGGTATTTGGCGGCGCCGCCAGCTTATTGGGCACCATCGCCTCCGCGTTCACCATTTCTCAAGCGCAATCCACCATGGAATTTTTCCTCAGCGGTTCCATGGCAAAAGTGCTGACTCTCCTGACTGTGGTGATCATCTTGATGATCCGGCCCCAGGGCCTATTCGCCATGAAAGTACGCAAATGAGGTAAACCATCATGTCGATGCATAGCTTTAAAACGCTTTTCCCCAAAAACGACGTTATTTATCTGGCAATACTGGCGTTGTTTTTAGGTGTTCTTCTGCCGATGACGATGGATATTTTCCGTCTCAACCTGATTGGCAAATATCTTACCTACGCGTTTGTGGCGGTGGGCTTGGTGTTGTGCTGGGGTTACGGCGGCATCTTGAGTCTCGGTCAGGGGGTATTTTTTGGCCTCGGCGGATATTGCATGGCAATGTTTCTCAAGCTGGAAGCATCGGACCCAGAGAACACGAAAATTCAATCCACACCGGGCATTCCGGATTTTATGGATTGGAACCAGATCACCGAGTTACCTTGGTTTTGGGAACCCTTCTATAACCTGCCATTAACCATCATTGCTATCCTTATCGTCCCAACAATATTTGCCTATATCATTGCCGTGGCTATGTTTAAACGCCGTGTCGGTGGTGTGTATTTCGCCATTATTACCCAGGCAATTGCGTCCATCCTCACCATTTTAATTATCGGTCAACAAGGTTATACCGGCGGTGTAAATGGTATCACCGACTTGCGTACCTTGATGGGCTGGGATATTCGTACAGACTCCGCCAAGTACGTCCTCTATTACCTGAATTTTTTCCTATTAATGGCTTGTTTGCTCACAGCCCAGTTCGTGCGCAAAAGCAAACTCGGCAGGCTGTTGGTGGCTATGCGTGGCAGGGAGGATCGGGTTCGATTTTCTGGCTACGACGTGTCGAGTTTCAAAATTTTCGTGTTCTGTCTCGGCGCCGCATTTTCGGCAATCGGCGGGGCAATGTTTACATTGCAAGTCGGTTTTATGTCACCTTCGTTTGTCGGCATAGTGCCATCGATCGAGATGGTGATCTTTTGTGCCGTGGGTGGACGCCTTTCCATCTTCGGCGCGGTATATGGAACTCTGCTGGTCAACTGGGCAAAAACCACCTTTTCCGAATCTTTTCCAGAGCTATGGCTGTTTGCCATGGGCGC
>DJFQ01000262.1:0-976 GCA_002432095.1 Marinagarivorans sp. UBA5868 | reverse complement strand
GCGCGCCCCTTCGGCTAAATCTCCGGTAATCACAGGTGCTGTCAGTCCTATAGGTAAATAAGGGGAGCGATTTTATGAGCGACAAAAAGACCGCAAAAGACTTTGTTCTATCCGTTGAGGGATTGACCGTTTCTTTCGACGGATTTAAAGCCGTAAATGATCTTTCCTTCTATGTGGAAGAAGGAGAAATTCGAGTAATCATCGGCCCAAACGGCGCCGGTAAAACTACCGTACTCGATTTAATTTGCGGAAAAACCAAGTCCACAGAAGGCTCGATTAAATTCCGTGGTAAGGAACTCACCAAGATGACGGAGCACGCGATTGTACACGCCGGGGTAGGCCGGAAATTCCAGAATCCGTCTATCTACGAAGATCTCACGGTTTATGAAAATTTGGAAATTTCCTTTCCTCGCGGCAGAAGCGTCGTAGGGGCATTGTTCTTTCGACGGGATTCGGAGGTGATCAACGCGGTGGAGGAGGTGGCAGAAACAATTTTCCTCAAGGACCAGCTGCATACCACTGCTGGATTATTGAGTCACGGGCAAAAACAATGGCTGGAAATCGGCATGTTGTTAATTCAAAAGCCAGATTTGCTGATGCTGGATGAACCTGTGGCAGGCATGTCCGTCGCGGAACGCAAACGCACAGCCGAATTATTGAACCGCATTACCAAAGGCCGCTCGGTGGTTGTGATTGAGCACGATATGCAATTCGTTGAAGACATCGCCCATCGTGTCACCGTTATGCACCAGGGAAAAACCCTGTCCGAGGGTTCCATGGCGCGGGTGAAAAGCGATCCAAAAGTCGTTGAAGTCTATCTCGGCCACTAAGCCGCTAGCGGAGCCCTATTTATGTTAGCCATCAAAGATTATTCCGTCGCCTACGGACAGAGCGAAGTGATTCATAACATGAACGTGACGGTGGAGCCGAATCAGATTGTCGCGATTCTTGGACGCAACGGCATGGGCAAAACCAC
>DJFQ01000113.1 GCA_002432095.1 Marinagarivorans sp. UBA5868 | reverse complement strand
CAAATGAAGCTGAAAAGAAAGATCGGCCGATATGCTGCGATTGATATGCACAACATTGGTTTGCCATTGATCTCCCCTCTCCAGGCGGCTCCACTCATGGGCGAGGGTGAGCCACCAAGCACCCGTGGCGCTTTTCCCCGATTGCGCCAGTGTTAGTTGATGTTGCAGCTCGGCAACGCCGGGGTAATTAGGACTGGTCGCTCGAATTTCTTCTAAATCCAGGTTAGCGGCAGCTATATCGCCCTGATAAAAATATAAACGCGCAATTTCCAGCTGAATATCCACATCGTCTGGGGCGTATTTTCGCGCCGTGGTTTGCGTTGCCATGGCTTCCTCAAGACGTCCATCAAAACGCAGCACCAATCCGTATTGAAACCAAAGCTCCGCATCCTCCGGATAATGTTGCACCAACTGTGCAAAAATTTGTGCGGCGCGCACATAATCACCTGCGTTTTTCGCGGCAAACGCCGCTGCCCTGCTCGGCGCATCTGCCATTGCCACCATAGCGAAGAAACTAAATAAAAATACCAGCAACAACTTCACGTGTTTTGATTTCGCTGAATAATGCCATTCACTCTGGCCACCACTTCATCAGTATCGAATGGTTTGGTGATGTAATCATGGGCGCCACTTTCCAACCCCAGCAGAATATTTTCCTGCTGAGTTTTGGCAGTCAGAAGAATGACCGGAATTTTTCTCAATGTTTCATCTTCCTTCATTTGTTTTAAAACGTTAATACCACTCATCCCCGGCATCATAATATCCAGGACCACCGCATCAGGCCGTTCCGCCTGAATGCGCTGCAGTGCTTCGGGACCCGATTTGGCGGTAATGACGGATGTGCCAATGCGGTGAAAACGGTGGGATAAGAGTTCGCGAATCAATTCGTCGTCATCGGCGACCAACACCTTATTTTTTCGACTGGCAAGCTGCTCCGTGATGCGAGCAATCAGGTCTGGCATTTCGAATGGTTTTGTTACGTAATCCACAGCACCAAAAGAAATCGCATTGATGATGCTGTCATCCTCATCGCGGCGCGTAAGCATGATGACCGGAATATTTTGTGTCGCTGCGGTTGATTTCAGCTTTTTCAGCACCTCGAAGCCATTGACAGTCGGCATATTCACATCGAGGAGTATAAGATCCGGTTTTTCCGCGTCCGCATGTAGTGTGCAGCTTTTTATAATGTCCAGAACGACCGCACCATCGCTTGCTTGCATAATGTGGCAATTGGCGCGGATAAACTCGCTCACCAGCAGCTCGCGCACCAGGTCATCGTCATCCGCCACTAAAATAGTATGGCGATTATCTGTTGCGCGGACAGCCTCTTGAGACGTGTGAGCTTCCACCTCGGTTTTGCGACTCGTTAACGCGCTTCGCAATTCCCGCGTTAACGCTGTTAACGACGCCACGGCCGTTTTAACAGACGCCAATGTCGCTTTGCCACCGTCCACCGCCGCAAGATGCTTTTCTGCTTCTGCAGCCGTTGTACTCAGCTCGGGAAAGCCAAACGTTTTCGCCGAGCCCGCGATTTTATGCACGCGCATATGCACATCCGCAATTTCCACAGCGTCCGTGCGACCTGCGGATGCGTCGGTGACGAATCGTTCGTAACTGGGAAGCCATTCGGCGAGTCGGGAAAGAAATTTTTGCTTAATCGCGTCGAAGCGGCTGTTCTGGTCCATCTCGGGACCTCCAATATGGTAGGCAATCCGCTGCACAGATTTTATTGTTACTAAATGAGCATTTTCTATAAGAAAAGATTAGTGGTTGTTCGGCCACTTGTCAGGCGCTCGCCGGGAAAAAAACTCACCATTTGCCATGAGATGCCACAGCAAGGCAATTCGCGCCGAATTTGGTCCGCCGGCGGGAGGTTTGGCGGTAAGGACAGTTTTCTACCTGACAGCCAGGGCCGGAACTCACAACATCATTTGCCGACGAGGAGTTTATTGCCGCTGTTAGCCAAGCGATGATCGAGCAATTGCGACCTTCCCGCTTTGCCTTATAAAGCGCTTCGTCCGCACGCTTGAACGCCGCCTCAAATTGTTCATTGATCGCCAATTCCGAGATAGCAAAGCTACAGGTCACTCTTAAGGGATTGCCGAGGTTAAATTCCCGCGGCACGATTATTTGTCTTATTTTTTCCGTAAGGTTGAAAGCGGTAGAAACTCTGGCGGAATGTGGCGAAATACGCCTATTGCCACAATTGTTGAGATGATCGCCAAAGCGGTCAATATGATAAGGACACGTTGCTGCGTCATCGACGGCCTGAATGTGCAGGTTAAAATGGAATGACTTAAAGTCTAGTCGAATGCTGCGCGAAGGATTTCTCGGGCAATTTTATCCAGCGGCAACACTTTTTCCGCTGCGTTGATTTTTACCGCTGCACCCGGCATGCCCCACACCACCGACGAGGCTTCGTCCTGCGCCACCGTAAATGCTCCCGCCTGTCGCAATCGCAATAATGCGCTCGCACCGTCGGCGCCCATGCCGGTGAGCAATACTGCCGTGGCGTCGTCTCCGGCGACGGCGCATACGGAATCAAATAGCACTTCGACGGAAGGACGATGGCGATTAACCGGCGGGCCCTGATCCAATAGGCAGACATAACGCCCGGCTCGACGCGCCAGCTTCAAATGCGAGTGACCGGGAGCGAGGTAGGCGCAATTGTGTTCCACCGGTTGATCGTGTTCCGCCTCATAAACTTTAACCGCGCTTAGACTGTCCAGGCGACGGGCGAAGGAGGTGCTGAACACTTCCGGAATATGCTGAGTAATTACCAGCGGCGGACAACGTTCCGGCAGACTACGCACAATTTCTTTTATGGCTTCGGTGCCACCGGTGGAAGCGCCCATCGCGCAGAGAAAATTTTGTTTATGCGGACGGTCGATGGCCTTGAGTACCGTGCTGGACGAAGAATCCCGTGAGCTGGGATGTAGCGAATCCAGCCCGCGCACTCTGGCATTTGCGGCGGCGACAATTTTTTCGCTGATTATTTCGCTGTATTCACGCAACGCAATATCGCTTCGTCCCTGAGGTTTGCCGAGAAAATCCACGGCGCCGCACTCCAATGCCTCCAAGGTTGCCGGCGCTTGATCCTGGGTGAGCGTGGAGATCATCACCACTGGCGTTGGACGTAGCCTCATTAAATTCTTCAAAAACGTTATGCCGTTCATTTTCGGCATTTCGATATCCAGGGTAATGACATCCGGGTTGTGTAATTTGATCAACTCCCGCGCTTCGTAGGGATCTGCTGCGGCAGCAACAACCTGTAAGCGTGGGTCCGCATTGATGATCTGCGTCAGCAGCGCCCGCACCATCGCCGAGTCATCCACCACGACAACCTTGATTTTTGTCCGCATGATATGTGGGCACTCCGGTTAAAACAGGTCCACGTCTTTTTGCACAGGTTTGCGTAACGATTCCATATAAGCGCGCTCACGTTGCTCGATGGTGTCGTTGGCGACTGAGCGCAAACGTCGCATTTTTACCGCACCGGTATCCGGATAATAAAAAATCTTGCGCGGATAATCACCGCCGAGATCGTGGGCGGCGATATTCAGGTTTTCCTGACGAACATAATCCAACACAAATTCCACATTGCGACGACCCACATCCATTTTCAGCAACCCGGAAAGCACGCGGCCGCCACCAAACAATTTGATTTCGAGACGTTCACGCTTGCCGCCGATGCGCAGAATGGCATTTATGAGATATTCCATCGCCCAGTTGCCATAACACAAATCCGGGGTGACTAAATAGTCCCGCTCCACACCGCGTCCACCACCGCGCAATGGCAACATAAAATGGTTCATCCCGCCGATGCCCAAAACCTCGTCGCGAATGCAAGCAGACACACAGGAACCCAACACGGTGGCGATCATCTCCCCGCGAGCGCTGACGTAACATTCCCCAGGCATAATCTTCGCCACCGGGGTCTGCACATGGGGATCCCAATAGCGGTTCACATGCTCAAACCCGGGAAGCGCAGGCGGCATCGCTGAACGGGGCTGTTTTGAACATGATTTTTGCAAAATCATTTATTGCGTCCGCTGGTAGATGGTGCGACCGAGCGATACAAAACGCTCACTGATTTTATGCAGGCTTTCCGAGTGGCCAATAAACAAATGGCCTTGGGACGCCAACATATTGGCGTAGCGGTCAAATAATTGGATCTGTGTAGGCGCATCAAAATAAATCACCACATTTCGACAAAAAATAATGTCGAATGGTCCCTTCATAGGCCAACTGTGTAACAAATTTAGCTGCTTGAACGTCACCAGACGACGCAGCTCGCCGCGCATGGCGATGACATTGCGTTGCGGCTCCCGCTCAACCAAGACGTGGTATTGCGGCGGAATACTGGCAAATCGCTCAGCGGCATATTCACCGGATTCGGCTTTTTCCAACACATTGGAATCCAGATCGGTTGCGAGAATTTTCACATCCCAGGCATTTAACGCGGGCAACGAACGGACAACCATAGCAAGGGAGTATGGCTCTTCACCGGTGGAGCAGCCGGCCGACCAGATACGAATGCGTCGCTCGGCTTGCTTGCGCCGCAATAAATCCGGCAGCAGCGTATTTTTGACGTATTCAAAATGGTGATTTTCGCGAAAAAACGCCGTGAGGTTGGTGGTAATCGCATTGACGAACTCACGAATTTCCGGTGAGGAATCCTGGCCAAGCAAATCGCAGTATTGGTCAAAATTCCGCAGGCCGAGGGCGCGAATGCGGCGCGCCAGCCGACCGTAAATCATGTTTTGTTTATGATCGGACAAATTGATGCCCGTGACCTTGTAGGCGATTTTTTTGAGCTCGCGAAAATTCCGCTCCGACATGGGAAATTCACGATCGGCGGAATCACTTGCCGCTTGCGGAAAGCGCGACGTCACTTTGGTGATACTCCAAATCTGGCTGCATCTGGAATCAAAATTGCTCCCACTCTTCATCTGTCTGCGCCGCTCGGGGCGGTGATTTTTTTACTGCTTTTCCCTTCGTTGCGACTTTTAAAGCGGGTCTTGCACGCTTTGGTGGCGCGGGCGCCGCTTCGTCTTCACTTTCTTCGATGGAGAAAAAATCCACCATGGAATACATGGCATTCGCCTGATCCGCCAAAGATGCGCCAGCGGCAGATGCCTCTTCCACCAACGCGGCATTTTGCTGGGTCATTTCATCCATCTGCGCAACGGCGGTATTCACCTGTTCAATGCCGGACGTTTGTTCCTGCGCTGCCTGCGCAATTTCCTGCATCATGTTGCTGACTTTTTCCACCGACGCCACTATATCCTGCAGTGTTTCGCCGGAAGCGTTCACCAGCTGCCGACCATCCTGCACCTTGCTTACGCTGTCGCGAATCAATTCTTTGATTTCTTTCGCCGCGCCGGCAGAGCGCTGCGCAAGATTGCGCACTTCTCCTGCCACCACCGCAAAACCGCGCCCTTGCTCGCCGGCGCGAGCCGCTTCCACCGCTGCATTGAGCGCAAGTAAATTTGTTTGGAACGCAATCTCATCAATCACGCTGATGATGTCGCTGATTTTTTTACTTGAATCACTGATTTCCTGCATGGCCTGTACAGCACGGCTAACCACCTGACCACCCTCCTTCGCTTTCCCCTGGGCAGTCTGTGCAAGATCATTGGCGCGCAGCGCATTTTCCGCGCTTTGTTTTACCGTCGATGTCATTTGTTCCATGCTGGAAGCGGTTTCCTCCAGCGAAGATGCCTGCTCCTCGGTGCGCTGACTGAGGTCAGCATTCCCCTGGGCGATTTCATTCGCAGCAGCCAGAATTGCGCTCGAAGATGTACGGATGCGACCAATAATGTCGGTTAATTTATCCGCTGTACTGTTGGCATCGTCTTTGAGCTGGCCAAATGTGCCCTGAAAATCGCGTGTGATCCGCTCGGACAAATCTCCACGCGCCATGGCACCCAGCATTCGCCGAATATCGTTTAATGCAATTTCGATGGTACTGACCAGTTCGTTAAGCCCGCGACTCAAATTGGCGAAAAATCCTTCTTTATTTTCCATGTTGATCTGCCGAGTAAAATCGCCGAGCCCGGCGGCGCTCACCATCGCAGCCACTTCTTTTTCGATAGCAACTTCGGCGGTTCGGTCTGCCCATTCGACTACGGTGCCGATACGCTGACCTTCGACAATAATCGGGTTGGCAATAACGGTAAATGTACGCCCGCCGACTTCCGCTTTGCCGTTATAAGTGCCGGTAAGGGTTTTGATGAGATTGCGCTGGTGGTCTGGGTTGCGATGAAACATATCCATGTTGCGTCCCTTAATATGGTCCGCATCAAAATTGGGAATGGCTTTGCGAATATCCGCCTGAGCTCTCCGCATCATCTGTGTTACGGCATCATTGGCGTAAATGATATTGGCGTCTGCATCGGCGATCATGACATTGGTTGTGACACTGTCCAATGCATAACGCACACGTGCATTTTCTGCGGCGGTTCGCGCCTCGGCATTGCGCTTATTCACTTCGTCAGTTTTATCCAGCCACTCAACCACTGTGCCGATACGTTTACCCTGTTGGTCCAGCCAGGGCGAAGCCGTTAACTCAAAAATCAAATTGCCTATAGTGAGATCGGTTTTATAAGGCGATTTCAATTCGTTTATCATCTGCCGCTGATGGCCGGGACGCTTATGAAAAACATCCACACAGGTACCCACAAGCTTATCGACGGCGAAGCTTTTTAGCTCCGACTGCAACTCCGCTTCACGGTGCTTCAACATTTCCGTCACGGTGTTGTTCATATACACAATATTGAGATCGTTGTCCGCCAACATCACATTGGCCTGACAGAGTTTTAATGCGCTGGCGATCTCAGCGGTCTGACGGTTTCGTTCTTCGGCCTTTTTCCGCTCGGTAATATCCATCGCAAACTTCACGATCTTATATACCTTGCCGTGGGAGTCCCGCAGCGGGCAGTAAGAGCCTTGAATCCAAATGGGATTATTGTTTTTGCCTAGCCGCTGGAATTCCGCCGTAAAGGTTTCTCCGCGGCGCAGACTTTCCCAAAAGCCTGCATATTCCCGGCTGGAGCTGAACTGTGGATCGACAAACATGCGGTGGTGATTACCAATAACTTCAGCCCGCTGATAACCCATAACGCTGAGGAAATTCTGGTTCGCCTCCAGAATCACACCTTCCGGATCAAATTCAATCACCGCTTGGCTGCGGCTCACTGCTTCCATTTTTTGGCGCAACTCTTTGCTTCGCTGAAAGAAGCCAAACAGACTTGCTTTATTCATAACACTCTCCAGTAAAATCCCAGCGGCTATCCCGCGTCATTGATCAATTATGGAAGCCTTGCGGCGCAGTTATACCCGCTGTTTGATAATGTCGATTTGCTCGCGCAAATCGGAAACATTCGCCATCCCATCCATTGATATTAACGGCTCAATATTCAACAGAATGACCATGCGTTCATTGACCGTCACCAGCGCACGGACAAATTGTGTGTCCAGACCCCCGAGATCCGGCACGCGGCGCATATCCGCTTCGGCGACGGAATACACATCGGAAACTGCGTCCACCACGATACCCACTATCCGATTGCCGCTCTCCGTTTTAATTTTCAGCACTATGACGACGGTAACCGGGCTGTACTCAATCGCCGCAAGGCCGAAACAACGGCGCAAATCGACTATGGGCACAATAGTGCCGCGCAAATTGATAACGCCTTTTATATGCGCAGGGGAATTCGGCAAAGGTGTGACGTTTTCCCAGCCACGAATTTCCTGCACACATAAAATATCCACGCCGTATTCTTCACCTGCCATAAAAAATGTCAGGTACTGGCTATTCGCAATCGCGCTGTGCTCAGTATTATTCGGATCGACTTCAAGTCGGCGCGCATTTGCTGGGGAATGCATAGATAACTCCAAAAAATTTGGCGGAACTCAAGCGCGCTTCCGCGCTTGTGATTCTATTGTTTTGGTCGGCGACACCATCGAGATGTTGTGGCCCGATGCAACATTGGCCAACTGCACGATACCGGGAATATCAATAATCAATGCTACGGTTCCGTCACCTAAAATTGTGGCGCCGCTGATTCCCTCTACTTTGTGATAGTTTTGCTCCAGGCTCTTGATAACCACCTGTTGCTGCGCCAGCAGTTCGTCCACCACCACGCCAATCTTGCCGCCCTCCGTCTCTACGACGACCATCAGTGATTGCTCCAACTCCGTGTGTCGGGTCGGCATATTCAGGATACTGCCGAGCTCCACCACCGGAACATATTCATCCCGTAGACGAAAAACGCTGCAACCGCCGGCAACTCGGCTGACCTGCTCTTTGCGACAACGCATGGATTCGACGATGGAGGTCAACGGGAATATATAAATATGTCCGCCCACCCGCACTAGCTGACCATCCATAATGGCCAGCGTGAGCGGTAAGCGGATGCGAATAGTCGAGCCTTCGCCCTTGCGCGAGGCAATTTCTACCGTACCTTTTAACGCCTGGATATTGCGGCGGACCACGTCCATACCCACACCGCGA
>DJFQ01000144.1:765-4045 GCA_002432095.1 Marinagarivorans sp. UBA5868 | reverse complement strand
CGCGCTAAGCGAAAATCGCGAGACCGCGCGGTTGGATTCGCGCACGCAGGAAGCTGACAGGGCCCGCGAGACAAATCAGGATCTGCGACAACAGATTGCCGACCTGAATGCCCGCCCTACGGACCGCGGGTTGGTGATGACCCTCGGCGACGTGTTATTTGCTACGGGTAAAGCCGAACTGATGGGCGGAGCGACCAGCAATTTGGATAAACTCGCCAGCTTTCTCCAACATTATCCCGAACGCACCGCCGAAATCGAAGGACATACAGATAACGTCGGAAGTGCGGACCTCAATCGGGGCCTGTCCCAGCGTCGGGCCGACTCGGTCAAAACCTATCTGGTACAAAAAGGTGTGGAGTCCAATCGATTATCCACAATAGGCAAAGGTTTTGATTCGCCGGTTGGTAATAATGATTCCGCTGCAGGGCGGCAACAGAACAGACGTGTGGAAATCATCATTTCTGAAGGTAACGCCACTAGCAGCCGCTAGTTTTGTTCGGAAAATTTTCCGCACCACGAGCGGCTGTTCTGTCATCAATGACGTTTCGCGGCTTCGCGCCGCGAACGTCATTCCCACCTTATCTTTCAATAAAGTGTTGATCTTGCTCTTATTGATGCCCATCGCTCCATAGTCATATCCACGCTAATCTCTGAATCCGCACAAAAATAGGTCTGTCCTGTGTTTAGTAGCCTTTTCATCGATCTACACGTGTGGTCCGCCCGACGGCCGCGGTGCGGCTTTGTGAATATGTCACAAAAAATTCGGTAATACTCCCTGTCCTATAGCTTTGGTTCGCAGTGTAATTCGCAGAAGATCGGATGCTGGAAAGGGACGAAACTATGCGACTTCTGCTGGTATTTATCGCGCTATTAGGATTTTGCAATCCGCTTTATGCGGGCTTCGAGGATAAGCTGAAAGAAGCGCTTGAAGAGTATGTCGAGAAGGAGACAGATGGCGCACTGGATAAATGGCTTCATAAAGGAGAAAAATCCAAAACTATCAATCTGCGATTTGTCGGCTCGGAGCTGTTTGAGACCGACAAACTCACGCCACTAGCGGACCCTGCCGGCACCGATATTCCAGCGCTACCACCTACGGCTTCCACCGATCCAGAAAAAGCCTGTTTTGATCTGGTACAGGGAAAAATCGCCTGGGATCATGCAGGACACAAAACCTGGTCACCCACCAATATCAATCGATTATGCCAAGGCGCCGTGAGTGCACCGGAGCCCGGCAAGTGTTTTCAATACACGTTATTCAATGGCAGCGATTGGGGTCAGACCACCCATCATAAAGTGGGCTGGAGCGAGGCGGTCAGTCTCTGCGCCGGCACTGCAAATTCCGCGACAACCACGCAATGCTTCAAAACCAAAATAAGCGCTGGCCAGAGTGTTCCACAGGCTATTACAGCCTGTGGAAAGAAAGAGCTGATCAGAACATTACCGGTTGCGACCCTGGTTACCCGCCCGCTCCGAACTAATACAGTCGCCCTAGCCGTCAACCAGGAAAAAGCGTGTTACGACTATGTGCAGGGCAATATTCCTTGGGACAACGCCGGCAAAAACAAAAATTGGTCTGCGGCGAACGTGAATCGTCTTTGCAAAGGCACAACATCGCAATATTCACCAGGTAATTGTTTTAAATATGTCATGTTCGATGGCAACGATTGGGGCAAGCGCACTGCGGACAAAGTCGATTGGCAGGTGGCTGTAGATCTGTGCGAGGGAATTTCCAACAACCGTGACACCACGAGTTGCTTCAAAGAGGCGATTAAGAGCGGAAAAACGCTGGCTGACGCCATCAAGCAATGTGAAAAATAGGGAGAATCCATATGTCTTGTGCCATCCGACAATTTTTCATTTTGCTGCTGTTGATTTCGATATTGCCGCTATTTGCTGTAGCTGATCCAAAAGCAGTGGCGGAATCGAGGAAGCTTACCGGTGTGAAATTAACCGATGAAAAAGCGTTACATCTCACCAAATCACAGATTTTGCGAGGTGTGAAGTTTGATGGCGCTGTGGCGTCGCGCTTGAAAACATTTTCAACCCAGGCGACAACGGATGTCTCAGAGGATCGCGACCCGGAAGGGCCGGATGAAGCTGCGCCACCGGTATTTCTAGCGGATATCTACGAAGCCAAATCCCGTTATATCAGCGAAGACTTCGCTAATCGGCTGCCATATTCTCACAAGTTATTCCGCGATCACGCATCCCTGAATACCTACTACTTTTTTCCTTCCGGTTATTTGTTGAAGTACGAGGCGGAAAAAGGATTTGCGCTGAATTTTTTATATCGCACGCGGGAGGACGACTCCGGTAATAATCTGGTGGTGATGACATTCACCATTGCGCCAAGGGAAATACCGGGTGCCATACACCTGATGAATGAATTGGCTGCGGAAGCGATCAAACCTGCCAATAAAAAGCCGGTGAAGCTGCAGCGTTTACCAATATCGTCGGTAAAGGTGGTATTACAGTCACTGACCACCATGATTCCCGAAGACAATATCCGCGTGATCAATTCGCCGCAGACGGTCGGTGATGAAATTCGTGTACAGGCAACCATGACCGAGAGCGAGAAAGAGGACGTTGTGGCGACCATTCGCAGCGGTGGCTTATCTGGGGATCTGGTTTTTGCCACCAATGACAACAGTTTTGAACTGGTGGTGCCCTACGTGGTGAGCTTCACCGATTATGCCGGCGAGTGGGTTTCCGATATTACTGCAATCAAGACCACAGAATCCCTCGTCAACAATAGCCCATATCCTCTTGCACTGACCGGTATTGTTGCCTATACACGACAGAACAAAAATATCGAACGTCATTTCATACCACTTGCCGAGCCAGCCCTGCTCGCACCTAATGGGAAAGCGAAGGCTGACAAATCATATCCAGATCTGCTCGCAGGGAAAGGTGAAGTGATCGCCACTTGGGCCGCTTTCGAAAAAGCGGCCTGTGACACCTGCCTGAACAATATTGAGCACGCCATTCTCGTATCGCCGGGAATGACCAGTAAAACCCAGCTCAATATCGAAGCCATTCCAAATATTTTTACAGAATTCAATTTGTTCAAAGTGGTCGTCGAGGTGAAAAGCAGTGGCTTTTCTACTGGGGCCGACCGAATGGAGAGCAAGACTTTTACGCTGCGCGGGGAGGAGACACAAATATCTACGGCGTTCTACATCAACCGCGATGCACAAAAGTCGGATATGTTGGAATATCGCATAAAACCCTATCACGCAGATGGCAACCCCATGACTCAGTCCGACTGGGTGAAAGG
>DJFQ01000144.1:0-634 GCA_002432095.1 Marinagarivorans sp. UBA5868 | reverse complement strand
ATCAAGATATTTAGGGATCATGAGAATCCGTCGGTGATTTATTATTTCAAAGCCCAGAAAAGCCTGGCATTTCAGGATGGTATTCCGGATTTCAGCTATCACCTCAACCGTTACATGGGCACCCGTCTCACGGAAGACAGTAACGAATTCCGTGTGCGCGGCGTCATTCGCTTTAAAACCATCGACGCGACGCCAAGTTTGACTTATCAGCAATTGTTGCAGCAGATGCGAGAGCGATTTGGACCCACGACGCAACTGGTCGCCGCCCCGGTGGCGGACAGCTATTACAAACTCGTTTATAAAACCGCAACGGACGACGCAGTCGAACCGGAAGAAACCGGCGAAATATCCGGCAATCCCTTGCCGGAAAAAAAGCCAGGGATGGTTTTTGGTGAAAGCAGCCAGCGTTTTACCATAGGTTTGAGCGGGTATGACGCAGATCTTTTCTGGCAGGCGTTCGAAAAAAATAAACTGGTTTTATCTTTGGCATACGGATCGAATATCGTCGGTGTGAAGCGAGGCGATAATCAGCAGTGGCTGACGGCAGAATATGAAATTGCCGATACCGCGCCAATCCAGGTCTCTATGAACCAATTCCCAATGTTGTTCAGCAAAAACGAAATATGGCAAAACA
>DJFQ01000011.1 GCA_002432095.1 Marinagarivorans sp. UBA5868 | reverse complement strand
TCCAGCGCAGATGAGGTGGTACTACCGCCCGGCTATTCCTATCGGGTACTGATGTCCTGGGGCGATCCGATTCATGCCGGGGCTCCTGCCTTCGCCCGGGACACAGACGCCGACGCTCAAGCAAAACAATTTGGTGACAACACCGATGGCATGGAGCTTTTCTCCCGCAAGGACAAGTCCGGCGAAATCCACGTATTGGCGGTAAACAACGAATATTACAATCCGGCTTTTTTTTATCCCCACGGAGGGCTGGCACAAAATCTTGCCGAAGTGCGCAAAGCCCAACACGCGCACGGGGTAACCCTGGTAGAACTGGTCAATGGCAAACAGGGTTGGCAGGTAAAACAAGATTCGCCACTCAATCGGCGGATTCACGGCAATAGCGAATGCGTTATAACGGGTGCCGCTGCTGGTGCCGATGCCCTCAAAACGTCGTTAGATCCCAGCGGGCGCAAAGCCTGGGGCACCTTGAATAATTGCGGCGCCGGACGCACACCTTGGAACACCTATCTAACCTGTGAAGAAAATTTCAATGTCTATTTCGGCTCTCAGACAAAAATAGCCACCAGTGCCACGCAGCAGCGCTACGATTTAACCTCCCTCGGGGGATATCAATGGTGGCGTTACGACTCGCGCTTTGATTTGCACAGCGAACCCAATGAAGCTAATCGTTTTGGCTGGGTGGTGGAGATTGATCCCTTCGATCCAACCTCCGTCCCGAAAAAGCGTACCGCGCTCGGACGCTTCAAACACGAAAATGCGGAAACGGCACTGGCCGCAGATGGACGCGTGGTGGTGTACATGGGCGACGATGCCGCGGACGAATTTCTCTATAAATTTGTCTCGCACAATGTTTATCGCGCTGGCGAACGCGGCAATGCAGATTTGCTCGACGACGGCATACTTTATACCGCGCGTTTTCATGATGACGGCAGCGGGCAGTGGGTACCGCTGGTATTTAATAGCCCCGGCTTAACGCCCAAGGACGGCTTTAAAGATCAAGCCGATATACTCATCCGCACACGCGAGGCGGCAAGTGCAGTGGGCGCCACACCAATGGACCGACCGGAATGGGTTGCGTGTCACCCCTCCGCACCGCTGGTATTTTGCACCCTCAGCAATAATGCCGGGCGTACCGAACCCAATAAACCCAACCGCGGGAAAACAATATTTACGGGCAGATCGTTCGCTGGTGGCCGGACAATCTGGACCACGCCGCGACGGGATTTCAATGGGATCTTTACGCCATCGCTGGCAATCCGACGGTGCATAAGAAAAATGCGCTATCCGGGTCTCCCAATATCCATGCGGAAAACATGTTCAACAGTCCCGATGGTCTTACCATCGATGGCTTCGGACGCGTGTGGATTCAAACCGACGGCAATACCTCCAATGCTGGAGACTTCTCCGGACATGGAAATAATCAAATGCTCTGCGGCGATCCCATCACCGGAGAAATCCGCCGCTTCCTCGTCGGCCCCGTTGGATGTGAAATCACCGGTCAAATATTCAGCTCCGACCACCGCACCCTGATGGTCGGCATTCAACACCCCTCTGGCAACTGGCCCAACGCAAAACGCGACGGCGTGCCGCGCTCATCGGTTATTGTGATTAACCGCGACGACGGCGGGATTATTGGCGCGGTGTAAATTCCGCCCGCGTGGTCCCGGCGCATTTTATGCGCGCACCATCGCTCTCGATAACGCGCTAACTTGATAAAACGCGGTTTGCTGCATAAGCTTTTTTTGATTAAGCTTGCGACGGCTCGCCGATCTCACCGGATCGAACCCCGTGCCACGGACGGGTAACAGCCGATCACAATAATTAAGTGCTGTCTCTTTAAGTAACCAATCCCAGCTCTGATATTGCAAAAAGGAATCATCATGGCATTTGCTAACTCCAAGCCCAATTTCCGGTGGGCGCTCTCTTCGTTCGCTCTGGTTTGTTATCTCGGACTTGCTGGCTGCTCCAGCTCGGACAACAATCGAAAGGAAACTCCACAAGTTGTTGGTCCCATTTCTTCATCCGGCGCCATCAGTTCGAGCAGCAGTTCATCCTCGTCGTCTTCCTCATCCTCGTCCACCTCAGGAAGCGGCGGTCCGATTATTCCAACAAATCCAACTGGCCTGGAAGATGCCGAAGGCAATCCGGTGTCCATGGACATCAATGTGGTAAATCCGACCCTTCAACCATTGGGCGCGACTGCGATTCACCTGAATTTTATTGACGAAGAAGATGCGCCCGTTGACGCCGTAGGCACAAACTGGAAAGGGGAATCAGCGTGCATCAATGACGGAAAAGCAGAAATTTCTGCACCCGTCATGGTCGACGACCAAATTAGTTTCAACTACACCACTCGCGGCTGTATCGGTGAAGACACAGTTGTTTTCACCACGCCGGATTTTGAATCTTCTTCCTTTTCCACAACGGTGACGATCGAGGATACGGTTTCTCATATTTCCTGGATCTCGTCCGAACCAAGCAGTATTGCTATCGCTGGTAGCGGCGGCACGGAAAAGTCAATTGTCACCTTCCGTATAAATGGTTCCTACGGAGAAACCGTTGCGGGAGAAACCGTCAATTTCCGCATTGAAGGATTAGCAGGCGACACCATCCGTTTAGTAGACACCACAGCTATTTCCGATAGCCAAGGATTTGTACGTGCAACCGTTTTATCCGGCTCCATGCCTAATTTGGTAACGATTATTGCAAGCCATGAAGCCAGTGGTAATGAGGCGCCGTCGGGCGGTCTTATGGTTGCGAACGGTTTGCCTTCCGACGGACGTTTCAACATCGCCCTGAGTGTACGCACCATAAATGCCTGGAACCGCCTGAATTCTCCAACGACCGAAGTGACTGTCGCCGCCACTGATCGTGTCGGCAATCCAGTGGTGGATGGCACTATCATTAATTTCGTCAGCCCGGATGCTGGCTCCATCCCACCCTCCTGCGTTACCGATAACAATACGTGTACAGTGGAATGGAAACCGGATGGCCGCGATCCTGCCAATGGCCGTGCACGTGTTATGGCCACCGTCAAAGGCACCGAAAATTTCACCGACACTAACGGCAACAACGTGTTTGACGACGGCGATATATTCAATGCCGGATTTGATTTGGGCGAGCCCTACATCGATCAAAACAATACCGATAGCTATGAGCCAGGCGATTATTTTGTCGATACCAATCGAAATCGCACTCGCGACGAAGGTGACGAAGTATGGAACGGCCTCAACTGTCAGCACTCTGCCCTCTGCTCGGACGCCGTACAGTATGTCGACCTGTCAGCGGAAACCATTGTGTATATGTCGAACGGCGCCAACGCCACCGTTTGTGAGCCGGGCGATTTTGCAGGCGCCCTTACGGTTGCTCCTGAGGGAACACTTAATCTTGGCGGATTGTATCTGTCCGATGGCAACGACGACGCCGAAAATCCCGGCTGGGCTTGCGTAACGGGTAACTCTCTACCCGCAGAAACAACAATTACGTTCAGCGTAGAAGGGGGTACGCTGCAAGGAAAAACATCCTGGACTGTAGGTAAAGAAGAATCGTTGCCCAACGGCGGGTTCGGTGTACGCTTCAA
>DJFQ01000124.1 GCA_002432095.1 Marinagarivorans sp. UBA5868 | reverse complement strand
CACGTTGTTCGGATATGCCAACCATCTGACACCGCACTTGAGTGTTATCACCTTTAACTTTTGCCCTTACCTTCCGCAATTGCTCCTTTGCCAATCCCTTCAAATGCTTTCACAACAATATAATCAGATGTATATAAGGCGCTGATTTTGTCTGCTAGGTGCTGAGCGATGTGCTCGACAGTGGTATCGGTATCTATCACATAGCAACGGGAACGGGGAATGCGAAGGCGAAAATGGCCCTGGCTGGCCTCATACCGGAAGGTCATCGTCTCATTATCATCCGCCACGCAATCCTCTTGAGTAGCGATATAAATGTCAGACCATCTGGTTGCCCAGTCTTCCATTAGCTCATGCGACAAAACGTCGTTCCGCCAAATAAAGAGCTTGGATCGGTGTCCGTGGGCAATTCGTTGGCAGTCTCCGCTGTGTTTTTTTAGGCCGTGGCTGTAGTGATAATAGGGAGACCTAATCTCCTCGGAGGTAAACGAAATGGCCAGCTTGGAATTTGAAAAGAGCTGCCCGACAGATTCTTCGCACCACCGCGCTACAGATAGCGGAGTGATCTCGGGAGCATTAATCACACTAACCGCCTGCTCAGGTGACTCAATATCGATGCGCGATTCATCTTGGCAGGTTAACGAAATTGACAACTGTTTATCGTGCCGTCTTAGACTAATAGCGGATGCGTCGCCTGGTACTAGCAAGCAGTGGTCAAGGTGACAATCCAGCCATTGCCGCAGTTGTTTCTTCACTATGCCAAAGTCGCAGATCATGCCTTGTTGATCTGGCTCGCCCACCAGCTCAATATTTGCCAGCCAGGTTTCACCGACTAAACCTCGTTTAGGGCAAAGATAACTGAAATCAATATTGGTAAGGTTATCAACAAATAAACGCATAACGACCAGGATTTAATTTAAAGGCTGCCATTCTATCGCTAAAACAACGAGGAAATGTCGACATGATTCAGTTGTTTGTATATGTACCTGAATCCCATATAAAGCAGGTAAAGTCAGCTATGTTTGCCGCTGGGGCAGGCCGCAGTGACAGGTATGAGCAATGTGCTTGGCAAACGCAGGGCGAGGGCCAGTATATGCCGCTGGATAATAGCCAGCCATATTATGGCGAACCCAATGAAGTTGCTCATGTGAAGGAATATAAGCTTGAGATGATCTGTAACGAAATGAGTTTGGCCGCAGTGGTTGAAGCGATGAAACAGGCTCACCCATATGAAGAGCCTGCTTTTGGAGCATTACCCCTGGTGCGTGCTTGACTTCCTGGCCGGCGTCATCGATGGAAACTCCAGAATTGTTCCGATTTGACGTTTGTGGGGAGGATTTGCATCCCGACCGTGAAGTGCCTCATTCAGAGAGTAAACGGAATCGAGCATCATCTTGCTGATCTCAATACACGATCCTAGTGGAGTGGAATGCGCTCTTCTCTTACAGTCAATTTGGAACTGCAAACCCCTTAGTCTCGCTTTTAAATGTTCGGGTGCGCGTTTAATCAATTGCTCAATCTCCCGTAAACGAATGCTCTCCAGTTCTTCTGGATTGCGTTTGGCGAGCTCGAACAAATGTTCGGGATCTGGAAATGTATTCATGGCGGAGTCGACTAAGAACGGGTTTGGTTGAAAAAGATACTAACATACTTCAATTGGCTATTTTAATCGGTCTGCCAATTCTAATTTGCTATATGAAAACCGTCTGAGGCTCGTATTCATAACTATTTTCAAAACTGAGACGCGGACGAAGTCGATAGTGGGCGGGAGATCACGAGGTAAGTTTGATGTGGCGTCGCAAATCTTCTTCTTTTATGCGGGCTTCCTCGATCCGGGTATCGCTTAATTCTGTGACCTCGAAACGATAATTGCCAATTTGAAACCCACACAAGGCGTCAGGAATGTTTTCGAGATGCTCAATAATGATACCGTTGATGGTCTTGGGTCCGTCTGTGGGGAGTTCCCATCCAAGATGCCGATTAATATCGCGAACGGACGCAGTTGCATCTATTCGGTACCAGTCATCTTCGCCTGCCACAATCTCCTGCTCTTCCTCTTGAGCGACATCTGTGCTGAAGTCGCCGACGATTTCTTCCAGCAAGTCGACTAATGTGACGATTCCTTGGACATCGCCGTATTCATCGACCGCAATTGCGAATCGCCGTTTTTCCTTCTGAAAGTTCATTAGTTGTGTGTGGAGCGGCGTTGATTCTGGGACAAAATACGGGGTGTACAATTGTTTTCGAATCGAATCGTGGGTAACGGTATCGTCCGAGCCGCAAATAAATCGTGCAGCATTGCGCAGATGAAGAACGCCCACCACATTATTGATATCACCTTCATACACCGGTATGCGTGTGTATTCGGAGGTCCTAATCAGTCCCAAAATGTCGGGAATACTGTCATCAATGTCTATTCCCACGACCTCGTTGCGAGGCACCATGATGTCTTCGACGGTGGCCTTTTCAAGATCAAGGACGTTGAGCAGCATACCTTGATGCTGGTCGGGAATGAGATCACCTGCTTCATCGACCACAGTACGCAACTCTTCTGGGTGCAAGTGATCCGTAAGGCGCGTCTTTGAGTTTGGGTTAACCCCGAAAAGGCGAACTATAAAATTCGAGGCAAGATTAACCGCGACTACCACCGGGTATAGAAGCCAGAGCAGCGGCTTTAGGATTACTGATGCCGGAAACGCAATCCGCTCTGGGTGCAATGCTGCGATAGTTTTCGGCGTAACTTCTGCGAAAATCAACAAAATTACAGTGAGAATAATTGGTGCTAATGCTAGCCCGAGATCGCCATAAAGGCGAATGCCTATCGCTGCGACCAGAGTGGCGGCCCAGGCATTGACGAGATTGTTGCCAATCAGAACCACGCCGATAAGCCGGTCGGGACGGCGTAACAGCTCGGATGCGCGAACGGCGCCGCGATGCTTTTTTTTCACTAGGTGTCGCAATCTATAGCGATTGAGCGACATCATCCCCGTTTCTGAGCTAGAGAAAAAAGCGGATAAAAGAATAAGGACGACCAGTGCGGCAAAAAGCACGTCCAGGGATATTTCGTCCAACGAAATTGAACCTGTCTTGGAATTAAGATTTGGATTGTGAACAACTTTAAAGAGGGGTTCAAGCGATACCACTGGCTCCGCTGCTATAAATAGGCTTTGCGGCAGGTGCTTTCAATGAAAGGTTTAGCTCACCCCGAGAATCATCTCGAGTACGAACTTACTGCCGAGATACGCGAGCACCAGGCTGGCGAAGCCAGAAAGGCTCCATCGGATGGCGGAGTTGCCCCGCCAGCCAAGATAGTGTCGCCCCCAGAGTAAGATCGCATAAATCAGCCATGCCAAAGCGGTGAAGACGATTTTGTGGTGAAGATGCTGAGCTGCAATGCTTTCAATCTGGAAAATGCCCGTAACTATGACCAAGGTCAACAACACTTCTCCGACCCAAAGCAGCTCGAACAGCAAGTGTTCCATCGTTTGCAGAGGTGGCAGAAGCCTAACCAGTCCGGTGGGGTGACGATGACGCAATTGGTAATTCTGAAATGCTAGCAACAAGGTCTGCACAGTCGCCACGATCATGGTGCTGTAGGCAAGGATCGATAGGAGAATATGAGCGGCGGTTTTAGCGTCCAGTTTGAGGTACACCGGCGAGACTGTTGTTTCAGAGTAGAGGCTACCCAGAAGCGCAGCGACGGAAATCGGTAGCGTAATTAGAAAAAGATTATGTAGAGGCTTGCGCAAGCTACTCAGCATAATCAAAAAGTTGGCCGTCCAAAAGAAAAGTGAAGATATTTTAAAAAAGGCGAAGTGATAGCCATCGGGGAGAATCATTTGCTGATGCAGGCCAAAGCCGTGCGCTGCCAAACCAGCAGCCAAAAGAGCGCTGAATATTACAGGGGCGGCCGTCTGTCTGCGGCTGACACTGCGCATCAATATTACCCAGGCAATGCTGTAAAGAGCGGTCGCAAATGTGATGGGCATGGCTTGATTCTTTGGAGTGGAGGGTGGCCGGGTAAACGGTTAGGTTAGAGTGCTAAGAGGATTCTTGGCAAGAGTTTGCAGCGTCTGCGGTCGTCATCGCCAAACTTTGACGATATACTGCCGCGGCTTTGAAGCCCATTATTAACCGAATGAATGCTGAAATATTATGTTCGAAAGTCTATCGGATCGCTTAAGCCGTAGTCTCCGTGCCATTACTGGCAAGGCTCGCTTAAATCATGACAATATCCAAGACACTTTGCGTGAAGTGCGTAAAGCTTTGCTGGAAGCGGATGTGGCGCTGCCAGTGGTCAAGGCGTTTGTCAATCAAGTGCGTAAGCGTGCGCTTGGACAGGAAGTCTCTCGTGCTTTGAATCCTGGTCAGCAGTTCCTAAAAATTGTCGAAAGCGAGCTTACCCAGGTGATGGGTGAGTCCAATGAGAAGCTTAATCTCGTGGCGCAACCTCCAGCTGTGATTCTGATGGCGGGTCTCCAGGGTGCAGGTAAAACGACGACTGTCGCCAAATTGGCTCGCTTCCTTAAGGAAAAAGAAAAGAAAAAGGTTTTGGTTGCTAGCGCGGACGTCTATCGCCCTGCGGCAATTCAGCAGCTGCAAACGCTCGCGGGTGAAGTCTCTGCGGAGTTCTTTCCGTCCAGTGCTGAGCAGGCGCCTGTGGATATCGGTCGCAATGCCGTAGCGCATGCCCGCAAAATTCATGCGGATGTGGTAATCATCGATACTGCGGGACGCCTCCATATAGATGAAGAATTGATGGGGGAGATTCAGCAGCTTCACAAAGCGTTAAATCCGGTAGAAACCCTGTTTGTAGTCGATGCGATGATCGGCCAGGATGCGGTAAACACCGCTAAAGCGTTTAACGAAGCGCTACCGTTGACCGGTGTTATCTTATCCAAAGCAGATGGTGATGCCCGCGGTGGAGCCGCGCTGTCAGTGCGGTTCGTGACCGGCAAACCAATCAAGTTCCTGGGTATGGGGGAAAAGGTGGATGCGCTGGAGCCGTTTTATCCAGACCGCCTAGCATCCCGAATTCTTGGAATGGGGGATGTCCTTTCTTTGATTGAGCAGGCTGAGCAGAAGCTTGACAGAGCGAAAGCTGAGAAGCTGGTGCAAAAGGTCAAAAAAGGCAAAGGTTTTGATTTGGAGGATTTGCGCGACCAGCTGCAGCAGATGCAGAATCTAGGCGGCATCGGATCGGTGCTGGAGAAGCTTCCCGGCATGGGCAATATGGCACAGATGGCTGAGCAGGCGGACGTAACGAAGCAATTTAAGCGTATGGAAGCCTTGATTAATTCTATGACGCCAGCAGAGCGTCGCGATCCGGAGATCCTCAACGGCTCGCGTAAGCGGCGAATCATCCAAGGAGCGGGTGTAGATATTCAGGATCTCAACCGTCTGCTGAAGCAGCATAAGCAGATGGGTAAGATGATGAAAAAGCTCAAAGGCGGCGGCATGAATAAAATGATGCGTGGTATGTCGGGTTTAATGGGGCAGGGAGGGTTGCCGCCAGGCTTCGGGCGCTGAGCTGCTAGCACAGTGTGAACCAGGGCTGATAAAACCGATGTAAATTCTGTATCCCCTCTGCTTAAACTCTATACACGAATTTTTCTTTCGATTAGAATACGCGGCCTTCTGCGCACCCCCCTAGTTTTAAGGGGGATATCAGCAGCAAATCTTACTGTTTGCGTGTTGTGATTTGATCGCAACACGCAGTTAATTTTTTAGATACAGGACTGAACATTCATGGTAACCATTCGTTTGGCTCGTGGAGGCTCCAAGAAGCGCCCCTTTTATCACCTGACCGTCACTGACAGCCGAAGCGCGCGCAATGGGCGTTTTATTGAGCGAATCGGCTTCTTCAACCCGATCGCACGAGGTCAGGAAGAGAAGCTGCGCATTGATTCCGAGCGCTTGGGTTACTGGCTGGGTAATGGAGCACAGGTTTCTGAGCGGGTTAGCAAGTTGATCAAAGACTCTGCCCAAGCCGCTTAAGCACCGCAGGCTACTTAAGCATCTATATGGCGGACAGATCGTCGGTGAATCTTGTTGTAGGACAGCTTGCTGGCGTATTTGGGGTCAAGGGCTGGTTGAAGGTTCGCTCATTTACTCAGCCAGAAGAAAACATACTGGACTATGGCCCGTGGCGCTTGAAGACATCTTCAGGAATGCGGGCGGTCGAGATTGATGCGTATAACCTTCGTCCGCAGGGGCTGGTGGTTCACTTCAAAGGAATTGATGATCGCGATGCCGCCGCTTTACTAGGTCGGGCGGAAATAGAAGTAGATAAGGCGGAATTGCCTGATCTTCCGGACGGTGAATATTACTGGTACCAGCTGCTCGGTCTGAAAGTCATCACTAGCACTACCGATGCAGAGCTTTTACTAGGAACCGTTACCGACATGATGGAAACGGGTGCTAACGATGTCATGGTAGTGCGCCCGATAGAAGGTTGTCGTGATGAAAAGGAACGTTTGATTCCTTATATTCCACAGTTATATGTGCTTGGTGTGGACTTAACGTCGGGCGAAATCCGTGTCGATTGGGATCCGGAGTTTTGACTGGGATGGCTACGCCGCCCGTTATGCGCTTTTGTGTTGTGACATTGTTTCCAGAAATGTTTGCGGCGATATCGGGTTATGGGATTACAGGACGTGCGGTAAGTCGTGGGTTGGTTGAACTGAACTGTATCAATCCCCGTGAATTCACCGATGATCGACATCAAACAGTCGATGGCAGGCCTTATGGGGGTGGTCCTGGCATGGTGATGATGATTGGGCCCCTTGCCGCGGCAACAGCTGCAGCGAAGCGCTGGCTAATCGCTCGCAATGCGGAGGCTGATTCGATTCGGGTGATCTATTTGTCGCCCCAGGGAAAGCCATTGAATCATTCCAGCGCAGTGCAACTGTCAAAGCTGGAAAATTTGATTTTAATCGCCGGGCGCTACGAGGGTATCGACGAGCGCTTCATCGAAACCGAAGTGGATGAAGAATGGTCGATTGGCGACTACGTGCTGAGCGGCGGTGAATTGCCAGCGATGGTGATGATTGACGCTTTGACTCGGATGCTTCCGGGTGTTTTGGGGGACGCTGAGTCTGCGATGCAAGACTCTTTCGTGTCCGGTCTGCTGGACTGCCCTCACTACACTAGGCCCGAGGAATATGCCGGTATACGGGTTCCGTCCGTGTTGCTGAGCGGGGACCATAAACGTATTGAACGCTGGCGTCTGCAGCAATCTCTAGGTCGAACCTGGGAGCGCAGACCCGAGCTGTTAAAAAGTATTCAGTTGGATTCTACCAGTAGTGCGCTATTACAGGCTTACCAGGTGGAACATGAAGCTGAACAGTGAATTGGCAGATTTGCCGTTTGAAATCAGAGTTATAGCTGAGAAGCTACATATTGTTTGGGAGCATGCCATGAGTTCTAAGAACAAAATCATTCAAGAGCTGGAAAACGAGCAGCTCAAACAAAACGTGCCGGAATTTTCTCCAGGTGACACCGTTGTTGTGCAGGTTCGCGTAATCGAAGGTGATCGCGAGCGATTGCAGGCATATGAAGGTGTAGTAATAGGCATCCGCAATCGTGGACTAAACTCCGCTTTCACCGTGCGTAAGATTTCTCACGGTGTTGGTGTTGAGCGGACATTTCAAACCCACAGCCCTCAGGTTGCCAGTATTAGCGTTAAGCGTCGCGGAGATGTACGTCAGGCGAAGCTGTACTACCTACGCAATTTGGCTGGTAAAGCGGCGCGGATCAAAGAGAAGCTTAATTGAGCATCAGTGGATTAAAAAAAGCGGCCTAGGCCGCTTTTTTTGTTATATATCCCAGTTGCGAATTGACGGCGGTAATTCACAAAAACGAGATTATTACTTGCCTGTTCTTCGGCTCGGTTGTCATATTACGGAACCGGTTTGGGAAGAGCGCTGTCTGGGTGAGAGCTGGCGGCACTGTTTGTCGGCGTCGGTGTGCCTATAACGAATGAAGAAGTAACTTATTTATGAAAACTCCATTTTTAAATGCAGGCGTGCGAGTACTGCTTTTGGGTTTAATGACCGTCTCCAGCGCTTATGCGGCGGAAAGTCAAAAAAAAGATGTTGAGCTGGAGAAGGCCAAGCAAGCTATATCAGCAGCTCTACAGGCGGCCAAACCTGGGATTACAGTTTCCGGTGTTGAACCTTCTGTGATGCCCGGTCTTTATAAAACCACAATTGGTGATGGTCCTCAGGTCTACGCCACCGCCGACGGCAAGTTTTTTGTGGCAGGTGAAGTTTTCGAGGTATCACCGGGAAAAATCGTCAATCTTACCGACCAGGAACGAAATGTTGATCGAGCGAAGGCTATCGCTGGGATCGATAAAAAAGATTCCATCATTTTTGCCCCGAAAGGCGAAGTAAAAAAAGTGATGTACGTTTTTACCGATGTTGATTGCGGGTATTGCCAGCTATTGCACTCTAAGGTTGGTGAGTACAATGATCTAGGCATCGAAGTGCGCTATCTCGCATATCCCCGAGCGGGAATTAATTCAAATTCTTACAATAAAATTGCATCTGCCTGGTGTGCAAAAGATCGCAACGACGCACTGACAAAACTGAAAAATCGTCAGGAAATTCCAGAAAATGTATGCGCGGATAATCCGGTTGCTGAGCAGTTCGAATTAGGACGCAAAATTGGACTTAGTGGAACACCGGCTTTGGTATTTGAGGATGGCCAATTGATTGGTGGTTACGTCGAACCGGCCCGACTGCTTGAGATGTTGAATATCTAGTTGTTCTGCGGTGCGATCAGCTCTGATCGCACCGTTAATTTCCTACTTTTCCTCCAATTGACAGCCTTAGGTTGCGCCAGTATGGTTGCGTATCTTTTCGCCCTGATTTAGCAGGGGCGGCGTAATCGTAGAGGTGTCAGATTGAAACCAGTCAATATCGGTATATGTGGCCTGGGTACCGTAGGCAGCGGTACCGTGAAAGTCATTCTTCGCAATCAGACTGAAATCGCGGCTCGAACGGGATGTGAGATTCGAATTGCTCAGATCGGCGCCCGGAGTCAAAAATCAAATCCTGATTTCGCTGATATTCCTTTTACCGACGACGTATTCGCCGTGGCCGAAAATCCAGAGATCGATATTCTCGTGGAATTGATTGGCGGCACCTCCGTTGCTAAGGACTTAATAGAAAGGGCGATCGCCAACGGCAAACATGTAGTAACGGCCAATAAAGCGCTGATCGCTCAATATGGCAATGAATTGTTTCAGAAAGCCCATGAAAAGGGCGTAAGCATTGCTTATGAGGCCGCGGTTGCAGGTGGTATTCCGATTATTCGTTCATTGCGGGAGGGCCTTTCTGCCAATAGGATCGAGTGGCTTGCGGGTATTATTAACGGCACAGGAAATTTTATTCTCACGGAGATGCGGGACAAAGGACGTGCATTCGAAGATGTTCTGAAGGAAGCCCAGGCGCTTGGGTACGCAGAGGCAGACCCCACATTCGATGTAGAAGGNNNNGTTGATGTCGCCTATGCAGGCGAGCTTGGTTATCGGATTAAACATTTAGGTATTGCGCGAAAGCACGAGCACGGCGTCGAATTGCGAGTCCACCCGACCTTAATCCCCGAACGCCGATTGATTGCCAATGTGGATGGTGTCGCCAACGCCGTGGTGATCAAGGGTGATGCAGTGGGTCCGACACTTTATTACGGCCCCGGCGCCGGCTCGGAGCCGACGGCATCGGCGGTAATCTCTGATGTGATGGACATAAGTCGGACGCTTACTGCGCAACCCGAAGTTCGAGTTCCTTATTTGGGTACGTGTTTTGAACAGCTGCAGGACTTTCCGATTCTACCAATCGAAGCCATTGAAACCTGTTATTACTTGCGCATGTCTGCGTTGGATAAACCGGGCGTCCTTTCTAGAATCACTCAAATACTGAGCGATGCAGGTATCAGTATCGAAGCGCTTATTCAGAAACAACCTTGGCAGGGCGAAACGGAAGTGCCAGTGATTTTGCTGACCAATCGCGTGCGCGAAAGCGATATTAATCGGGCGATTCAACAAATTGAGCAACTGGACAGTATTCGCAACCAAGTGGTTAAGATTCGTGTTGAATCCCTGTCATAAACATTTTTAAGGTTTAAAACGTCTGTGAAATACATCAGTACGCGTGGTGCGGCTCCAGCACTTGGTTTTGAGGATGTTGTGCTTACCGGCCTCGCCAGTGATGGCGGGCTCTATGTGCCAGAGCATCTCCCACATTTCTCTCATGCCGAAATTGCCTCTTGGGCGGGGCTACCGTATCGGGAGTTGGCTTTTAATGTCATCTCGCCATTCGTAGCGGGCGCGATTCCAGACGAGGATCTGAAGCGAATTATTGATGTTTCCTATTCAACCTTTCGCCATAACGCCATAGCACCGTTAGTGCAAACCGGTCACAACGAATGGATTCTCGAATTATTCCAGGGACCAACGTTGGCTTTTAAAGACTTTGCCTTGCAGTTTCTCGGACATTTACTGGACTACATTTTGGCCAAGCGACAGCAGAAGGTGGTAGTGCTGGGAGCGACTTCCGGAGATACGGGATCAGCCGCGATTGAAGGCTGCCGCCGCTGCGAAAATGTGGATATTTTCATTCTCCATCCTCATCAGCGTGTGTCCGATGTGCAGCGCCGGCAGATGACCACTGTGCTTGAGCCGAACGTTCACAACATCGCGTTGCGCGGCAATTTTGACGACTGTCAAAACCTGGTAAAAGCCAGTTTTGCCGATCAATCGTTTTTGCCTGCCGGTCGACAGTTGGTGGCAGTCAATTCGATCAACTGGGCGCGTATCATGGCGCAGATTGTTTATTACTTTTACGCTGCTCTTGCGCTCGGTGCGCCACATCGGAAAATTTCGTTCTCCGTGCCGACAGGGAATTTCGGCGATATTTTTGCGGGGTATTTGGCACAGCGAATGGGTCTGCCGATAGAGCAGTTGGTCATTGCCACCAACAGCAATGACATTCTGCATCGCTGCATCGGCGGCAACGATCATACGAGAAAGCCTCTCCTGCACTCCCTGTCCCCAAGCATGGACATCATGGTCTCCAGCAACTTTGAACGCATGCTGTTTGATCTTTACGACCGGGATGGCGACCAAATTCGGCAACTGATGGAGGAGTTTAAATCCTCCGGCCGGCTGACATTGGCGGCGGAGCCGTTACGCAGGGCGCAGAACCTGTTCAGCAGTCATCGCCTGAGCGACGAGGAAACCATTGCGGTGATCCGCGAGGTGTTCGAAAGCACGGAATATCTGCTTGATCCTCACACAGCCATTGGTGTGCAGGCGGCACGAACAACCCGTAAAGATGCAGCCACTCCTATGGTTTGTCTCGCTACTGCGCACCCTGCTAAGTTCCCGGATGCGGTACGTCAAGCCGGGCAGGTTCAAAACCCCGCGTTGCCGCACCATATGCAGGATCTCTTTACTCGCGATGAGCGTTATCAGGTGCTTGACGATAGTTTGGAACACTTGAAAACATTCATCGGAAAAAATATTCGCGCCTAAACAAGGCAGTTATGGTGCGGATTAAGTTTTAAGCCGCACCATAATGTCGCTGTCTGCGCCGCTGTTGGCGCGATATCACCTGCTATCTTTCGCCTCAAACTTCTTCTGACGCATGGAATGCTAATTGCTGTGCCGCGTTTAGGTAGAACGCGAAAGAAGAGGCGGCGATGGGTGACTTTACACCCCATGTTCTGATTCAAATTATCCCCATCCTTATTTTGATAGCTGTTGTGGTGGCCGGTTTGGTGCGTCACCAGGCCGCACGTCAGCAGCAAGCTCAAGGTATCTTATGGCTGCAGGCAATGCGCTTGCTGATTACTCATATCCAGCGTCATCGAGGTTTGTCTGCGGGCGTCATGGCTGGTGACCGCTCCTTGCAGGTCAAGCTGGATGAGGCGCGGCTACAAGTTAGCCGAGATTTTGAGCAAATTAGCGGAGTAGGGGATTGGGTAAAACAACACGAGGGTTGGCACTCTATTACCCAGCATTGGGCGCGGCTTGCCGGCAATAATCACCAGCTTTCAGTCGCCCGCACGATAGACCAGCATAATCGCCTCATCAAAAATATCTTGGTTTTTGTCGACGAAATTGCCGCGCAGCATCATCTGCATACGGGCACGACAGTGAAAGCCAATATCTGGCGCGATCTGCTGACCCTGGCTGAATATATCGGCCAGGTACGGGCGCTTGGTGTTGCGGCGGCCAGCGG
>DJFQ01000246.1 GCA_002432095.1 Marinagarivorans sp. UBA5868 | reverse complement strand
TTCTCCCACTTTTCTAATCACCCCCGATTAGGGTTATAAGCGATAGCTATTCATAATCGCGGCGGTTAAACCAGTGCACTGGGCGCGCGTGACGATCCACCAGATGCACTACATCGAGCACCATGGCAAACAGCGCCATTCGTACTAACAAACCGTTGTCCGCCTGGCGGAAGATGGCGAGATTGGGATTCTGGTTGAGATCGTTGTCCAGCTCATTCGCATCCGCGCGCGAGTCGCGCGGCAGCGGATGCATGATGACGGTATTGGGCTCACAAAACTTGGTGTAAATGGATTGATTGAGGCGGAAGCGGCCGCGATAGAGATCCGCCTCTGCTTTCGTTGGAAAACGCTCTTCCTGAATCCTTGTGGAGTAGACGATATCGACGTTGGAAATGCTGGCGGTCAGCTCGGCGGAGATGGTCACGGTGTGGCCGGCCTTGCGGGCGAGGTCCACATAAGACTCCGGCATGGCAAGCTCGGCCGGGGAGACCAGCGTGATATGCATATTGTTGAAGAGGCAGAGCAGACGACACAGGGAATGAACCGTGCGTCCGTATTTCAGATCGCCGATCATGGCAATGCGCAAGCCATCGAGTCCGCGACCGCGGCCGCGCAGCTCTTTGCGGATGGTGTACAGGTCCAGCAGAGCCTGGCTCGGGTGCTCGTTGGCGCCATCGCCACCGTTGATCACCGGCACTCTACTCGCGGCGGCAAATTCCGCCACAGATCCTTCCGCCGGATGGCGCATGCAGATCACGTCGCTGTAGCCGGACAGCACCCGCGCGGTGTCGTACAGCGACTCGCCTTTGGCGATGGCCGAACTTTTAAATCCAGTGGTTTCGCGTACTTCACCGCCCAATAGATTGAACGCGCAGCCGAAGCTGATGCGGGTACGGGTGCTCGGCTCAAAAAACATATTGCCGAGGATTGCCCCCTCCAACACACGGGTGACTTTTTCCCGCAAGGCGTAAGGCGCCATGGTATCGGCAACATCAAAAATCCGTTCTATGTCGCTTCTCTCGAACTGTTCAACAGACAAGATATGTGCACCTGCAAACTCCATAGAACCCCCTGATCATCGGCCAAAGTGGGCGCTATTCTAGCGGCGTACCCCGGTGAAGCAAATCACTTGGCGACAGCGTGGCAAAACCTGCCCGCAAAATGTCGTCGGAAGATTTTTCAGATGATGCCGACTACGCTTAAACAAACCGGGACACGGCAGCGCTCAAACAAACCGGGACACTGCGGCCTACGTCCATCAACCACATCGAAGGTCATCTGTGTCAGTCGACAAGCTCGAAAGCCTTATCAAATTTACAGACGGTGACACCGCTGTACGAATCCTGGCGGAACAAAAGCTGCGCTGGAGTTCGCCGGACCGGTTTGGCGATCCGTTCGAGCTGTCCGCCAAAAGCAGCTTCAACTTTGATACCCATTCGCTACTGGACTCCACCATCAAGTTGGCGTCGTCGATGATATTTGCTCCCGAGCAACCCAAAGGTGACTCACCATTGATCAACGCGATCCGCCGCTGGCGGGAAGAAGAACGTTTCAACTCGCCCGAGGAAGCCCACGGTGTGCTGCGGGAGCTGCTCACCAAGATGGTGGACTACCGTCAGGCGCAGTTGGATACGGCTCGCGCCAAATGGCAGGAGTATGTGCGCAAAGTGCGCGTATGTTGCTTCAGCGCCAAACCCGACAACATCAGCGCATGGGAACAATTCGGCGACCAGCACCGAGGTGTCGGCATCCGTTTTGCCATTGGAGAGGAGGAACCATTCAGCTCAGCCAAAGCCGTTGTTTATCAGACCGAGCGCCCTCAACTCACCAGCCTGCGGGAGCAGCTGGGAGCGATTCTGCACAACCGCAAGGACGCAGTGACAGACCGGTTCAAAGACCACTTTTTTATCAAGGGTAACCATCGCAAGCAGGAACAGGAATGGCGCGGCATGGCATTCAGCAGCCAGGACGTGCCGGTTACTCACATGGACCCAGCGGAGTGGTACGACGATTTGAGTTTTCCCGCCGCTCAGATCACCGGCGTATTTTTTGGCATCAACACCAATGACGACATCAAGATTCAAGTTCTCAAGCTGATTCAGGAACGCTATCCGCAAGCGAAGCCTTTTCAGGCGGTGCCTGGCAAAATTGGTTACACCATCGAAATCGAAAAAATCAAAACCTGAAATTTCTTCTTTATCTCCTGTTTTTTTGCCTCACCCTCGCTTCGAACAGACTGCGTTTGCCACGGTCAATAATTTGTAACAAACAAACCGGTGTACGGTATGGCTACGTTGTCGGCTGGTGCTGCAGAAATAAGTGAGATACGGCTTGGTAAAAAGACCATCAAGTCGATCCTAAAGGACGCCCAAAAAAGTGCGGAGGCGGTCAATTTAATTTATGTCGATGATCGCCAGCCCGGAATCCGCCGGCAGAAGAAGGGAAAGGAATTTGAATATTTTCTCGAAAATAAAAAAGTCCGCGACGTCGATACTTTGGAGCGAATCCGCACACTTGTCATTCCCCCCGCGTGGGAAGATGTATGGATTTGCACCAGTGCAAACGGCCATCTGCAAGCCACTGGAATAGATGTGCGCGGCCGCAAACAATATAAATACCACCCCAATTGGACTGCGCTACGCAACCACACCAAGTTTTACCGCCTGCTGCACTTCGGTAAATGCATCCCACAAATTCGCGAACGATTAAACCACGACCTGGCCAAACGGGGCTTACCGGCGGAAAAAGTGCTGGCAGCGGTGGTCTGCTTAATGGATCTCACCAGCATTCGTATCGGCAACAGCGCTTATGAAAAACTTTATGGATCCTTTGGCTTGACCACCCTGAAAGATCAGCATGTGAATATCCAGGGCGACCGGATGAAATTTATTTTCCGCGGTAAAAAAGGTGTTGCACAAAAAGTCAGCATCAAGAATAAACGCCTGGCTAGAATCGTCAAAAGCTGCCGCGATATTCCCGGCAAAGAACTCTTTCAGTATTACGATGAAGAAGGGAATCGCAAAAGCATCGATTCGGGAATGGTCAACGCCTATTTAAAAGAGATCTCCGGCGAAGATTTTACCGCGAAGGATTTCCGNNGAAAGCAAAACAGAAATCAAAAAAAATGTGGTGGCTGCGTTAGACAGCGTCGCGGCCCATCTGGGCAATACGCGCACCGTCTGCAAAAAGTATTATGTGCATCCGCTTATCCTGACGCTGTATGAAGAAAATCGCCTGGATATTTACCTGAACTTAAAAGGTGATGAATGTCCTAAAGGAGTGATCCGTGAGGAGCACATCGTTATGACGATTCTGGAAAAGGAAAAACACAACCGGCT
>DJFQ01000111.1:32190-33176 GCA_002432095.1 Marinagarivorans sp. UBA5868 | reverse complement strand
AACGACGTGGACAATTGCCCGGTGGAGGCGAACGCCGACCAAGGGGATAGCGACGCCGATGGTATGGGTGACGTCTGTGATGCTCTGACCGACAGCGACGGCGACGAAATCGCCAATGACGAAGACAACTGTCCGATGGTAGCCAATGAAAATCAAACGGACACGGATAGTGATGGCATCGGCGACGCCTGTGACAGCGACAGGGATGGCGACACCATCGCCAACAATACGGACAACTGCCCGCTGGTGGCCAATACCGATCAATCCGACATAGATGAAGACAGCATGGGCGACGCCTGCGACAGCGACGCCGATGGTGACCGGGTAGCCGATGAAATGGATAACTGTCCAAGTGTTAGCAATGAGGAACAGGATGATTTCGATGGCGACGGCGAGGGTGATGCATGCGATGCAGACCTGGACGGCGATGAAGTTCTGAATGCCCGTGACAATTGTCCGCAAATCGCCAATGCGGATCAGGCCGACCGGGATGGCGATGGTCTGGGTGATGCCTGCGACGATGCGGAAAATATAGCCTGCGGCGTGGAATATTTGTTCAAGCCGATGATCCAGGAAGTCACGGTATCCTCCGGTGTGCGTCGCGGCCTGTGCGTGGGCTGTGGTGTGGTGTCACCGGATAATTTAATTGACCGCGATCTGGCCAATTCAGCCCGGTTGGTAACCTTGGCGGGTGCCGGTGCGGAGGTATATGCCCGCGTGAATCATCGTATGGAAAATATTTATTTGGGCGAGCGGCGCGTGGGTGTTTTAGTGTCCTCCCCGGACGGCAAACTTGGCGATGCGGATGTGGAAAATATCACCATTGCGACGCTCACTGGTGATCGTGTTCAGGAAACATTTGAGGCGCGCAGGTCGGGCGATGTGCAGTTATTGCCCACCTTCAATGACCCGAACCGCTTCTTGTTAATCGCCAATACCGCAATGGATTTCGACGCGGTGGAAATCAGCCAGCGGTCCCGCCTGGG
>DJFQ01000111.1:0-32100 GCA_002432095.1 Marinagarivorans sp. UBA5868 | reverse complement strand
CGCCCTGGGTCCGCTGGCAAAATGACAGCGTCTCCGGTACAGAGGCAGAACTCGTCGAGCAGTTCGCCCATTCGATTGGTGCGCAAGTTGAGTGGATAAAAGGGAGCGAGGGAATGTTAATGAGAATGCTGGAAGCACATGAATTACATTTAGTGGTGGGCGGCATTACGACAAACTCGCCATGGCGTCAGTATGTCGCTTTTACTCGTCCGTATCGCAAACAACAATATGTGATATGCAGCACCGATCAAAATCAGTCTCCGCAAGACATAAAAAATCAACAAGTCGCGCTGCAAAAAGATTCACTGCTCGGCCCGCAAATCAAGGGCAAAGAAGGGTTACCGCAACGAATGGATTCACTGGAGAATTACCGTGGTTTGATTGCGATTCCCGCTGAAGCGCGCAGCCGCTATTCCTGTGGCGCGGATGAAATTCACCTTAAGCCCAGCGAGCATGTAATGGCGCTGCCCATGGGTGAAAATGCGCTGCTGATGGCCCTAGAAAAATTCTTGCACGGAGTTCGCCGCTGATATGTCTATTGGTCATGCCGTTGCCGTTACGCCTCCGCAACATTTGCAAGCGGATTATCGCCGGGCAATCCGTCTGGAGTGGATTACCGTTGTTTATTTGGTGAGCGTCGCCGTCATTATGTATCTCGCCTCAGGAAATTCCCAGGCGATGGAGGCCGCGTGGATCGAAGATGTGGTCAGTATTTTTCCGGCGATTGTATTTTTAATCGCATCAAAAATTCACCAAAAACCGGCCACCGACCGCTTTCCCTACGGATTTCAAAAAGCGTTTACCGTCGCTTTTGTCGGGGCCGCCATCGCGTTACTGGTTTTGGGATTGTATGCGCTGGTGACCTCCATTATCGCGCTTATCAAGGCGGAACATCCGAGCATCGGCACGTTTTCGCTATTTGGCAAAGACTATTGGTTGGGATGGTTGATGTTGGCCGCATTGATGTACAGCTGCGTACCTTCGATTATTCTCGGCCGCCTTAAATTGCCGTTGGCCAAGCGCCTCCACGAAAAAGTTCTCTACGTCGATTCCCATGCGCAAAAAGCCGATTGGCTGACGGCGGCAGGGGGAATGGTAGGCGTCATCGGAATCGGATTCGGAATTTGGTGGTTGGACGCTGTCGTCGCCATCGCCATCTCATCAAGTATTGTCTATGACGGAATTACCCGAACTCGCGACAGCATGAAGGACCTGCTCGAAGAAATTCCTACAACAACCGACAACAAAAAGATCCATCCTTTAGTGGATGAGGTTGTTTCCACATGTCTTCGATGTGACTGGGTAAGTGATGTGAGGGTGAGACTAAGAGAAAGTGGAATGGTGTTTGTCGGCGATGTATTAATCATTCCCAAGCAACACGACAACCTGATCGACCACTCCACCCAACTGCGAAACGACTTGATGGCGCTCGACTGGAAAATCAGCGATGTTGTAGTCAGCCTGGTCCGTGACTTTTCTCAGTTTCAGCAAAAATAAAGGTCCATCTGGGGGAAAAAATAAGCCACGGATCGTGGCTTCGCAATCAGGAAGCCGTTTCCGGCTTTATCATCAATAAGCCGGCAGGGTTGCCTTTGCGCAGAACAACTTTTGCTCCCATCCCATCAGCGGAAAAGCCCAAACTCTGTCCCGGTAATAACTCAAAGTCAAACTGACATCCGCTGTGGCAAATCACGCTGATCTGCAGTTCAGACTTGTCAGAATTTTCAATGCTCACCGTGTCACCGGCATGTATCTCGTCAAACAGATGATGTGTCATACCAATGCCTCGTTATAAACAGATGTGTACATAATCTCTAAGCAACAACAACGCCAACAGTGTTGGACGGGAGGCCGTATAGTCAATCTCTACACCTTTATTTGCGGGATTCAGAATATGTTTTATATTCAATGTGTTGCGTTTGGATTGTGAGTCGTATCGCCAACCCGTGTTTTGAGAGACGGCGGATGCATGACTGGTTTTTGCCGGGCGGCTTTGGTCTGCTTTAGTCCGAGTTTGATGAAATAAAAACTCTGCAATTGATGTAAACAGGGTAGAGGAAGCGTGATGCTCGCACCTTATATTACCGAAGGAGACAAGGTCATTTTGTTTGATGGCGTCTGCAAGCTGTGCTCTGCATGGGCGAAATTTTTAATAAAATACGATAAGCAACGAGTGTTTAAGCTTGCGACCGTGCAATCGCCTGAAGGGCAAGCAATATTAAAATTCTATGGCCTGTCTACAGAAACATTTGAAACCATGGCTTTTGTAGATGGCGAGGCGTTATACGTGCAATCATCGGCCTTTTTGAAGGTAATGAAATTGTTGCCTTTCCCGTGGCCATTGTTTTCTGTTTTTAACTTGATGCCACGGAGGCTTAGAGATTGGTTGTACGATCGAATTGCGTTGAATCGCTACTTCCTTTTCGGAAAGCACGACACCTGTCTTATGCCTGCGCCGGATCATGAGGCGAGATTTCTTCGTGGAGGGTAATAAAATTAATTACACCATTGCCAGGATGACATTGGTATTTGTGTGGTGCTACCACGGTTTGGTGCCGAAGCTGTTAGGGCCTGATGCAGACGAAATAGCGATGAATCTCGCTGCCGGATTCAGTAGTGACCNNCTCTTAGAAATTCTATTTGGTTTAGTGCTGCTGGTATTTTGGAGGTATCGGTGGCCGTTGGTGTTAAGCGCATTTTTTATGGTGGTTCTGCTAGGGTTCGTGATGCTGTTTCAGCCAACTCTTACGACAGCAGCGTTCAATCCTGTCACAACCAATATCAGTGTTTTTGTGTTGTCGATATTGGCTTATCGGCTTAGCAAAACAGAGTTGGGCGGCAATTAGGCGCGCCTCTAGCGCTATCTAGCCGTTCTGTTCACGCTTCGTGGAAAGTAATCAGTGATTAACACGGCAAAGCTCACCCAAAACAACGACACCGCTAAACCACCCAGTAAATCCGTAGGCCAATGTACTTGAAGATAAATACGAGAGGTGGCCACCAACGTCGCGATGATGCTGGCCACAACTAACAGAAAATAGTGCCGTTGGCGAAACGCCAGCCAGGTCAAACAAAGTGCCAGTGCAGTCGCGTGGGTGGTGTGTCCGCTGGGGAATGCAGCGTTCGATGGCAAATACGTTAAAGCACTGTCAAATAAATCCGGGCGCGGGCGATCAAACATTATTTTAAGTAAGGTCGTTGTTAGCGCGGCGCCAAAAAAGCTTACACACAACACGCCGGTAACTTTAAATTGATGTTTGTAAAGCAGGACTGCCGCGCTAACAATCACAATCGGGCACATCACATTAAAATCACCTAGAAGCGTTGCCCAATTAAAAAAGACATCCAGCCATGGATTGGAGGATTCGGCCACTGCAGACAGAATTTGCTGTTCAATTTCGATGATGCTATTCGCATTAGTGCTCAACGCAGCCAGCAGAAACAGCAACGCAGAGCAAGCCATGGCTGTAATAGCGATTTTTGTATTTGCGTCGAATTGTTTGCCGTTTTGGTTCATGCAATGCCATTCACTTGATTAACCTCAAACTGCGCCTATGTCCCACGCAGCGACTTAACAAAACTTCGCCCCAATATTAAATGCGGATTCCATCGGCAGTGTAGTTAAGATTTTGTATAGATTCGTCCATATGATTCCTTCCAAATGTAGGCACACTCGACATGCACCATCGACGAGGCTGGCCGATGCGGGAAGAGCGACACAAGTAGCCAAGATCGAGAGTGCTCGGATTGCCCACTGCGGGGGATCTATCCCGCCTTTGGCGACTCTTATGAGTACAGACAGTTTTAAAAGAGGTGGATTATGGGTTTGCTTATTGATGGTCAATGGCATGACAAGTGGTACGACACGGACTCCAACGATGGTCGCTTTGTGCGTAGCGAAGCGCAATTTCGCAACTGGATTACCGCAGATGGCGGTCCCGGCCCGACAGGTGAGGGCGGTTTTAAAGCCGAGCCTGGGCGTTATCACTTGTATGTTTCACTTGCCTGTCCGTGGGCACACAGAACGCTGATTTTCCGCAAGCTGAAAAATCTTGAGTCTATGATTTCTGTGTCCGTCGTCAACCCACTGATGCTGGAGCGTGGTTGGACATTTGACGATGATGAAGGTGTCGTTCCCGATCCTCTTCACAATGCTCGTTATTTGTACGAGGTATACACCGCTGCTGATCCCGTATACAGCGGACGCGTGACCGTGCCTTTATTGTGGGATAAGCAGCAAAATCGACCGGTTAACAACGAATCCTCCGAAATTATCCGCATGTTCAACAGTGCTTTTGATGGGGTAGGAGCGCAACCTGGAGATTATTATCCGCAAGCGCTGCGGAGTGAAATTGACACTCTGAACGCACGGATTTACGACACGGTAAATAACGGTGTGTATAAATCCGGTTTCGCTACCACTCAAGCGGCCTATGAGGAAGCGGTGGGCGCGCTATTTACCACTTTGGATGAATTGGATTTGCGCTTGGCGCAGCATCGCTATTTGCTCGGCAATCAGGTAACAGAAGCGGACTGGCGCTTATTCACCACTCTTGTCCGCTTTGATGCGGTGTATTACGGGCATTTTAAATGCAACTTAAAACGCATTAAGGATTACGAGCATCTCTCGGCATACACCCGTGAACTTTATCAATGGCCAGGGGTGGCGGAGACAGTAAATATGAAACACATTAAAGGTCATTATTATCGCAGTCACGCCACCATCAATCCGACTGGGATAGTGCCGGCTGGACCTTTGTTGGATTTTAATCGGCCTCATGGGCGAGGGAAATAAACTACAAAAATAACTTCCTGCAAAGTCAATCACAGCAAGAAGTTAAAGGTATCGAATTCAGGAATGTAAGCTCCTTGCTTCAATAAATATGCTGATGACTGAAGTGGAGGGGGATCCTCAGATTTAATTCCTTTTAGGCTGAAATACTGAGGATCCCAGGCACGGTAGGCGTTGTGTCAGTCTCCCGTTTGTACGCTTACAATCGGGCAGTTTGGCGTTGCTACACCACTTCCTAGAAGACTTGCTGCAGTTGCGGAAGTCCAGTCAGATACCGTATCGAAGTCCATATTGTCATAGACGCTGACCAGCCATAGCGGTGAATAAGCCGCGTCCTCCGGCAAGGTCGCTACCACGTTATGCGTCTGATCTGAATCCATTTCAGTTACAAAGCCCGAAGATGGCCCGCCGCCTTCCTGGTCAGGGTTGATGTTAAATGTCACGTATATTGGCGACAAAGGAACTTCGGCGTTGACAGGGTCGGTGGTTAACATCTTTTCGCTGAAATTGAAATAACTGACCACGGTGCCTTCGTACCAACCTTCAACCAAGCCATTATCTTCATCGATGTAACGTTTTTCGGCCGTTGAACCGGCGGGAACAATAGGACAATTTACGAGAATATTGGTGGGGACTATCTCGTAAGCCATGGCCATAATTTCGTTGAGACTGGTGAGGGTGTTGGCAACATAATTCGCCGGTACAGTGACTCGTTGTACGTGCCAAAAATCGTTGTAACCAGGATCACCAGGAATGACATCAACGATGTTGAGCTGACCCGCTACAGGAGCATCCTCTCCTTCGCGAAACAAGACAAAAATAGGGGCTGGTTCAGTCGGCATTACATCGAAATTGTAGTACTCCACCAACTCGCCACCCGGCCCCAATCCTTTGGTAATGAAGGGACCTTCATCAAAGGCGATGGCCTCGTTCGCAGCAGGCAGTCCGTTGCTCGGGGTGCGGACGAACAGAGTGCCAGCTTGATCGCTAAAACGGTCAATTACTGCCCTAGGGGCGGTTTCAGGGTCCACTGGCATCATGGGATTGTGGTTATTATCGCTGCTGCCGCACGCCGCGAGCGAGAATATACAAGTAAGCGCAAAGGCGACTGACGCTAGTCGTGGATTAATCATGTTTCTCTCCTGTTTCTGATTTATAAGAGGTGAATTGTGTCGCGCAGAAAATGATTGCAAAAAACTGCGAGGAAACCTTCACAGGGGGGAAATATTTCTATCACGAAAAAATCACGCGGAATCTCGTTTGGCTCGCGATGGGAGAGCGTCTTGGCTGGGCAATGAAAATTGAAAACAGGTGCCAGCGCCCAGTTCGGAGATGACTTCAATGCGGCATTGATGGAGATCAAGAATGCGCTTAACGATGGCAAGTCCTAGGCCGGTACCCGCGTGGCCAAAGGCGGGGTCTTTGTGTTTGCGCGCACGGTAGTAACGTTCAAAGATGCGGGGCAGCTCATCGGCGGGGACGCCAGTACCCGTATCCATTACCTGAACTTCGATGGTTTCTCTATGCCGCTTTAAGGTCATTTGAATAGAGCCGCCCGTGGGCGTGTAGTGGATGGCATTGTCAATGAGATTTTCGATTACCCGTTCAATCAAAGCAATGTCGGCTTGGACTGTACATAAATCATTAACGGGCATAACTTCAAGTTGTACCTGCTTCTCCTGCGCTCTTAAAGAAAATTTTTGTGATACGTCCTGAAGTAATTCAGCTAGAGAAAAGTTTTCCATATGTGGTTGTGTGCGTCCGGCATCAAGCTTGCTCAGCTCGAACAATTCCTGGACGAGCTGCGTAAGACGCAGGCAGTGTTTATGGGCAATTTCGAGATAACGATGTTGTTGCTGGTCGTCAATTTTATTGGATTTCAGAGTGAGGGTTTCTAAATACCCTTGCATGGAAGCCAAGGGAGTTCGCAAATCGTGTGACACATTTGAAATCAGCTCACGCCTTACCCGATCCGTTTCTTCAAGCTTGGTCATTTGATCTCGAATGCGGCTTTTCATCGCATCAAAGGTATTTCGCAGAAAATGGATTTCATTGCCGCTCAGCGGCACTGGTTTCGGCGTTTGTAGTTCCGTGCTTTGAAAGTGCTCCATATCCTGGGCCAGTCGTCGCAGCGGCCGGGTCATAAATGCAAAAATAATAAGTGCGCTGAGTGCGGCGAAAAATACAATGGCGACCAAGCCGGCCAAGCTCAACTGCAGTGCGTAACTGCCTTGCAAAGAGTCTCGTAATGATTGATAGGTGGCGCCTTCAAGTACCACATAAAGGTAACCTGCTATTTGGTCGTGATCTTCGATTGGCCAAGCCGAGAAAACTTTTTTTCCATTTATCGAGCGTGGGTCTGTGCCGGTTACGGGCAGCGGGCGCTGTTGGTTGAGCAAGTCGTGCACTGGGTCCAGGTCAATCCGAGACCGCACAATTTCTTCTGCGGGAAGTGCGTGGGTCAAGATTTGGCCGCTGGTGTCCACCAGGTAAACTTCAACAATGGGATTGACCACCATTACCAGCTCCGCGAGTTCTTTCATTGCCGGCTCGTTAACCTCCCCATCGTGGATTAACGGCGCGCGGCCAGCTATATACATAGCCAGACTTTTATTTAAGTTCTGGGTAGTCTCCTGGTAGTAACGTTGGTTGCTCCAAAATACAAGCGCCAGATAGGCGAGGCCGATGGCGATAAACAGGACGATCATTACCACCGTAAGCCGCGAGTAAAGACTGCCAAGCTTAATCATGCCGGCGCGCAAAACGAGCTGTGCTCGGCAAACTTGTAGCCGACACCCCAGACAGTCAATAAATATTTTGGTTGGCTAGGATTATGTTCAATTTTGGCTCGCAAACGGTTGATATGACTGTTGACCGTGTGCTCGTAACCGTCGTGGCCGTAGCCCCATACCGCGTCCAATAACTCGCTGCGGCGAAATACCTGACCTGGTCGGCTGACGAAATGCCACAAGAGGTCGAATTCTTTGGCCGTCAGATCTACGGGTGCGCCAGCGACGATAACTTTGCGATTGATCCGGTTCACATAGAGTTCATTGATGCGGCAGTCGATGTCGCTGCTTTCAGGCTGTATTTGGTGTAGTGCCGAACGACGCAGCAGTGCTTTGACGCGCGCTTTGAATTCGAGAGTGCTAAAAGGTTTGCACAAGTAATCATCAGCGCCGAGTTCCAAACCCAGCACCCGGTCGAGCTCTGTCGACCGGGAGGTTAGCATCAATATTGGTGTGGCCAATCCCTTGCCCCGTAATTCACGGCAAATATCCAAACCGTCAATGGCGGGTAACGAAAGGTCCAGCACAATCAAATCCCAATGCTGCTTCAATGCTAATGCCAATGCGTCATCGCCACGGTGACATTGATTGACAGTTGCATCCAAATTGGAAAGGTGCATGCTTATCAAATCGGCGAGGTCGTGCTCATCTTCCACGACAAGAAAACGCCGCCGCTCCTTTGTTTGACAAGGAGTCTGGTTGACATGGGCCAATTTAAGAGAATGGGGCATAAGATTATCCTGAGTGCGACGGATTAACGCTACCCCGCTACCTATCGCGCTGGCCTCGGGTGATTTGTCACCGTATTAGCACTACCAAGATGCAACGACTATCAGTGGATTCTATGCTGATTAGCTTAAAGAAATATCACGAATTCATAACATTTTTATTTTTCTAACGTTACAAGTCGGAATTGCGAGTTGCCGATAGATTGTAGTGAGATCAGTTTAATTTCGTACCGCCGGTTGATTCAATCCGTCGATCTCCCTCATCCCAATGTCTTGCATTGAACGTTGGTTATTTCATGAGACACAGCCCTCAGACTGCTTCGCGCAAACCTATTAGGCTCGCAATACCGACAACGAAAGGGAATCAAACATGAACTCAAAATTCTGTTCCATAGTGGTTGCGAGTCTTCTATTTAGCGGCTGCGGCGGTAGCGGGGGAGGCTGCCCGCCCATCTTTATCCCGATATATGAAGTCAACGTCTATGATATTGCCACCGGCGAGCTAATGTGTTCCGAAGGGCTGTCGAGCAATCCCGGTCTGGAAAATTGCGAAATCAGCTTTGATTATTCAGAGGATGGCGAGGCCGCAGACATCACCGTCAACCTGCCGGGCTATGCAACAGAAACGCTCAATATGGTGGAAAACCAAACCTGGCGGTCGGGTTGCTGGGACAGCCCAGAGTACACGACTAGCGTCGATATTTACCTCACACCCGAGTAGATAAGAACTTAGGGTGATTGCATGAAATGGATTGACGAAGCTGTAATTCCTGGTGATCCGATGACCTATATGCGGTTGTTGGAAGAAAAGGGGATTCTTTGCAGAAGCAGCGGCGAGTTATTGCTTGGATTTGTTTATTTTATCTATAAGGCGATTCATTGAGGGGAATAGCATGAAGCTTGTTTTGGGTGGCGGATATTATTGTAAGAGCATTATTGTTTAATACAGGTCGGCCCTAAATAGGGCCGACCATTATTAGGGTCAAGTGAAATTTATTCCCACGGTGATATAAGACAATAAAGATCCATCTGCCTGCTTCCTGGATGTGAAGGCGTAATTTCTGTAATCAACCCCAGAAAACTCGAAATCGTTTGAGGCTTTGCGGCGGTTGGAGGGGTTGGCGTATTCAGGGTGGGCGGCATAAATCTCATCCAGCTGTGATTCATCAAAGCAAAACTGGGTTGTGAGGTGTTGCCGTCCATCGCGGGCAAATCGCGCATGCACGTGTGTGCAACGCAGACCAGGTTGCCCAGGGCTCGACGGCGGATAGGCCGACGGAAGGCATGAAATAAAATAGGCGATACCCTCAGCGTTTGTGGTGCGAACTCCACGAAACCAACGGCCGCTGCGAGATTCCGCCATAACATCCGGCTTGCTTGCATCAGTGCAAATATTGTTGCCGTTAAATGCACCGCCTTGCAGACCCCCTTGACCGCTTCGGCGCGTCGCTTGGCTATCATCCAGCGAATACACTCCTTTATGGTTGGTATGCCAGATCTCCACGTCCACGTTGCTGATGGGGTTGCAGTTGGCGTCAACTACTTTAATGGCATAGACCATTGGCAATCCCGGTTGGCCGTCAGAAATATCTTCGCCATTGTCGGTGCGGTCGAAGTAACAAGGTCCCAGGTTAATCGCCTGATGCACACGGCAAACAGTATCGTTTCCACTAAAAGGGCTGGGTGGTGGAAATTGCGCGCGCATGCTGTCCGTGCCGCCTGTCAGCCACCCGGCGGGTTGCCCGGAGCTGGAGCTAGATGAGCTGCTGGAGCTTGAAGAACTACTGGAGCTGGAACTCGACGAGCTACTGGAACTTGAACTTGATGAGCTGCTGGAGCTTGATGAACTTCCCGTGCCATTGTTGCCACCACAGCCAAGCATGGACATAACTGGCGCTGCAACGAAGGCGGAGCTCAGTACCTTCACAATGCGTCTACGGGAGGTGAATTCCGAGTTCTCCTTATCAGACTTTTTAATGTCGGTCATATTCGCGTATTCCTAAGTGTTTAAACGTGAAGGTTTGATTTGCCAAAAGCACGTTGCGACCTTTTTCGCTGTGGTCAGCATGAGCATTTGATGTGGGCGACGCAGATCAGCACCCAAGCAGGAATCGAAACCCGGTGAGAACGCTCAGCATAAGGCAAACTGAGGCCATAATTCTGTGACGTTAGTCGAGGAGTACTGCCGACTCAATACCGATTTAAATAATGATGAGTGACGGTGGGAATATAGATATGATTATTCGAGCGCGGGTTATTTGATACGTTAATTTTGACTATAACTTTATACGCCTAATGGTTGGCGCGAATTTCAATTTTAAATGGAGGCTATTTCTTCTGCACGATATGCGCAATTTTTTTACTGAGATAAATAGGCTGGATTTGTTACGCGATGTTTTGAGGCGAGACCATCCAATATTATCCCTACGCCACTATGGTCTCTGAATAACGCACCGATAAGATTTTAATTGCGGGACGATTAAATCCAACTCTAAATCTGTTTTCATCGTATCCAATTTATTGCGAAAGGACTTATTCGCGTCGCGTCGCGCCACGGCGGCATGGAAATTTCTAATTTCGATTTCGGTTTGCAGGAGAAGTGGTGGAACCTGACACGAAATGCCGTTTTCGTCCTGGGCGACCATGGTGACGTAGCTGGTGTTGGTGTGATGACTTTCCCCTTTGACGGTGTTTTCGGCGTGAACTTCAATTCCAATTATCATCGATGTAGTGCCGACGAAATGAACGGAGGCTTCAAGTGTCACCAGATCACCGACCTCCACCGGGTAGCGAAAATCAATGTCGTCCATTGCCACTGTGACGCANNTCATCAATTCGGTAAGAAGTGTTCGGGATTGGCTAGTTGATTTAGCGGTTTGCGAGTTGCTCATGCACCCTCCTTTTCGGATATGCCGCGCTCGGTTTGGAGCTTATAAGGTTTGCTTTCGTCTGGTTAAAGTTCTGCCGGAAGCGCTAAAAATATCAATCTACCTTTCGTCCTTTGCCGCTCTCCGCGCGCTTGCGGGTTTCACTCTGGACATAGATCGTATCAGTTGTTGCCATGCTCGCATGACCCAGATCTTCCGACACGTCTTTTAAGGCTCGTCCACGCTCAATTTCCATACTGGCGCCGGTGTGTCTCAGCCAATGGGTGGAGGCTTCCTGTAATTTCCTGGCCTGATCTTCGCCTAAACGCGTTTTCATTTTGATATAGGTCGCATCGAATACGTCCTGCACCAACCGGCTAAGATGCCGCGCCGTCATGCCGCCTTGGCCTCGCACTTTTTCCACCAGTGGCGATTGTTCACCAGGGTAGGGAAGAGGGGGGAGACCGCGAAAGCTTCGGTATCGCTTTAAGTAGTCCAAATATTGCGTCGGCACGGTAACATCGCGGAGCTTTCTTCCTTTGCCAAAAATTTTCAGCCACCAGTTTTGATTTTCATCCTGCCAGAAGTGTCCCATCGTCGGCGACCAGTCCCGGCGTTCGGATAATTCAGAAATTCGCAAAAAAAGTGTTTTGAGTGTGGCGACTATAAACAGGCTGCGTTCATAAAGAGAATCTTCTGCAGCCATTTCGTGAACGGTTTCCATCACGTATTGCCATTGAGCTTCTGAAAGACGTCGCACTTCTTTGACCTGTGCGTCCGCAATAAAGTAACGGCAATCGGTCTTGGCGATCTGCGCGGGATTGCCCGCACAAATTTCCTCATTCATTAAATATTTATAAAAGGCGACCAGCGCGGTGAATGTCGCTGTAAGGGTTTCCTGCGAGGGGCGGTACTTCTTTTTGTCGATATTAATGTTGGGCTGATTTTTGGGTGTTTTAAGCCGGAAGGGTGCCCACAGTGAATTGCTGTGATAAAACCCGTCTTGGTGAATAAAGCGATCCGCATTGGCAAGACTGATCCAGTTGACCGGTGGTTTCCAACAAAAGTCGGCGTAGTCTAACAATTGTGTTTTGCGCAGTTCCTGAACGGGTTTGTCGCAGAATAAAAAAACCCACAAAAGAAAACGTTCCACTTCGTTACGAAAGCGAACATAAGTATGTTCGGATTTATTGCGACCGATAAAGCGGAGAAAATCCCGCCCCCATTGCCAGTGCTGTTGTCGCCATGCCTGCCCGGATTGCAGGAACGTCTGCAACTCCGGGTAATCGGTCATGGTCATTTGCGTGAGCGCGTTGTAAACAGGGTAGAGCGGCTGAGGGGAGGGGATGGACATAAGGTGTGCCGCCGTTTTTATTTATCTGTGATCACCATATTTATTTCTATGCTTCCCCATAAAGTTGCTGGTCCTGTGCGGCGAGCTGTTCTTGTAGGGTTTGCAGATCATCGTGCGCTAAATTAATGTGGCCAAGTTTGCGACCTGGACGGTCGGTTTTGTTGTACCAGTGAAAGGTGCTGGACCCGTTGAGCCAGGATGGGCCGGGTTGTCTTGGCTGATGTTTGGTGAGATCGCGGGAGCCGAGAATATTCACCATGCCTTTTGGACCGCGCGGCTGGGTGTTGCCTAAAGGCCAATCCACAATTGCACGCACATGATTTTCAAATTGGCTACAGATGCCGGCGTCCATGGTCCAATGGCCGCTATTATGGACACGCGGCGCTAATTCATTTACGAGAAGATCGTCACCGCAAACAAAACATTCCATCGCCAGCACGCCAACGTAATTCATTTCGTTGAATAAGCGCTCCATATAGTCCCGGGCATTGCGTGTTGTTTGCTCAGGCAAATTCGGCGCGGGCGCCAAGGAGCGAATCAGAATTCCTCGCCGATGCAGGTTTTCTGTCAACGGATAAAAAGCCGTTTCCCCCGAAGCTGAGCGCGCGCCGATTAAAGATGCTTCGCGATCAAACCGCACATGCTGTTCCACTACCCAAGGGCCTGTCGGTCTTTCCCGCTCAAAGCTTTCCAGGTCAGCTTCTGAGTGCAGTTGCCATTGATTTTTGCCGTCATAACCGGATTCCACTGCTTTAATAAAAAGCGGTAAACCGAACACTTCATACGTTGTGCGTACTTCAGCACAAGTCGTCGCCACGTGAAAATTGGCCGTGGGTATGGCCAAACGGCTGAGCAGTTGTTTTTCCCGCGCGCGATGTTGGGTTTGGTAAACCGCATCGGGATTGGGATGAACTTGGGCAAAAGAGGTCAGGCCGCGAAGAATTTCCACCGGCACCGCTTCTTTTTCCACAGTGACTACTTGGGGACGGCCAAGGGCCTCGAACAGCTCGCGGTAGGAAGATTTGTCGTCGTTATTAAGTAGCTCGCCCAAATCCCAAACAACTTTTTCACCCAGACCGTCAACGCACTGAGTGGATTCGTCAGGCTCAACCAGAAAACTGAATTGAATACCCAGGCGCAACCCGTCCAACGCCATCATGCGGGCAAGCTGGCCACCGCCGACTACCGCTATGCGCATCATTCAACCTCCACCGGCACATCGCGAGTTTGTCGTGCGCGCCAATCGCGCAGACGCGCTGCTAAATCGGCGTCCCCCAATGCGAGGATCTGGGTTGCCATCAACCCGGCATTGAATGCCCCGGCGCCGCCGATGGCCTGAGTCGCCACAGCGACGCCACGAGGCATCTGCACAATGGATAAAAGACTGTCCATGCCATTCAACGCATGGCTTGATACCGGCACGGCAACCACCGGAAGCTCCGTCATGGAAGCCGTCATTCCCGGCAAATGCGCAGCGCCGCCGGCGCCGGCAATAATGACTTTGTACCCAGACGCGGCCGCGGATGTAGCGAACGACACTAATCGATCCGGAGTTCGATGAGCGGAAACCACCATGGCGTTGTAACGAATGTTGAATTCATCCAGAACACTGGCTGCTTCGCGCATGGTCGGCCAATCAGAACGCGATCCCATGATGATCGCCACCGGCACATCGCCAGAAGAAACGGCCGCGCCGCCCGATGTTTGGTCTGTAAGGTCCATTCGGTATCTCATGTATGTATTTAGAACGGGATATGAAGACCCATGCGATGTGCAACGTTATACACACGGGCACCAGAGAGCGCGGCATTATACACGGGCTTTTCCGGAATTAGGACTAGTCCAATACTAAACAGTATTGGACATAAGGACTTGATGCTCTCTGCTCGTTGACGACCTAAAGCGTTTAACTGCTTGTCTGACCGGTTATCACCTGCTAGCGTCCCCATGGAGCTGGTGCCTCGCCAACGCGAGCAGTTTTTCCCGCAGGTGGCTTCAGCCAACTCAATATTCAGTTCCAATAACCGATGCACCTGGATTCGCTCCATGAACGAAATTAAATCACTACGTCATAATCCGATATCTGCACTGCTGGCTCATCCCTTTCGACCCTTTTTTCTGATCACGGGAATTTATGCCGTCGCGGTGATGTTAGGTTGGATTACGTTTTTGTTTTGGGGAATGCCCATACCTGTGGGTTGGGCACCCGTGCAATGGCACAGTCACGAGATGCTTTACGGTTTTGTTACGGCCGCGACTGCGGGGTTTGTGTTGACCGCCATGACCAATTGGACGGGCGCACGACCTTTACAAGGTCACAAGCTGCTAGCTCTGTTGCTTTTATGGCTCGTTGGTCGACTGGCCATGTGGTTCGGTGGCTGGCTGCCCGATTTGTTTGTGGCAGTGCTGGACCTGGCGTTTTTACCGGTATTAGGGATTTATGTGGCACGGGTGCTGATCACCTACAATAACCGTCGCAACTTTATTCTGGTGGCCGTGCTGGCGCTGCTTTTTGCCGGAAACCTGCTGATGCAGATCGGTTTGATAACCCAAAAAATGGATCTTTTATATTTAGGTCAGCAACACGGAATTAACGTAATTACGCTTTTGATGGTGATTATTGCGGGCCGAATTATCCCCGCGTTTTCCAGAAATTGGTTGAAGTCGCATGGCGATAATCCAGAAGCGGTGAAGACATTCCGTAGTCTCGAGATTTTTTCAATCGGCAGTGTGGCATTGCTTTTGGTGGCGGATTGGTTTCCATTGCCGATCCAAGTAAAAAGTGTACTCGCACTCCTCGCCGCTGTAGCTAACAGTTTGCGCTTGGTCGGTTGGGTCGGGTGGAAAACAACGCGCGAACCTTTGCTTTGGATATTGCACCTGGCTTATTTATGGGTGGTGACCGCATTGCTATTGCGCGGTGTAGCCGCCTTCATACCTGTTATTAGTGGCAGCGTCTGGCAACACGCCATGAGTGTCGGAGGTATGGCCACGCTCATTCTTGGTGTAATGACCCGTGTAACTATGGGCCATACAGGACGCCCGTTGAAATTGCTGCGATTTGGTTTACTTGTTTATATTGCAATTATTCTTGCGACTGTATTGCGCTTGCTGGTGGCTGCAGGTGCGTTGGATTTCAGATTAGGGGTGAGCTTGTCAGCGCTCGCGTGGATCATCGCATTCGGTCTTTTTGTAATTCTCTACGGTCCTGTATTGATGAGCCCGCGCGCGGATGGCAAGCCGGGCTGAGCATTTCTTTTTTATGATTAGTGGTGGTGCGAATGTCAATCTGATAGTTGTAAAATTTCCCACGCGCCGGACTCCACTGTCTGATACACGAACCGTTCGCGCAATTGCGCTCCACCACCCTGCCAATATTCGAATCGATCTGGAACTATACGATAGCCACTCCATTGGCCAGCGCGTCGATCTCCCCCACCGTAGAATTTGCTCTGCATCATATGGAACTGCTTAAGCAGGAAGTGCCGAGAACTATTAAACGTCTCCTCCTCCATCTCAGATGCCGGTGCAGTTGTCTTTTCAAAATCGGGTTTCGTAATAAAATATTGAGTAGTCAGGGCCGGATCCAATTTATAGACTTTACCACTGATTCGAACTTGCCGATCCAGCGTATGCCATGGGAAATGAACGCTGACAAATGGGTGGGAAGAAAAATCGCGAACTTTCTTACTGTTGTCACTTGCGAAGAACACTAGTCCTGCAGTGTCAAGATGTTTCAGCAATACTATGCGTTGGTCAAGGGTTCCGTCGACCGCTAGTGTTGCCAGCGTCATTGCCGTTGGATATTTCATCCCACTTACTATGGCTTGGTGTAACCAAATTTTAAGTTGAGAAAACGGGCAGGATGCCAGCTGCAATATCGCCTGTGAACCCTCAGAGTCATCTAAAGGAGGTGTTCCCATAGTATGGATCTCATCTCGTTGTGCATTTTTGTTTTGCGAAACGTTACCACCTACGACCTCCTTCAGATGTGAAAGCGATCATTGCTTCCAAACTGAATCCAGCGCGCTTGATCTGAATCAAAGGTGACGCTTCATCTTCGTCTGGCACCCGGCATGAGATGCACTAGCTCCAGTCTACTGCTTCAGAAGCCGCTTCATCCATTCCAATAACACCTTCGGCAATAATTCGGGCCTGGGTAGTAACGCGTAGGCATGTTTGCCAAAAATAGCAGGGAGATAGTTAGCCGCTTGTCGATCAATGGTGAGACAAAAGGTGGAAATCCCTTGCAGCTTCGCTTCGACTACCGCCTGGCGAGTGTCTTCCACGCCATAGCGGCCTTCGTAAAGATCATTGTCGTGCGGCTTTCCATCGGAAAGTAATAATAATAATTTGTGTGCGGCGGGGGTTGCCATGAGCTGTGCTGTGGCGTGCCGTATTGACGCACCGGCACGGGTGTAATTTTCCGGTTCGAGTGAGCTAATCTTTAAAGCAACATCATGGTTGAATCGTTCGTCGAACGCTTTGAGCTGTTGAACTTTCACCGCACGCGGACCGTCACCGGAAAATGCGAGGACTGAATACGGCTCACCCATGCTTTCCAGCGCGATACAAACCAGCAGCAACGCCTCCCGCTCTACGTCGATCACACGTCGGTTAGTTGAGATCCAGCCGTCGGTTGAACCGCTGATATCTATCAGCAGCGTAATCGCCACATTGCGCTCAGTGGTGCGTCGAGCTTGATAAAGCGCCTCATTTAAGCTGCTGCCTGCACGAAAGTCCGCTCTACTTGCGATGTAGGCATCGAGGTCAATTTCATCACCGTCCAACTGCTTGCGAAATAAAATCCTGCGTGCCCGCAACATTTCGAATTGTCGTCGAATGTTGCCAATCAAAGAGCGATGCGCTTCGAGGGTTTCCTCTACCCATTTTTGTGATCCTTTGCCGACAGGTATGCGCAGGACCCGAGCGCCGGGATTGCGATAGCTATTGCTTCGATAATCCCACTCAGGGTAGTCCCACCCCTCCTCCGCCGATGGGTTCTGGTTTTCCGCCCTGCGAGCCTGAGATTCAGGGGGATCATCAGACAATAAAACTTCCTTGGGTTGCGCCGCGGTGGCGACCAGNNGCTTGTGCGAGGTCGGAGACCATGTCGCCAAATTCTGTTGCTTCGATGTCATCATCGCGATCAACGGGTCGCTGCAAACCCAGCGGATCTTCGGCATGAGGATGAGATTCATCACCCTGCACCATCCACGCCGATGACTTCTCCTGTTTATCTTCTCCCTCAGTAGCGTTACGCACTTCGGGACGACGCGACAAATGTGTACTGCGCGCTGGTTTATCAGAAGAATCTTCGCCAACGATTTCTTCCCCCGATAATTGGACTGCAGGCACGCGCAATTCGCCTATCCACAAGTCTTTCAAAAGCGGTTCACTGCTCCAAACGCGCAGGGAAAATTTGCCGTTACCTCCAATCATCTCGGTGGATAATTTTTCTGACCGGACAAAGGAGTCATATGCCGTTGCGGATCTCGGCAGCTGTTCAGAGTTACTGAGCAGCTCATGATAAAGAATTTCTACGCGTTTTCTTTCAGTCGAAAAGGCAGACAGCGGCGGTCGCCGCTGGAGAGCCATAGCGCGGAAATTTGTACACGACCGCTGCAGTCCAGGCAGCATTTCAAGAAGATCCTGATTTGCGGTGTGTGCTTCCAGCAATAAAAAAAGATCGTGCCACAAGGGATTGTTTATTCGAGATATAAATTCCGCGCTGCCCCGCTGAGCGCGCATGGCTTGCTGCAGTGCCATGACACGGTAAATCTCCAGGGCATGCGACGGATCCTCAATTTCGATATCAGCCGGTAACCAGATCGAATTGTTATCGGTAGCAGGGATCGGTTTGCTGGAATATGGGGATTGACTGTGGCGCAATGCGGTGGCGAGCAATGTTGGACGCGCTGGAGTCTGTGCATTCCGAAATGAATAGGATCTGTTAAAAACGGATGTAATCAGAAAATCAAGCCGTGGGGCGGCTGTCATCAAGCTGACGGAACGAGAGGCTGCAGTACTCGGGTGATACTTTCGCCAGAGATTCTGCGCAAATACGGTAGCGTGACGCGCTACGTCGGTTAATACATCTTCTGCTTCCGCCATGCGAGTATGAGCGTTCTAAATTCAGCTATGGGAATGTCACGTCGACCAGATCTTTCATTGCGCCAACCAGCGACTCATCGTCCGACAAAGGCGCAACGATTGCTGCGCAGCACGCGGTGCGTATATCGATGCCGCTGCGAAACAACGACGCTGCGGCAACGAGCAATCGAGTGCTTGGGATTTCAGCCAATCCTCGGTCGCGCAGCGAGCGAAGTCGTTGCGCGAGTGAAACCAGTGCATGAGCCGTGGCATGATCGACCCCGCTTTCCTGAGCCACGATCTGAGCTTCGGCGTCAGCACTTGGGAAATCAAACTCGAGCGCCACAAACCGTTGCCTGGTGCTCGGTTTTAAATCCTTCAGCATGCGTTGATAGCCAGGATTATAGGAGATCACTAATTGAAAGCCGGGCGCAGCGACAAGCTTTTCCCCCGTTTTATCGATCGGCAACAGGCGCCGATAATCAGTGAGCGAATGCAATACCACGATCGTATCCTGACGCGCTTCCACAACCTCGTCCAAATAACATATCGCGCCTTCGCGCACGGCACGGGTTAGAGGGCCGTCTTGCCAAACGGTGTTGTCGTGGCGAATAAGATATCGGCCGATGAGGTCGCTTGCTGCCAGATCATCGTGGCACGCGACCGTAATCAGCGGGCGCTTTAGCCGCCACGCCATATATTCTACAAAACGGGTCTTCCCACAGCCGGTCGGACCCTTGAGCATCACTGCTAGATTCTGGTGGTGGCACTTTTCGAAGATGGCCACTTCATCGCCGGTTGCAAAATAAAATGGCTGGTGCGGCTCCGTGTTCATCGTCGAAAATATTTCGGGCTGTGTCATACAGACGCTCTTGCTACCGCAGATGTTTCCTCCTGATTATCGACAATGAACGCAGGTGCATGACGGAAGAAGTCATAAATAAAGAGCGCAACACCTACCGTAAACAGAGAGGCAGTGGCAATTAACATCAGAAAATGCACCTGAATTTTGAGCTGTGCATCCAGGTATCCCATTCCCATGATGCGTTCGAGGTACACCTGTCCAATGCCAGCAGTTGCAAACGAAAGCGTCATGCCGAACATGCCCGCAATTTGCAACCAGAATGCCCAATAACCAAGGCTATTGCCCTCTTCGGGCCTTCCACGGGTGAGTGACGGTAGTGCATAAGTGATCATTGCCAAAACAATCATTGCATATGCACCGTAAAAGGCAGCATGACCGTGCATAGCGGTGATTAATGTTCCGTGTGTCCATTTATTTACGCTCGGCCATGTGTGTGCCAAGCCTAACAGGCCGGCCCCGAATAATGAAAATAAAGCGCTACCGATTGTCCAGTGCAGGGCGAGCTTATTGGGGTGTGACATCCCCGCTCGGCGGATAGCGCTGTAGGCATACATGGCCATGCCCACCAGCGCGGCTGGTTCGAGAGCGCTGAATAAACCGCCTATTGGCAACCAATAGGTCGGAACACCCACCCAATAGTAGTGATGCGCTGTGCCTAAAATACCTGCGATAAAAACCAGCCCCACGATAACGTATAACCATTTCTCCATTACTTCCCTATCGGCACCGGAAAGCCGGATAAGCAGGTAGGCAAGGAAGGCACCCATAATCATCATCCACACACCTTCCACCCACAGATGGATGGTCCACCAGCGATAAAATATCGAGACCGTGTAATTTTCGTAATGCAGTAAGGCTGGAAAAAACAACAGTGCGGAGGTCACCAGACCGATCATCAACACGCCTTCAGTCGTTGTAAAGCGACCCGCTTTTTTTATCGTCATGCCAATGTTGTAAAGGAAGATCAGCATGCAAATTACAATGACGATTTTGTGGGGCAAGGGCTGCTCCAGAAGCTTATTCCCTGTTCCAAAGCGAAAGAGATAGCCAATAATCGCGCTCACGCCCATCAGCACCCAAAGAACCAACTGAATATAGGCGAGCTTTACACTATGGAGTTCTGTTCGCGATTCATCCGGGACCATCCAGTAGGTGGCCCCCATGAATCCGGTCAAAACCCAAACAATCAGCAAATTGGTATGAATTACTTTTGTTACGTCAAAAGGCAAAATATAGAGCAGCGGATCTGGCCCTAAATATTTCGACGCGGATAAAAGACCAAATACCAATTGTAAGCCGAACAACACCATTGCAACCGCGAAATACCAATATGCCACTGACTGCGATTTGTAACGCATGATCACTCTCCGTCTGGTTGTACCGAAATGGCCGCCGCCAGTTCGGCCTTTGTTATTTTTAGCGAATTGTTATTTTTAGTGAATCATCATTTAAGCGAGGCTAGATAAGCTGCTAGATGGTCAAGCTGTTCCTGGGTCAAGCTCTTGTCATAGCCTGTGGGCATAAACGATGTACCATTCGCTGAGTACATTTTTCCAGGTATCAGATGCGCGCTCGGGTTCACAATAGACTCTCGAATATATCCTTCCACATCCTTCGCACTGCCTGTGTAGCTATCCGATGTGAGAATTTCCGCCGCGCGAGTGGCAAGCCCTGCAAGAGTGGGCCCAGCCATATCAGCCCCCGGTGCTGTTGAATGGCATGCGTTACACGCGGGAACAGCGGTACGGAAAACATGCTCGCCCTGCGCTCTTGGGTCGTCCTCTGCTGTCACCGGTCTCGCCGCGGAAGGCGCGGACTCCTCACCTGTTGCATGAGAACCTATGGTGTCTGCGCCAGGAACAAAACTTCCGGTGACAAGAATAGGTCTCGGCGGCCATCCCTGGTTATCGATTTTACTGACCCAATCCAAAAAGGCGATTAAGTCAGTGATTTCCTGATCGCTCAAATCCTGTTTTGGCATTAATCGCCGATGTTTTTTCTCATCGTAAAACTGCGCTGGATCGCGCATATAGGCTTGAAGGTAAGCTTCACCACGATGCTGCGTTATTTTGGTTAAATCTGGCGCGTAATAAGCACCTTCGCCCAGAAGCGTGTGGCAATTAATGCAGTTATATTTATGCCAAACATCTTTCCCGTGGGTGACTTGGGGCGTGATCTGATCAGCGTTGGTCAGTTTGCCAAACTGTCGGTGGCTATCAAGAGTAAGCGCTAGAAAAACCAGTGCAGAGACTGCTGTTGCGCCTATAGCGAAGTTGCGAGCCTGTCGATTATTCATGATGGTTTGTCCTATACGCCGATGCCGTTCCAGTATGTCAATGAAATTCCTATTGCATACGCGATTGCCGCCCCCATAGCCAACAACACGACAAAACTTAGAATTCTGAGAGGTGTGTAAAATGGCCTTTGCTGCATAGGATAATCCCCTTATTATTAATTTTATTTAAACGTCATGTTGTGAATTCAGCAGAACCAGAATATAGCAGGTTAAAGACACTCTTGTGAAACGCCATTATTATATTTCGTCTTTCTCGGCGTATTGTGCGACAGCACACGAAGATCTTATGTCCACTTAGGTCCTATTTATAGTAAAGCGCCTATGGTCCATCATTAGCGCCTTCTCACTGGCGGAAAAATATCAGCAATCTTGAACTGAATTTTTGTCAATGGCCTGTGTGAAGCACGGCCTCTTTCGAATTAAAAATTTCCGGATTCGCCTTGCCTTTTACGACCAGCACTCCGGCCAAGCCTTTTTCCGCTCGCGCCAAGGCATGGTCAACAATTATGTAATTACCGGGGTAATCAACTTTGAATTCAACCATGGTCGCACCACCGGGGGGGACTAATGTCGTTTGAACGTCCGTCAGCGGCGGGGAGGTCAATGAAGCCTGATCGTAGACGCGCTCAAAAATCTCGCCAATAACGTGAAAACTTGAGGTGAGATTGGGGCCGCCCACGCCAAAAAATATACGGATGGTATCCCCAACCTGGGCTTCGAGCTTATGGGTTTTGGTCAGAGCGGCCATATTGCCATTAAACATCATATGCTCGGGCTTTTCGTCGAGCATTTTTTGCAGAGAAAACTCGTGGCGCCCTACCGAACCGTGCCTCTCAGCAGTATAAAGTTCACCCTGCATGATGTAGAACTCGTGATCTACCGGCGCCAATCCACCTTCCGGCTCCACGAGAATCATGCCGTACATTCCATTAGTGATATGTTGTGCCACCATGGGGGTAGCGCAGTGATATACATATAAACCTACCTGGAGTGCATTAAACGTAAAACTTTTGGTTTGACCCGGAGGTGCCTGAGTTACCGCCGCACCGCCGCCCGGTCCGGTAACAGCATGAAAATCGACGGAATGAATATGGGTGCTGTTGGTCGCGTTTTTCATGTTCACCGTTACGGTATCGCCAACTCGGACTCGTATAAAGGGACCGGGTACAGTGTCATTGAACGTCCAGTAGCGATAGGTGCTGCCCTCCCCTAATTTGCCTTCCACTTCGGTTGTGATGAGGTCGACAACCACATTCTTGGCTCCGCGCTTACCGACCGGTTCACCCACCTCATTGGGATTCTTCGATAGATCGGGGGCACCAGAATCCGCTTTCTGCTCTATGTCGCCGACAACGATTTTGCCGAACATTCCAGCGGCCTTATGGCCTGGCAATGTGCAGAGATATTCATAAACGCCTTTTTTATTTGCCCGGAAAACAATCGCAGCAGCTGAACCCTTGCCTACGATTTGCTCGGATTTTGCGCCAAACTCGGGAACGGCGATGTCATGGATGGCTCCATCTCCATTTACCACCGAAATGAGCACCACGGAATTTTCCGGTACACGCAGATCAGGGTTGACTTGGCCTTTGGTTGGGCCGGATTCGCTGATGTAAACCAGTTTTCCCTCCGCGATATCGGTGCGTAACGTAAAGCGTACATCCGGTCTGGGTTTCACATCCTGATTACTTTGAGCAGCATAAGCGTGCGGCTGAAACATGCCGAGAAAGGTTAACAGGGTTAACAAAAGAATTTTAGGCATGGCAGCTCCTGATTTTTAATCAGCGTTCGGACATTAAGATTTTAGCTGCGAGACCGTTGATTTGTTGTCTGCGGAAATCAACTGGGTTCATGATAAGGAGTAAACAATACTTATCGTTATATACACTTCGATGCACATGCCGTGAGGTGGGTTTAAGCGTCGACCGTGGGGTGGTATTTGGAAATGTTATTCAAATTAAATATAAATTTCTGGTCTAGTGGCTATCATAGTGCGGCCACAATACTGCTATATACGTCAATAGTGGCATCCCTGCCTGGGTGAAAAGCAACCAATTAATCCCCGTTACTTCAACGTAACACTTCCCTTCATTAACGCAACATGACCAGGGAATGAACAAAAAAAGGTGTATTTTTCCCCAGCTTTTAGCGCATCGACCTTGAAGCTGGTGGAGGTTTTTTCGCCACCTCCGATAATTTCCGTAAACGCGATTACCCGCGCATCGTTAGGTTTGACATAGTGATTTTCCAGACCGGCCGCGATGGCATCGGTGGCGGTCGCGCTGACGTCGGCTTCCTTGGTAATGACCACATTGTGGCCCATTACATTTTTGGCGAGCTTTCCTGAATGGGAAAGATTGATAGTGAATTCTTTACAAGATTTATCAATGACAATTTCGTCTTTATCAAATCTCATGGCGTCAGTACTGTCGATGTTGACGCTGCACGAATCAGCGCTCGCGTGCGCTGCTATAGCGAACGGCATTATCGCTAATATTAAGAACTTCTTTTTCATGGGTTTCACCTTTGGGTTTAGCGTTGAAATCTAGATAAAGTGTATATCAAGTTGTGCTATCTCGCTCCTCATCGGACACCGCGCCGAGCAATTTACTCCGTACAAGTTAATTCTGCATAACGATGCCAAGCCGAGCATTATGGAACAGGGAATTTCCTTAGGCTTTTTCGGATGCAGGGTATTATGTAGCAAACTCCGCTCAGCATGAAGAAACTGTGTAATTCGTATCAGGTTTTATCTGATTACCTAAATTGCAGCGGCGCACAATAGGTTGTTACGGTTATTCATTTAAATCTGTTAATGGTTGCTGAACAAAATTGCGCGATTTCGTCCGGATCCACCGACAAAGCAATCACTTAGGTGTTGCGCTTGGCAAACTCGTCTTTTAATTTCGCCATCAACCCCAGTTCTGTGGTGCAGACTGGCGTAAAATCTGCCGGATGGAAAAATAAAACTCCCCACGCGCCCGGGCGAAGGCTGCAGCTTCATCCAAGGATCGTTCCGACTTCCAATTAGAACCGTGTCTTGAAATTGATTGCAGGCATTTATTGCAAGGAATCTGACTTGAAGCGGTTTGTATCTCGCACCCATGGCCAAGCCCACTTGAGAAATGCCTCGGCGTAGGGGAACGATTCGGATTCCGTCCACCGGGAAACACCAGCTAAATACCTTAAAGCCATAGACAGGATCCAGGGGAAAGCTGTATACCGCTGAAGAAATTAATAGCGGCGGCCGAAGGTTCAACGCCCTGCTCTCTGCACGTATCTGGAAGGCTTATGAATGACACCGTTCAGACAGATCCTGTCGATCAGCAGGTTCCCGCCCCGGTTGGATTCTGGGAGGCCTTTCGCTTTTGGTTGAAATTGGGCCTTATCAGCTTCGGTGGTCCGGCGGGACAAATTGCCATCATGCACCAGGAGCTGGTGGAGCGCCGTCGTTGGATCAGTGAGCGGCGATTTCTGCATGCGCTCAACTACTGCATGGTNNTTGCAGCTGGAGTGCTTTTTCTGTTGCCCTCCTTGTTTATTTTGATAGCACTGTCCTGGGTTTATATCGCCTACGGCGACGTGAGTTGGGTGGCAGGTTTGTTTTATGGGATTAAGCCTGCGGTAACGGCCATTGTGGTGCAAGCCGCCCATCGTATTGGTTCTCGCGCATTGAAAAATAATGTGATGTGGGGGATAGCCGCTGCCGCATTTGTGGCAATTTTTGCCCTCAATGTCCCCTTTCCCTACATCGTAATTATCGCAGCGGTGATCGGCTATTGGGGTGGGCGTTTTTGGCCGGAATACTTCAAAGTGGGCGGCGGGCATGGCAAAGCACAGAAATACTTTGGCGCAGCCCTTATCGACGACCAGACACCGACGCCGGTCCACGCGCGGTTTCAGTGGTTTCGTTTAATCCTCGTTCTGACGTCGGGTCTATTCTTATGGGCCATACCTTTAGCCGCCCTCTGGTCGTATTGGGGCTGGGATCACACGCTCACACAAATGGGGTGGTTTTTTACCAAAGCTGCGCTTTTAACGTTTGGCGGCGCTTACGCGGTATTACCCTACGTTTACCAGGGATCGGTAGGCCATTATCAGTGGCTAACCCCCACGCAAATGATCGATGGCTTGGCCCTAGGTGAAACCACGCCGGGACCTTTGATTATGGTGGTCGCCTTTGTCGGTTTTGTTGGGGGATATGTGAAGGCGGTGTTTGGTCCCGACCTGGTATTTGCCGCTGGCGCTGTGGCCGCCGTGATCGTCACATGGTTTACCTTTCTGCCCTCTTTTATTTTTATTTTTGCCGGCGCCCCATTTATCGAGACCACCCATAACGATCTGAAATTCACAGCCCCGCTGTCGGCAATTACCGCTGCGGTTGTGGGAGTGATATTGAATCTCGCCATATTCTTCGGTTATCACGTCCTCTGGCCGGAAGGTCTCGACGGGCAATTCGAATGGCCTTCTGCGTTCATCGCCATTGGGGCCGGCATCCTGTTATTCGTGTATAAAGTTGGTGTAATCAAAGTGATTGTGGCGAGCGCTCTTGTGGGACTCGCATTTAAGCTCGCAGGATTTTAAGGCGCTCCTCGGTATGCACCTGTTTTATATCAATCACCAAATGATGCGCCACGGCCAGCTTTTCATTCCTTGCTCATGCTCAGATAATTCATCGCATCACGTGGCGATAACTTATGGGCTGAGATTAGAGGAAGGTAACTGGCGACGGCCACGACCAACGCGATAATGGCCGTGACGATTAAGCTGGCTATTAAAATAGTCGTGCTATCTGTTATTAGGATGCCGTCTGGCAATTTAGGTAATACGAAAAATGAAAATATGACGCCCACTAGGGTGCCCATGGCCAGTTGGATTCCGGCTGCAATAAAATATTTGCGATTAATAAATCTGTCTGCGATGCCCAACGCTTTCATAACACCAATATCCGGCGTGTTTTGCAGCACTACTCTTCGGGTAATGCCGTAAATCCCCAAGGCGGAAATCACCAGTGCGAGAATAGCCGCAGGTAAAAATGTGTAGATCATCCGGCGAAATCCTGACTCATTGTCGCGCAGCAGATCATCGAACGTTTGAATTTCATATAAAGGAATTCCTGAATCGATCGTCCGAGCAATATTCTTGATTTGGTCGATGACGTTGTAGGGATTGTCTTGGGTTTTAATTACCAGGGTATTACTGTCCCAGATAGGCTGCTTCTGACGGATTGGCCGATAAAGCTGAGACCGCCAGTTTTCGCTCTCGGGTGAGAGATACCAAAGTGGATTACCGCTGACCACATCCTGCACTACTCCCACTACGGTCAACAGGATGCCCTCATTTTCCGGGTCGTATTGAAACTGCCGGCCTACTGCGCTCTCCCCTGGAAATAAAGTTTTTGCCATGGACTCGTTGATAATGGCAACTTCTTCGGCGCCTTCTTTGTCCGCCTCGGTAAAATTCCGGCCCTCCAGCAATTTCATCTCCATTGTGGCGAAGTATGTTTCGTTCACGGGCATTTCGTTGGACTTGGGAAAAGCGCCGTTGATTTCCATTTTTCTTTCAGTGGAGGTGAAGTTTGATAAAAAGCCCCACGAACCGGGAACGGCGCTGGTCACGCCAACATTTTCTACGCCGGGAAGTTGTCGAGCCTGCTCCACGAAGCGATCGTAATATTGCACGCGCTGCTCAAGTGCCTCATAGGACGCACCGCCGAGTTGGACCTCGGCGATCAAAAAGCCGTCTCGCGGTACACCGTAATCCGCATTGATCATACGGACGAGTCCGCCCACCAATACGCCGGTAAAAACCATTAAAATAAATGCGCAAAATATTTGCAGGGTCATAAAACCGCTCATGACTTTGCCGAGCGTGGTGCCAGCACCACCTTTACGACCGCTGGCCAATAGACCATTGGTGGGCTGGCGCATCGCCATCCATACCGGAATAACACCGGTGGAAAGCCAAATAAAAGCGGCAGCAGCGAGGCCGGTCAAAAAGATTGGCATTTGAAACTCAAGCACCCACCAGTAGGGGCCATCCAGCACATCTGCACCAACAAACTGAATCGCCAAAAGGGTTAACCAAAGACCCAAACACGTAGCGATAGCACACAACCAGAAAGTCTCCAATAACAGACTTGTCACAACCCGCAGAAGCGGCAAACCCAGCGCGGACTTAATCAGGATTTCTTTGGCATTTTCCAGGTTGCGCACGATAATTAAATTGCTGACGCTGAAACAACCCATTAGTAGAATGGCAACGCTGGCGATGGTTAAAATCGACAGCAAAAATCCCATGTAATAACTGAAGCGGTCGGTGAATTTAACCGTTACGATTTCCTTGCCTTTGTATTGGTTAGGGTATTCGTTGCGAATTTGGTCGCCTAATCTTTTGAACTCCCTATCGACATCCTCCATCGTTACACCGGGCTTGAGACGCCCAAACAAACTGTTCCAGCCCCCGTCGTCCGGCAACGTGCCTTCTGGCAGGATATCGGAATACCAAATGTCCTGATTGGTGGGGAAACGAAACCCCTCCCCCATTACTCCAATAACCGTCGCAAGTTTACCGTTTAACTTGACTGTTTTACCGATGACATCATCCGCGCTGTCAAAAAGATTGCGCCAGATGTCGTAGCTAATGATGATGGATTTATCTCCCCCTACGACATCATCGGAGGGCAGCAAAACGCGCCCGAGCATCGCGTCCACACCCAATAACCGAAACAGCTCCGAAGAAGTCGCAATCGCTTGAAACTGCTCAGTAAACTGGTCGGTGCTAAGGGTTACGCCACTGCGCTCCAACCGGCCAAAGTGGTCCAACAGGTTCTGATGCTGCTTGATGTAAACATATTCATAGCTGGTTAAACCACCAACATTAAATGTGTTGCCATTTTCTGTGCGTGTGGACCAGGCAATGTTATGAGGTTCGTAGGCCGGTAGAGGTTTGTATTTGATGGTAAAAACAATTGAGAACAGAAATAGCGCGATGGCCAAAGTGAAGGCCATAGTGGTAATAACAACCGCGCTGTATTCGTAATCGCGATAAACCCGAATTGCAGATTGTTTAATGTCGTAAATACTGATCATGATTCCGTCCGTTTATTACGTGATTACGCAGTTGCTATTTCTGCCTTCCCCATAGGAGTGCGGAATTCCTCACTTTGAATGGAACCATCAAAAACATGTATGGCACGGGTTGCGTCGGTGGTATAACGCGGATCGTGCGTGACCATGCAGATGGTGACACCGGAATCAAACTGCTTCTGCAATAGTTCCATCACAATTTCGGCGCTTTTGGAATCCAGGTTACCAGTGGGTTCATCCGCAAGAATAATGGACGGACTACCCACAAATGCACGGGCGACGGCGACCCGCTGCTGTTGCCCGCCGGAGAGTTGTGCAGGGAGATGTTTTAAACGATGATCCATTCCCACGTTTAACAGTGCGTCTTTTACTCGCTGATCTTTTTCTTTCGCGCTGATGTCATCGCGGTAGCGCAACGGCAAAGCTACATTGTCATAAACGGAAATCGTGTCAATAAGATTGAACGACTGGAAAACAAATCCCATTTCGGTATTGCGAATCTTGGCGAGTTCGCTGCGCGACATGCCGGTCACATCGCTTCCTTTGAATAGATAGCGGCCGCTGGTGCATTTATCCAAAAGGCCCATTACGGATAGGATGGACGACTTACCACCGCCCGACGGTCCGGAAATCACCACATATTCGCCGCGTTTGATTTGCAGATCCACTTCGTGAATGGCAAAGGTTTCCACGTCGCCGGCCTGATAAATTTTGGTGACTTTTTCAAATTGAATTAGATTGTTGCCATTCATAGCTTTTCCCTTCCGCGTTACCGTAGTGCAACGCTATTAGCGCTGCGAAATCGGGTGGTATCGGAAACCACCACTTTATCGCCCACATTCAACCCACTGGCGACTTGAATTTTGCCGGCAGACAGATAGCCGGTTTCTACCTTTTGTAGAATTGCTTGATCGCCGTTTTCATTAAGCACGTACATGCTTGAGTTGCCATTTTCGATGGCATTGGACGGCGCCTCCACATACAGCGCTGATGCCATTTCCAGGATAACAATGCGGCCGCTTAAGAACATATTGCTGCGTAAATTGGCTTCTTTATCCAGCAGCTCGATATCAACGTCAATGGTCGTGCCTTTAACATTGGGATCAATGCGCGCGACTTTGCCCTGCTTTTCCACGCCGCTAACATCAATAATCGCATTTTGCCCAGCTTTGAGCCGATGACCCTGCACGGCGGACACCTTTAGGCGAACATATACATCGTCTGGATTCGAGATAACACCAATAACCGACCCTACTTCCACTCGTTGGCCGGGTTTCAGGTCGACATCCTGGATAATGCCAGATTTTTTCGCCTTTAAATGCAGATTGTCGACGCGCTCCTGCAAGCGTGCGACCATTTTTTCTGCCAAGTCGAGCCGCGCTTCATACTGATTGAGTTGTACCTTCATGGAATCGTGAAAGTTATTCAACCGATTCTTTTCCAATTCAAAAATCTTTCGCAGTTGTACGGTTTGGATTTCTGTTTGACGGTAGTCAAGGATCGAGACGGGTGAATTTTCATTTTCCATCAGAATTTTCTGGGCGCGGTGCTCTTCCTCTTTAACCCTATAGGCGGATTCTGCCTGAAGTACAGCGGTCTCTAGTTGCAATTTTTGCGTTTCCAGCTCAAAGGCTTTTGCTGCCAGAGCGGCTTTTGCTTCAGCCAAACCAACTTCCCGTGTATCAAATTCTTCAAGTAGTTCTTCGTTCTCGAATACGAACAGGGTTTGTCCTTCTTTTACCCAGTCGCCCGATTCGACTTCAACAGAAGTGACTTCTCCCGCTGCTTTAGGTAACACGTATTCAGCATCTCTGGAAATGACCGTGCCGTTGCCCACCACAAATACCGCAAAATTTCCCTGTTCCACTATTCCCACACGAATTTCGTCTTTGTCGAGCTGAACAGATGAAGTGTCGGAGAGGACTATATAACTGGCGAGAAAAACCAAACCGATCGCCAAGGCGGAGAAGTAGAGTTTTTTTGGATTTTTCTTTTTTTGAATGGGCCTGTCCATGAATATCCTATCGGCTGGGTATCTTCTGTCGGTATCAGCGCCCAATCCTGATTAGCAAGCAGCGCCGGGAATGCGTTTGGGGGGTCCGTAATTTAGCATAGGCCTGATCACCGCAGAAGACCATTATTTGCTGGTCTTCTGCCTGTGTCACAAACGCATTGGCAAGCCGACGTTTAGGCGATGCGGGATGCTGCCGACTCCCCATAAGGAGCCATGATGTGGATGAGATGTGCTGAGTTAACGGCTGAGTGCATTGCGCTCGGAAACCTGAGAATTCAGCGTCCAAAGATCGTAAAGCCAACCCAACACAAAAAATCCACCCGTGAGCAAATACAAAATACCGGTAATCCATTTGCCCAAATACATCCGATGGACACCGAACAACCCTAGGAATGTAAGCAGTATCCAAGAAATATTGTAGTCGTAGGTACCCGGGGTGTATTTCATGTCGGCTTCCCGGTCCATTGACGGAATCAGGAAGAGATCGATGATCCAGCCGATAAACAACAACCCGAGAGTGAAGAACCAAATCGTGCCGGTGAGGCGTTTGCCGTAGTAAAAGCGGTGGGCGCCCATAAATCCAAAGATCCAGGCGATGTATCCGATTACGATTGAGTGGGTATTTGCGCGCATATCCTTTCCTCGGGTGTTAAAGGGCGCATCAGTCTCGTCTTATTGATGGCGCTGCGCAAGCGTCACACGCGGGCCGGCAGCGCAATTAACTTATTTGAATCCACCCTTTTGCAAGACATGGAAATCTGTCTAATAGCTTCCGAGACGCTTTCTGCGAAATATTACTGATTTAATCTTTGATAGTCTCAATTGCTGTGATCAAGTCCAGGTATTCCCCAGAATTTTCGCCGGATTCCGAATCGTTCTGGAACGGGTCATAATGGCCGCTCTGTTTATGCATCGTCCACACTGGCTGTGCTCACGATTCAGCCAATTTCGTCGCACGGCATGTCAGCATCACCTGTTTTTATTCATTGAGGATTCGCCATGGCAGCCGAAGGCAATGCGGGGCAATTGGTAGGCATAGTCACCCTGTTGGGTGCCGCGGTTGTGGCGGTGCCTTTGTTCAAACGTATTGGACTCGGCTCGGTGCTGGGATATTTGGCAGCGGGACTCGCGATAGGACCTTTTGGACTGCAACTGATCAACGATCCACAAACCATCATCCACGTTGCTGAGTTGGGCGTGGTGATGTTCCTGTT
>DJFQ01000171.1:25401-26404 GCA_002432095.1 Marinagarivorans sp. UBA5868 | reverse complement strand
GTTCTAAGGGGGGCCTGCACAGTAGAAGAATCAAAACTCCCAGTTCACCCCGCCATTCACCTGATAAGCACTCACCCCGTCATATCCGCTGAGGATCTGCGCACCGAAGAAGGTGGAGAGGCCGTTGGCGAGGATGAAGGCGCTGGTGAGGTCCCATTGGTAGAAAAGACTGTCGGGGGAGTCGGCGCGCAGTTCGAAGCGGCCAAGTTCGCTTTCCTCGTTAATGAGCTGAAAGGCCACCGGGCTATTGCTGAGGTTGGCCTGGTTGACGAGGCTCAGTTTGACAGATGGCACCATTACGCCCCAGGAGTAAGTAAGCGTGTAGCTGGTGTCGAGACCCGCGCTGGTGTTGATCTGCTCGTGGCTTTGTTTTTCGGCGGAAACGAGCCAGGCGGAATTGCCGGTTTCGCTGAAGGTGTCGATGTTGCTCTTCAAATAATCCAGACGCAAAAACGGACGCAACGCCAAAGCTTGCCGTTGCCAGGACCAGTCCAATTGGGCACTTGCATCCAGTTGATCGCTGCCGTAGTCGCTGTCGGCGAAGGCTTCTGGGTCCACCAGTTCAAAGCGACGCTGTGCTTTGGTATCTGCGGTTGTGTAACCAAGCTGCAGGTCGAGGGCGAGGGCGTTGCGATACCAGCTAAGGAAGCCCGTAAGGCTGTAGATGTCGGAATCCAGATCGCCACTGCTTGAGTCGTAGCCAACGTCGTAGGTCATCCAGTCAAACGCCGCGCCCACGTTGAGGTCGCCACTTAAGCGATAGCCGAGGCCGAGCATCAGTCCTTTAGCGTCCGACTCGTAACCCGCTTCATTGCCGGTTTGGTCGTGTTCGAGATTGTCGAACTGCAACGACGACAAAAGCGTCCAGGGGGAGCCAAGTCCGTCATCACCAGCGGCGCCGCCAAACGGCAAGCTGGTGCCGTTAATGCTTAGGCTGGTGGAGTTTCCTGCGCGTATGGAGGCAATGGCGCGATAGAGGCGGGAGGTTTTGTTGCGCGAGTTT
>DJFQ01000171.1:3813-25295 GCA_002432095.1 Marinagarivorans sp. UBA5868 | reverse complement strand
ATGAACACGTTGGCGAAACCGCCATAGCCGGACTGGTCCGTCACCTCATAGGTGAATACATCTGAGCCGGTGTAATTTTCACCGGGTGTGTAACGGATGATGCCATCACCGTAGATGATCGCCGATCCGTAGGAGGCGCTGCTGACTTGTTCGATGACCAGTTCTCCACCTTCCAGATTCGTGGAGTCGTTGCTCAGAACCTGAATATCCACGTAAGTCTGGCCTTGGGCCATGGTGGCGGTGTCATCGACGGCAGTGGCGGCAGCGTTGGCATTCTGCGTGGCGGCGGACAAAATCAACAACGGAAGGGCGTATTGGGGATGCTTCATGCATTCAGTCCTATGGAAGTGTTACAAAGGGCGTTTTTGTGAAGGAGGCGAGCGAAATGGTGACGCGCAAGCGGCGAACCGTTCTCTGCACCTGGGAAGTCGGGGGCGAATTGGGACATATCTCCCGGCTTTCTGCAATAGCAAAAGTCCTGGAAAAGGCGGGTTATCGGGTGGTAGTGGCGCTCAAAGATTTGTCTCGCGCCTATCCGTTTTTTACCGGCACTGGCATCACTTTGATGCAGGCGCCGGTATGGTTGCCGAAGATCACTTTGCAACGCCCCATCGCGTGCCAGGCAGACTCCATGTTGCTGCTCGGCTATTTGGAGCCGGACCCGCTGGAGTGTCAGATGCTTGCCTGGAGAGCGTTGATGGATGTGGTGCAGCCGGATTTGCTGGTGTTCGATTTCTCACCCACGGCCATGTTGGCGCTGCGCGATTACGCCATCCCCAAGGTGGTGGTAGGCACCGGTTTTGCCGAGCCCGCGCCGGGCGGGCCGTTGGCGGACTGGCGCCCGACTCCTTTCAATGATGATCTGGTGGCGCGTCAGGAGCAGCGGGTTTTATCGGTCATCAATCAGGTGCTGACCCGGCGCGGCGAAGCCCCGCTTGCCTGTCTGGCGGATGTGTTCCGAGCGGATTTGACTCTGATAGGTAATCTGCGCGAGCTGGATTTCTACCCGCAACGTCCTAAGACGCGTTATTGCCTGACGGCGTCGCCAACCGCTGAGGGTCAAATGTCCTTTGCCACAACAGGCCAACCGCGTTTGGTGGCGTATCTTAAACCGGCGTATCCAGGTTTTGCTCAAGTCCTCGCCGCGCTGACCCAGGTGGATGCGGATGTGATTGCCGTTTGCCCCATGGCACCGCCGGGCAGCTTGGAAAAATGGCAGCGACCCAAGGTCCGGTTTACGCGGGATTTGGTCAACCTGCCGATGTTAATGACCCACGCGGATTTGTTTGTCGGCCACGGCAACGCCGGGACGGTGCGGGAAAGTCTGGTGGCCGGAGCACCGGTTTTGGTGTTGCCACTTCAATTGGAACAACTACTCACCGGACTGCGGCTTCAAAACCTGGATGTGGGGCGGATGTTAGAAGGTGAGCCGGATGCGGCGGCTATTGCGTCGGCTATTCAGGAAATGTTGCTCAAGGGGAGCGAATATCGCTCCGCCGTGAGAGGTTTGCTGGCAAATTATGAATTTCCGCACCTGGATATGCCGGACCAGGTCAGCGCGTTCTGTTCTGCGTGTTTTGATGAAAATCCCGCTCAATAAATCGATTCACTGGCCGGCAGCGTGCGATATTCGCTGCGGCTTTCCACACTGAAGCTCTTGGCATACGCCTTGGTGAGCGACTCATCAAAGGTGCGGAATTCGGTGGCCAGGGCGCGGCTGGTGCTAACGCCATGTTCATCTACATGTTCGATAAATACATGGACATAGTGCTGGCCTTCCGCAAGTGCCTGCACGGCAATGGGCAGCTTCAGAGCGCTTTCGCCACTCAAGTTAAAATGCCATTCCTGGGTGTTACTCACCAACTGCAGATCCTGGCTCGGTTCCAGGCGAATGTGCAGTGAGCCTTGCACCAAATGGCTTTGCATTTCCAAGTCCATTTCGCGAGTTTCGCCCACCGCCAGAGTGCGGATGCCCGCGCCGGCTATGGTGACATCCGCCCCCGGTTTGCCGGGTGAGCGGTGTTCATGATCATGGTGATGGCCGTGAGCGGAGGTTTTCAGCTCCAGCCGCCGCGCCTGGTTTTCCTGTAGTTGCAGCATCAGATGCATATCCGTAGGCCACATAGGCTGTTGGAGCATACGTTGGGGCGACGACAGTTGCGCCACTACGGCGGCAATCAGACTAAGGCTCAAAACACCGATGGCAGTCAGAGAAGCGGCATATTTCATGGGATACCTCCGTAGGAGACTAAAAGTGTGACCATCACTGAATTCGCACGTCAAAACAGGCAAGACCGCCGGTGGTGGTGTTGCGGTCGGCATTGCTTTCCTCATAAATCTCAAACACATAGTCACCTCGGTTGAGGTAACGCTGGGCGTTTTCGCTGTCGGGAGTACCGTTGAGTACAGAACCCGCCTGATTGCCCTGGCGGTAGATGCGCAGTTGTGGATTGGTACGTGCCAGATTGCCGCCGTTGCGCACCGCGGAGATGGTGTAATTGCGTGTATCTGGCAACTGAATGCGTAGGAACCTGCGCACGTCGACACCGTTGTATTTCTGAAAGTCGCTGTCGCTGCAGACATTCACGGTTTGTCCCAGCGTGATCTGGTGATACACCGGCAGCGTCACGGCGGAACCGGCATTGTTGGTTTCCCCCGCGCCGTACCAGCCGGTACCGGAAATATCGTAGTTCTGCAGCATATTGCTGAGCGTGCCAGCGAGGTGTGGATGCCGCGTTTCGAGCTCGGCGCGGAAGGCGAAAATGGAAGCGAAGCCATCGAAATTCAGATAGCGATCGCTGGTAAGCACCTCGTAGATGGGCTTGAAGCCGAGACCCACGGAATCGCCACCATCTTCAGTGTCATCGAACAAATCGTAAAGAAACGCCTGAATGCTCGCTTCGCTGAACCAGCCCTGGGCGCCAAAACTGCGGCTTTCCACATTGATGGCAAAACCCATGGACTGGCTCGCACCGAGGGAGTCACGGTAGATCGGATCACCGGAGACCATACCGGCAAACGCATTGCCCCAGGCCTCGCCGAAGGCAACGCGCATATCCAGACGTGAGGTCTGGCTGTGGCTGCCGCCGATGCTCTCAGTACGACCAAGCTGGTGTTCCAGATAGTGGCCAAATTCATGCTGCACCACGCCCCGGTCGTATTCGTCGGAATCGTTGTTGGCGGCGCCCAGGAGGTAAATGGACGGACCGGCGGAGGTGTAAAAAGAGGTGCCGATATAACCTTGGGAAGAATCGCCACTGATGGCGATGTTCTTTTCGCTCCAGAACACCGTCAGCGGCGGCAGCACCACATCCGGGTCTGCGCTGATGACGGTTTGCAGCGCGTCGTACAAGGAGTCGAGCACGGCGAAGGGCGCGGCACTGCGCGGCGCGCTATAGGCGTTGCCGTCCCAACCGGAGGCCGCATGCAAGTTGCGGGTTTGCATGTCGTTATCGCCGACGCTGGCGAGAGATCCGTCGAGCACGTATTGAGCGTTAGCGGCGGTGTTATCGCGGATTTGAATGTCCCAGGCCGCACCCTGGTTGCCACGCAGTTCGGCGAGTACGCGCACGCGCAAGTTCTGATTTTTGTCGATACTGAAACGGTACTGGCCATCGTCGTCCGCGTAGCCGGTTGCTCGCACGGTATTGTTGCTGTCGAGCAGCTGAACGGTAACGCCGCGTGCCGGCATGGAAACGGTTTGGCTGTAATCCAGCCCTCGGAAGGTACGGCCTTCGAAGGGCACCCGGTCGTAGGTGATACGACCGCTGAGAGTGACTTTGCTGCCAGCAGGCAATGCCACTGGAGTTGAGGCCGGGTCTTCTGCACCGCTCTGCGGATTGTCGATATCTTCTTCGGCGGACGTGGGGATGGTAGTCGTTGGCTGCGCCATCGTAACGCTATTGCTGGATGCCGAGGGCGCATCTGCCGAGCCACCGCCACACGCACTCAATGCGGTCGCTACTGCGATAAGCAGGCCAAAACGAAGAAGGTACCGCCCTAACATCACCGATCTCTCTCACTTCCCACCGCTTCTTAACGCTGGGTATAAAAACATCAACATGCTCTTCTTTGGTTATAAGGAGAAACCTCCTTAACAACCTTGTGTAATGAAGACTAGTTGAGACCGGGTTGGCTGTAATGGAAGGGATTTTGACGAGTGGCCTTAATAACTGAGCGGGGATAGGGCTTTTTTTGACGCATTGCGAGCAGCTAATTTCGCCAGCTTCTCGTTGCCGAAGACACGCTTACGGATGGTTATAGAAATGAGGGAAATGCCCCAGTTTTTAGATCTGAAAGTTGTAAAACTTGTCGATTTATCTCCACGGAAAATAATAAGCAGAGTGGGACCGGCCTTCAGAATGGGCATTCTTATTTCTTCTTGGCTGATGAATGGTTAAGCCGAGCGACTAAATGGAGAGAACGGTTATTAAAAATTCAAGCCTGAGAAGGCTTAACCGTCACAAATTGTTATAAAGACTGTAAACGCGTGGTATCGAGCCTTACTGCCTACGCCTCAGGTCGACAGCTGCGGTCGGTAAAGACTAACCTAATGCATGGCACACGGCGCATCGGTGGATCGCCGACAATAACAACAGTAGGGGAGCGGCAGGGAATTTCCACCGCTCCTGTTTTTTGGATGTGGGGTTGAATGGCAAAAGATGACGCCTTGCGGACCTGTGGTCGGGCTCTAGTCCTGTTTGTCGGGCTGCTCCTCGCCGGGGTATCGCATACCAGCCCAGCGGCCTCCGACTTACAAGAGCTGCGCTTTCAGCGGGTCATGGAAGATTCCGAGGCCATCAAGAAAAATGCCTCAGCCTTGATGACCGTGGTACAGGACAAGTCCGGCTTTATGTGGTTTGGCGGAGAAAACGGCCTGGCCCGTTTCGACGGTCTTCAATTCAAGCGCTATGAACCTTCCCCGGAACCCGGCGCCCCACCTTCTAATATCGTGCGGGATTTGCTGATCGACCACGAAGGGGTGATGTGGATAGCGACGGATCGAGGCTTGTGTCGCTATGTCGAGCATGAGGACCGCTTCGATGTGTTTCGCCCGGTATTGGACGATCCCAGCAGCCTGCCCCATAACGTCATTACCTCGCTGGCGGTGGATCAGCATAATCGCCTGATCGTTGGCACCGGCAGCGGCATCAGTATCTTTTCCGCCGACCGCAGCAGCTTCACCAGTTTTCCTTTAACCGTTGGCACCCAGGCGGTGACGTTCGTCCTGGATACATTTGTCGACAGCAAAAATCGTATCTGGGTGGGAACACGCGACTACGGCCTTTTTTTGCTGGATCAGGACGGCGAGTTCATCCGCCATTTTGTTGCCTCGGTTGGTAATCCCGGCGCCTTGCAAAGCGATGTGGTGAAAAGTGTTGAGGAAGATCAGTTCGGGCGAATTTGGGTAGGCACCTATGGCGGAGGTGTCAGCCGTTTGAATGAAGGCGAGCGGGATTTTACGTCCTATCTGGCGGATCCGGCCAATCCACACGCCATCGGCAGCAATACCATTTGGGATATTTTTCTCGACAGCGCGGATGTGCTCTGGCTGTCCACGGACCAGGGTGGCCTGGCGCGTTATCAGGTGGACAATGACAGTTTCGTCCACTACCGCCATAGCGCCTTTGACCGCAACACCCTGGCTTCCAACCAGGTGCAGGCGATTTATGAGGATCGCGAACGCAATTTGTGGATCACCACTTTTCCAGACGGCATTAATTTCTACGACCGCAGCCACAGCGAGATCACCAATTACACCCACCGGCAGAACGACCCCAACAGCCTGAGCAGCAGCGCGGTGCTGGACTTCATGCAGACGGCGGATGGGCTTTTGTGGATCGGCACGGAGAATGGCCTCAACCTGTTCGATGTAGACCAGCGCCGCTTCGTCCGGCGGTATGTGCGCGACCCGTCGAGCCGCACTGGGTTGCAGGCAAATGCGGTGTTGAGCCTGGCGGAGGACTACACCGGCGACATCTGGGTGGGCAGTTGGGGCGGCGGCCTGCATCGTTTTGACCGAATCACTGAAACCTTCCGCAACTACAGCCCGGATCGGCAGACCCCCGGCACCATCAGCAGCGCATTTATTTGGGACATTTATCTCGACCGGGAGAATGTGCTTTGGATCGCGACGGAAACCGGCGGCCTCAACCGGTACGACCGCGCCACCGATAGCTTCCAGCATTACACCCTGGATCAAAGCAATCCCCACTCGATTTCCAGCAACTTCGTCTGGGCGATTCTGGAAGACAGCCGGGGCGGTTTTTGGCTGGCCACGGTAGATGGCCTCAACCGCATGGACCGTGCCACAGGTCGGTTCACCCGCTACGCCAAAAACGTCAACGATCCGACCACCATCAACAGTGTACGTATTCGCGCGCTGATGGAGGACAGTGCTGGGCGCATCTGGATCGGCACCCAGGACGTGGGCGCAGTGATGTTCGACCCCACTACCAACCGCTTCACCCATTTGAAATGGCCGGACAGCTTGGCGCCTCTGGTGACCAGCTTTGTCGAAGACAATCTGGGTTTTATCTGGGCGAGCACCGCCAACGGCATAGGTCGCATAGATCCCGCTCTGTTCGAAGTTCGCTCATTCCATCGCAGCCAGGGGCTTGTGGGCGATAACTTCAACCGCGACGCTACCTTCAGGGATCGCAAAGGCCAGTTGTATTTCGGCGGCACCGATGGCTTTTCTGTGTTCGACCCGCGGGCATTTATGAGCCATGGCAACGATTTCCCCCTGGTGCTTACCGACTTCCGTCTGTTTAACCGCCCTGTGACCATAGGCGCCGCCGACTCGCCGCTGGAGCGCGCCATCACCTATACCGATCACATTACCTTGCGCCACGATCACTCCATGTTCTCTTTCGCCTTTGCCACTCTTAATTACCGCGCTGCGCGTGAGAACCGCTATGTCTACAAGCTGGAAGGGTTTGACGGGGAATGGCATGAGGCAGGGGGAGCCAACAACGCCACCTATACCAACATCAGCCCCGGCTCTTATACCTTTAAAGTGCGCAGCTCCGACCGCGACGGCAACTGGAACCACCGTATGGCGCAGGTGGGCATCACTATATTGCCGTCGCCTTGGCGGAGTCTGTGGGCGTATCTCGCCTATGTCTTGGTGGGCGCATTGGTGGCGGTGTTTCTGGTGCGCATGTTTCTCAAACATGTGGAGCTGGACAAGCAGCGCGCGCTCAATGCCGAGCTGCTGCGCATCAATAAGATTAAAGACGCCTTCCTGGTGAACACCTCCCACGAACTGCGCTCGCCCATTAGCAGTATGATCGGCCTCGCCGAAGGTGTGCTGCGTGAGGACCGGGACAAGTTGCCGGCCAGCGCTGAACAGCGTATCGGCCTGATCGTCGCCCACGGCAAGCGCCTGTCCAATCTCATCAACGACATTCTCGACTACGGCAACTTTGCCGAGCGCAAGCTGGAACTCCATGCGGAGCGCTTGGCGTTGCGGCCCATGGTGGAGACGGTATTGCAGAATTCCCGCCCCCTGTCCTACGGCCGCTCGGTGCGTCTAGTCAATGAGGTGGACCCGGACACCGCCTGGGTCATGGCCGATCGCAATCACCTCAAGCAGGTGCTCACCAATCTGATCAGCAACGCGCTGAAATACACCGAGCGCGGGGAGGTGCGTGTGTACTCGGCAGTGGACGGACGTTGGCTGCGAGTGGAGGTCAGCGACACCGGCTGCGGCATCAAGCCCGAATTGCGCCAGCACATCTTCACCCCGCAGGTGAGCAAATCACTCAGTGAGCAGGCCATGTCTGGGGCGGGGCTCGGGCTCGCGGTAACCAAACATCTGATCGAACTGCACGGCGGTAGCATCAGCTTCGAAAGTCATTGGCAGGATCCGCAAAAACCCCCGGGTGACAGTAGCTCCGGCACTTGTTTCACTTTCACGCTACCGTTGACCGAGCCGCCGGCGCACCCGCCCGCTGGGGACCCCCCGGCACTGCTCGCGCCTGTACTGGCGCCCGTGTTGTCTCCCGCAGTGGTCGAACGCTCCCGCGCAGCGCTCAAGGAAACGCTCACCGGCGAGCTGGCACCACCGCCGCACGGCGAGCGTTTTACGGTGTTGATCGTCGATGATGACCCGGTCAACCGCATGGTGCTGGCGGGTATCCTCAGCCTCCATGATTACCGCATTGTCGAAGCGGGCAATGGGCCGGAAGCGCTGCAGTTGGTATTGCAGGAAGGGCTTGAGGTGGATCTGGTCATCCTCGACGTGATGATGCCGCGCATGTCGGGTTTTGAAGTCTGTGCCAGGCTGCGGGAGTCCTTTCCTGAAGCGCGCCTGCCGGTATTGTTTCTCACCGCGCGCCATGGTGGGGAAGACATCAACATTGGTCTGGAAGCCGGCGGCAATGAGGTTCTCTATAAACCGGTCAACAAAGAGATCCTCCTACCGCGGGTTAAACACTATCTACTAAAAGCGGAGCGTACCCGCACCACCAACAGCCATTAGGCCGTTTGCGCATCAATTGCTGCAGATTCAACCGTACAGCGTTGAAAGCGGAGCGGGTGCGTTGCGACAGCGTTGACCCGGATTGTCGCCATAGTCGTTGCTGAGCATGCTGCTGATGTCCGCCTGTTCCACCCGCGCCCGGTCTGCTGCGTCTCTATTAGCGCCGCCAGAACATGGGGGTGAAGAGCACGAGCAAGGTGAATACTTCCAAACGGCCGAGCAGCATGGCAACGCAGAGTATCCACTTGGCGGGGGTATTTAAGTCGCCGTAATGCACGGCAACTTCGCCCATGCCAGGACCGAAATTGTTGATACAGGCACCCACTGCCGTAAATGCCGTGGTGAAATCCAGCCCGGTGGCAAGCAGCAGTTGGCAGAGGACCAAATAAGCCACCAGATAAACCGCAAAAAATCCCCACACAGCCTCCACCACTCGGTTGGATACGGTGCGTTCCCCAATCTTCAAAGGCTGAATGGCGTTGGGATGGATCAGCCGGCGTATTTCCCCGAGCCCCTGTTTAACGATCAGCAGCACGCGGATCACCTTCAGGCCGCCGGCAGTGGAGCCGGCGCAGCCGCCGACAAATGCGCTGAGGAAGATAAACAGATCCAATCCCGGCGGCCAAGTACTGTGGTCGGCGGTGAGAAAACCAGTGGTGGTCAAGCTGGTGATCAGCGCAAAGCTGCCGTGCAGCAGGCTGCCTCCGGCGCTGTAGGTATCGGTCAGGTACAGGTAGGCGATGGTTATGGCCGAACCCACCAACAGCAACCGCAGATAAAAGGCGCATTCGGGGTCGGTAAAATACTGACGCAGACTGCGGCCGTGCCAGGCAATAAAATGCAGAGCGAAGTTCATCCCCGACAGCACCATGAACACCATGCAGATGATTAGAATCAACGGGCTGTCGTAATGACCGATACTGGCGTCATGGGTAGAAAAGCCGCCGATCGCCACGGTGGCGTAGGCATGGCCGACGGCGTCGAAGAGCGTCATTCCGGCAAGCCAATAAGCAAGACCGCAGGCAACGGTAAGGCTGAGATAAATCAGAAAAAGCGCTTTGGCCGTCTGCGTGATACGCGGTGTGAGCTTGCTGTCCTTTAACGGACCGGGCGTCTCTGCGCGGTAAAGCTGCATCCCGCCCACCCCCAGCATCGGCAGGATCGCCACTGCAATCACCACAATACCGATACCGCCGAGCCAGTGAAGTTGTTGGCGGTAATACAGAAGCGAGCGGGGCAGCTCATCTAGATTGACCAAGACGGAGGCGCCGGTGGTGGTCAACCCCGACAAGGCTTCAAAAAAAGCGTCCACCAGCGAGAGTTCAGTCGCGCCGAAAAAGATAAAAGGCAGGGCACCGAACAGCGCCAGCACCAACCAAAATAACGCGGTGATTAAAAACCCTTCGCGGGTGCGCAGCTCGCGCTGCAGATCGTGGGTGGGATACCAGAGTAGCAAACCAGTGATCAGGGTGATGGCAAACGCCAGGAGAAAGGTCCAATGGCCCTGGTCGCCATACCAAAACGCCACGCCGATTGGCGGCAGCAGGCTGATGCTGAACAACATCAGCAAGAGGCCCAACACTTTGCAAATGATGGCCAGGCGCATGTTTAAAAGAAGGTAAAACCCACCTGGAATAAGCGTTCAATATCCCGGGTGTAGCGGCGATCCACCAGAAACAGAATTACGTGGTCGCCGGATTCAATTTGCGTATCGTCATGGGCAATCAGAACCTCATACCCATCATTACCGCCGTTATCGTTTTTCTTCGCGCGAACAATAGCGCCAATCGTGGCGCCTTCGGGAAGGTCGATATCCTCTACAGTGCGGCCGACAACTTTGGAGCTTTTATGGTCGCCATGCGCAATCACCTCAATGGCTTCCGCCGCGCCTCGTCGAAGTGAGTGAACATTCACTATATCGCCGCGCCTTACGTGGGTTAACAAACTTCCAATAGTCGCCTGCTGTGGAGAGATCGCGATGTCGATCTCTCCACCCTGCACGAGATCCACATAAGCGGGATTGCCAATCAACGTAAGCACTTTGCGCGCCCCCAGCCGCTTGGCCAGCATCGAGGACATAATGTTGGCCTCATCGCTGTTGGTCACCGCCAAAAATACATCCGTGTCCTCGACGTTTTCTTCCAACAACAAATCGCGATCGGAAGCGCTGCCGTGAAGAACTATTGCGTGGCGCAATTTTTCGGCGAGGAACGCGGCACGTTTCTCGTTATATTCGATCAGTTTCACCGAATATTGCTCTTCAAGCTTCGCTGCAAGGCTCAAACCGATGTTGCCGCCACCAGCGATGACAATGCGTTTATATGGCCGGTCTAAACGGCGCAGCTCGCTCATCACAGCACGGATATCTTCGCGGGCGGCGATAAAAAACACTTCATCATCGGCCTCGATGACGGTATTACCGCGGGGCGTAATAGCGCGGTTTCGCCGATAGATCGCGGCGACACGGGTATCGACATTGGGCATATGTTTGCGGATAAAGCGCAGCTCCTGGCCCACCAATGGTCCTCCGTAGTAAGCCCTTACTGCCACCAATTGAACTCTGCCATCGGCAAAGTCCACCACCTGGAGCGCACCGGGCTGTTCGACCAGACGATAAATGTAATTGGAAACAATCTGCTCAGGACTGATGATCACGTCCACAGGGATCGCGTCTTTGCGAAACATTCCCGGATAAGACGCATATTCCTGCGAGCGCACTCGCGCGATTTTGGTGGGTGTGTGAAACAAGCTGTGAGCGATTTGGCAGGCGACCATATTGATCTCGTCATCGCTGGTGACAGCGATCAGCATATCGGCATCTTCGATGCCGGCACGCAGCAGCACCGACGGATGGGATGCATGCCCAGCGACCACACCTATATCAATGCGGTCGCGCAGTTCTCGCAAGGAGTTTTCGTTGCGATCGACAACGGTGATGTCATTGGCTTCGCTGGACAAGTTACCCGCCAGCGTGCCGCCGACCTGTCCCGCGCCAAGGATGATGATTTTCATAGAGAGACAAACTCTGCCGATTGTCGGATGGCGCCGTGCCCGGCATGTCAGCGCCTGCGCAACAGCGCGTAATAGAAACCGTCGTGACCGCCATCACGTGGCAGCAGTTGGCGGCCGTACTGTCGAGCATGCCCCCACAAGGCATTGATGGGCTCATGCTCGGCATCGTTTTGCTCTGCAAGGAATCCGGCCACGGTTTCTTCGTTTTCCTGGGAAAGCACAGAGCAGGTGGCATAAACCAGCAGCCCGCCAGGTTTAAGGGTTTGCCAGAGCTCGGTTAGCAGTTGGCGCTGCAAGTTGGCCAGCTTATCAATATCGTTTGCGCGTCGCAGCAATTTGATATCCGGATGGCGGCGGATCACGCCAGTGGCGGAGCAGGGGGCATCAAGCAGAATCCGGTCAAAAGGAACCTGGTCCCACCAATCCGAGAGGCGAGTTGCATCGGCGACCTTGAGCGTTGCCTTTAGTCCGAGGCGCTCCAGGTTTTGTTCGACCCGGGCCATCCGCGCCGCTTCCACATCCAGTGCCACAACCTCCTGCAGCGCCGGTTCGCGCTCCAGCATATGACAGGTTTTGCCGCCGGGAGCACAGCAGGTATCGAGGACGCGCAGCGCTGGAGCCAGCTGTAGAAGATCTGCCGCCAATTGCGCCGCTTCGTCCTGCACACTGACCATCGCATCCTCGAAGCCCGGCAATTCGCCAACCGGACACGCCCGATCCAGGGTAATGCCGTCGGCGGCTAATTCGCAGCACTCGCCAACGAAACCGCCTGCCCGTAGCTGGGCAAGATAAGTGTCCCTGTTGGCCCGACGACGATTGACCCGCAATGTAAACGGCGGTCGCTGGTCATTCGCAGCCAGAACCGTCTGCCACGAGTCCGGCCAAGCCTGCTGCAACTTGTCGATCAGCCATGGTGGATGATTTGGCGGCTCGACCTGCTGGAGTTCGGGTAAGCGTCGTTGCACATTGCGCAACACCCCGTTAACCAGCCCCTTCGCCCAGGGTTTTTTCAGTCCATTGGCAGCCTCGACGGTTGCGCCTATGGCAGCGTGATCTGGAATCCGGGTGTGCAGCAGTTGATAGATGCCTAAGTGCAGTAGCGCGAGCACATCGGCGTCTTTGGCTTTAAGCGGTTTGGGAAGCAAATCGCGCAACATGGCTTCCTGGCGAAAGTAGAAACGGCAGGTCCCAAAGCAGAGTTCTTGAAGCAGGGCGCGATCCTGAGGATTAAGATTGGGATTGGCGGGTAGGGCGGCCAGGGATTTGTCCCCGCGAATTACGTCGGCAAGGAAGCGCGCCGCCAGAGTGCGCACAGAAGCGCTCATGGTGTTCCCAGGCGCATGCCCGATTGCCAGCGGCCCGCGGCGCCGTTTAGCAGGTCTTTCACCGCCAGCGCTTTTTTCCCTGGCAGTTGAACGGTCAAAAGTGACAGCGACGTCTGCTCACCGCATGCGATCACCAACTCCCGTTCCACCTGCAAAACGGTGCCGGGTATTGCCGAATGCGTACGGCTATGCAATTCAGCCGCATAAATCCGCAGGTTTTCGCTGGCAAAAGTCGTAAACGCCACGGGGAAAGGATTGAAAGCACGAATGCGCCGGTCGATCTGCTGCGCTGGTAGCGACCAGTCGATCTCCGCTTCTTCCTTCGATAATTTATGCGCGTAGGTGGCGAGATGGTCATTCTGCTTTTCACCGATCAACGAGCCGTTTTTCAGCTGCTGAAGCGTTTGCAGCAACGCCGGTGGACCCATATCCGCCAACCGGTCGTGCAGGTCCGTTGCCGTATCCCGCGGCAATATGGGGCAGGTATGCACAGACAGCATGTCGCCGGTATCCAGCCCTATATCCATTTGCATGATCGTGATACCGGTCTGTTCGTCTCCGGCCTCGATCGAGCGCTGAATCGGCGCTGCGCCACGCCAGCGCGGCAGCAGCGAGGCGTGGACGTTGATGCAGCCCAAACGCGGTAATTCGAGCACCGCCGCCGGTAGTAACAATCCGTAGGCCACCACAACCATAACGTCGGCGCCGTATGCCGCCAAAGCTGCCTGTGCGTCGGGATTTTTCAACGACAGCGGCTGCTGAACGTCAAGGCCGGAAGCCAGCGCCAGTTCCTTAACCGGACTGATCTGCAGCTTTTTACCTCTCCCCGCAGGACGGTCCGGTTGCGTATACACAGCAACGATTTGATGCTCGCTCTGCAACAGCGCGCGCAAGTGCCGAGCGGCAAAATCCGGTGTTCCGGCAAAAATAATTTTGAGCCCTTTGTCACTGGCCATCGGGGTTCCGAATAAAAGTTTGGGAGAGCGGGATCAGGCTTCTTTGCGTTGTTTTTCGAGTTTGGCGCGAATCCGCTGACGCTTGAGATTGGATAAGTAGTCAACGAAGAGCTTGCCGTTCAAGTGATCGCATTCGTGTTGAATGCAAACAGCCAGCAGACCCTCCGGCTCAATGGTGAAGGATTCGCCGTTGCGGTCCAGAGCGGTAACTCGCACGTGTCGAGGCCGGGTGATTTTTTCGTAGAACCCAGGTACGCTCAGACAGCCTTCCTCGTAGTCGAATAGCGTTTCGTCGAGGACTTCAATCTTAGGATTGACGAATACCAGAGGCTGGTCACGCTCTTCCGACACATCAATGACGATGATTTGTTCGTGAACATTGACCTGCGTCGCGGCAAGACCCACGCCTGGCGCCTCATACATGGTTTCAAACATGTCATCGATCAGCTGGCGGACGCGGTCATCCACCTGTTCAACGGGTTTGGCGTGAGTCCGCAGGCGCGGGTCGGGGAAGTGGAGTATGGTTAATTGTGCCATTAGCCTTTGTGACAAACTTCTCTAGTAAACGGGTAAATGTCGCTGCTAACATAATGTTCAGCCAACAGTTATTGAAGACGACCTCTGCCGACTCAGGCTTTCACCCCAGCAGCATTCGACTACTATAATAACTTTAATACATCTCTAGGGCCGCATGGTACAGGACCGCTGAATATGAAAACACGCATCTTGGGATTGCTGGGCGCATGTCTGCTGCTCGGCCAGGCAATGGCAGAAGAACCAGAACTACGGACCAATTATCCTGAACAATATACGGTCGTAAAAGGCGATACCCTCTGGGATATTTCCAACTCTTTTCTCAATAACCCTTGGATGTGGCCGGAAATCTGGCACGTCAATCCACAAATTTCCAACCCTCACTTGATTTATCCCGGTGATGTCATTCGCCTTGTTTACTTCGACGGCAAACCCCGCATCGTAGTGGACACATCCAACCGAGTCGTCAAATTGTCGCCGGAAGTCAGAGTTTTGGATGCTGGCGAAGCCATTCCGACGATCCCGTTGGATGAAATCAATAACTTCCTCTCGCGCAGTCGGATCGTCACCCAGGAAGAACTCGACCGTGCGCCGCACGTGGTATCAGGTGAAGCGAAGCGCCTCGTGCTTGGTAAAGGCGATCGCCTTTACGCCCGCGGCCAGTTCGATGAAGAGGTTTCCGTCTACGGGGTCTATCGCAAAGGCGAGACTTATGTCGATCCAGATACCGGTGAATTCCTGGGTATTCAGGCGTTGGATATTGGCTCCGGCAGAATGCGTGCGCTGGAAGGTGAAATCGCAACTCTGTTAATGACCCGCACCACCGAAGAGGTTCGTGTGGGCGACCGCCTGTTGAGCGAAGAGACGCGCTCCATCGACTCCACTTTTTTCCCATCGGCTCCCAAGGGAGAAGTGAACGCCCAGATCATTGCGGTTGAAGGTGGCGTTACACAAGTTGGCAAAATGGATGTGGTCATCATCAATCGAGGCGATCGCGAGGGTATGGAGGTGGGTAACGTTCTGGCGGTATACAAACGCGGCGGCAAAGTGAAGGATCGTGTAAAAGGCGACACCGTGACCTTGCCCGACGAGCGGGCTGGCTTGGTGATGGTATTCCGCACCTTCGAAAAGCTCAGCCTCGGATTGGTGCTTGAGGCTGAACGTCCACTCTCCGTTCGCGATTTGGTGCGCAACCCCTAATCTCACAAAGATCTCGGCGAAAGCCCCGCGCCTGCGGGGCTTTTTGTTTTACATCTGGTCGTTTACGCCCCATTACGGTGACACGGCATCCACATACTGATAGGCTTTACGCCGATCGTTTAACGAGTTTCACGGACGATGTCATGTTGACTTCCATCGAACAATTGCTGCTTCTCCAACGCCTGCCGGAAACGGGTTCTGGCACTTATTGGCGCCTCCTGGATGAATTTCCCATTCTCAATACCGCTCTTGAAGCGCCGATCGATGTGATATCCAAAGTGCTTTCCGCCGCTGCCTGCGATGTTCTTATGGATTATCGCGAGCATGGCGAAGACAGCGCCGTCATGCGCCAAGTGCGGGCTGACATGGCCTGGCTTGCCGAGCGCAATATTCATTTGTTGGATACCCACAGTGAACTCTATCCGCACCTTCTTCGGGAAATTCGTCGTGCGCCTCCGTTGCTGTATGTGTGGGGCGATCCCACCGTTTTGTCGCTGCCGCAGATCGCTGTAGTTGGCAGTCGCAGCCCAACCGCTGGTGGGCGCGACAACGCAAGTCAGTTTTCCCGGGAGCTGGCGCAAGCCGGCGTTACCATCACCAGCGGTCTGGCGTTAGGAGTTGATATCGCCGCACACCAAGGAACTCTTGCGGCAAATGGCAAAACCATCGCGGTGCTCGGTACGGGCATTGACCAGATCTATCCCCAGCGGCACTTCCAAATCGCTCAGGAGATTGTCAACCAAGGCGGCGCAGTGATCACCGAGTTTCCGCTGGGGGTGCAGCCGCTGCCCGCTAATTTTCCCCAGCGCAACCGGATTATCAGCGGTTTGAGTCTGGGGGTTCTGGTGGTGGAAGCTGCCGTAAAAAGCGGATCGCTGATCACTGCGCGCTATGCGTTGCAGCAGAACCGGGAGGTTTTTGCTATTCCCGGTTCGATTCACAATCCTCTTAGTCGCGGCTGTCACTCACTGATCAAGGATGGCGCGAAACTCGTAGAAACAGCTCAGGACATTATTGATGAGCTTCAGGGTTTTTTGTCGATGAAATGGCAGGAACTTGAAGATCCCATACGCACCGCGCTTCAGGTTGCGGGTGAGCTTGTTGAAAATGAACACGAGGAGCGCATCCTTGCCGAGCTCGGTTATGACCCCGTCACGCTGGATGCCTTGGTTGAACGTACGGGTCTGGGTGCCGGCGAGTTGATGGCCGCCCTGCTCACCATGGAGCTGCGTGGCCTGGTTGGCAATATGGGTAGCGGCTATGCGCGGGCGTTTCCGGCAGCCAAGGGCCTAGGCTTGTCCCTCAAGGCCAACTGAGGTACTTTTTCCGCCTTTCGTCGACGTAACGCCGCCATTAGCCAAACCCCAGAGAATTCCTTGAACTACCGCTTTCATCCATCGATCCGGCACGCTGCCCGCCATATAGCATCCGGTGGGGTGATCGCCTATCCCACAGAGGGCGTCTGGGGCTTGGGAGCAGACCCTCGCAATCAACATGCCGTGCAGACCATTCTTGACCTCAAGCGGCGGCCGGTGAGCAAAGGCGTAATCCTGGTCGCTGCCGCCATGTACCAATTCGAATTTATCCTCCGTCACCTCGATGCGAATCTGCGGGACGTGCTCGCCGCCGGATGGCCCGGACCAAACACTTGGCTTGTGCCCCATTATGACGAAGTGCCTCACTGGATTTGTGGCGACCATCCCACGGTGGCGCTGCGGGTGAGTGCGCACCCAGTGGTGCGTGCACTCTGCGAACTGACGGGACCTTTGGTGTCCACTTCTGCCAATCCCCAGGCGCTTCCGCCGGCGCGCACGGGTTTCAAGGCGCGCAGCTATTTCGGCGACCAGGTTTTTTATGTGCCGGGTCAGGTTAATCAAAATGCGAAACCCAGTACCATTCGGGATTTGCTGACGGGCGCGTTGGTCCGCGCTTGAGAAATCACCACGAGATTCTTTTATGACTCAACCGGACAAAAACGCGGTTAAAGATTATTTGATGGGTCTGCAAGATCGCATTTGCGCCGCCCTGGCCGATGTCGACGGCGCAAAATCCTTCGCGGAAGATTCCTGGACGCGTGATGAGGGCGGCGGTGGGCGCTCCCGGGTACTGGCCGAAGGCAGCGTATTTGAGAAAGGCGGGGTGAATTTCTCTCACGTAATGGGCGCGCGCATGCCGGCATCCGCGACAGCACATAGGCCGGAGCTCGCCGGTCGCAGCTTCGAGGCCATGGGTGTGTCACTGGTAATGCATCCACACAACCCTTATGTCCCCACCAGCCATGCGAATGTTCGCTTTTTCATCGCGGAGAAGGAAGGAGAGGCACCGGTATGGTGGTTTGGCGGTGGATATGATCTGACACCCTATTACGGTTTTGCTGATGACTGCACTCACTGGCATAGGATTGCCGCCGCCGCATGCCAGCCATTCGGCGATGAGGTGTATGCGAAATACAAGCGCTGGTGCGATGACTATTTTTTTCTTAAACACCGCAACGAGCCTCGCGGCATCGGCGGCTTGTTCTTTGACGATCTGAACGAGCCGGGTTTTGCGGATAGCTTTGCGTTTATGCGCTCAGTGGGAGACAGCTACGGCGACGCCTACATTCCCATCGTGAAACGCAGAAAAGATATGACGTTCGGTGAGCGTGAGCGCCAGTTTCAGTTGTACCGTCGGGGTCGTTATGTGGAGTTCAATCTGGTGTATGACCGCGGCACCTTATTTGGCTTACAGACTGGAGGACGCACGGAGTCCATTCTGATGTCGCTGCCGCCTCTGGTGCGCTGGGAGTATGACTGGCATCCCGAGCCCGGTACGCCGGAGCACAACCTCTATACCGATTATTTGCGACCGCGGGAGTGGGTGTAGTCATGGACCGTTATGCGGTGGTCGGCAATCCAATTGCCCATTCCAAATCTCCATATATTCACCAGTGGTTTGCCGAGCAGACGGGACAGTCGTTAATGTACGAAAAAATCCTGGTGGAGATGACGGCGTTCGACGAAGACGTGAGCGGGTTTTTCGCCCTTGGAGGCAAAGGGCTAAATGTCACAGTACCGTTCAAAGAACAGGCGTTTCGGTTTGCTGATGTCCTCACCGACAGAGCCCGGTTGGCCGGCGCCGTCAATACACTTGCCTTGCAAAACGATGGCACGGTGATGGGAGACAATACCGACGGCGCCGGGCTGGTGGCCGATCTTCTCGTGCAGGACTGGCCACTATCCGGCCGGCGAATACTTGTACTAGGCGCCGGCGGCGCCGTGCGCGGCATTATTGGGCCGCTGCTCGAACAAAAACCGGAATCACTGTTAATCGCCAACCGAACGGTGAAAAAAGCAATGGCCATTGCTGAGGCGTTTCCCGGCGGAGCGGTGGGTGCCTCCAGTTACGCTGAGTTGGAAGGCGGTTTCGATCTCGTGATCAATGGCACATCAGCCAGTCTGGCGAACGAATTGCCTCCACTGCCAGCAGGTCTGCTGGGGGCGCAAACTGCAGTTTATGATCTGATGTACGGGGTTGGGCCCACTGCATTTTTGCGCTGGGCAACGGAGCAGGGCGTCGAACGCTGCTCGGATGGTTTGGGAATGCTGGTCCAGCAGGCAGCGGAAGCGTTTTACTTGTGGCGGGGTGTGCGCCCGGACACAGCCCCGGTGGTGGAGAGGCTGCGCCGTCTGGTCAATGCAGGTTGATTTCCGGTGTTTGTTCAAGAGCCCAGATATTCGTTTTTAAGCTTCACGTAATTTTGTGCTGAGTACTGGAAGAAGCGCCGTTCACTGTCCTTCAGTGGACGGGCCTGCTTGCAGGGGCTGCCGACATAGAGAAAGCCGCTTTCCAAGCGTTTGCCCGGTGGCACTAGCGTTCCGGCGCCAATCACCACTTCATCCTCCACTACCGCACCGTCCAGCACCGTGACGCCTATGCCAACCAGAACGCGGCTGCCGATGGTGCAACCGTGCAAACATGCGCCGTGGCCGATGGTAACGTCATCGCCGACGGTCAGAGGCCAGCCGCCCGGATTAAAGTCGCTGGCATGGGTGATGTGTAGGACGGCATTGTCTTGAATACTGGTGCGCGCGCCGATGCGGATTTGATGCATATCGCCTCGCACCACAGCACAAGGCCAAACGGAACAGTCGTCACCCAGGACCACATCGCCGATCACGACAGCTGCGGGGTCGACGTAAACCCCTTCGCCTAATACCGGACTGTGATGACGATAAGAACGCAGGGAGTCAGGCATGGAATGCTCCTGTCAAAAAATAATCACGTATCATAGCCCATCGCTGCGCCTATCAAGCTGAAGACACGAGGAAAGGTTTGTATGTTCGATTCATCCACCGAAAACCCCCTACTCAAATCTCACCCCCTGCCGCCGTTTGCGGCGATACAGTCCCAGCATGTGCTGCCGGCGGTACAGAGTTTGACCCAGAGCAACTTGGCCGCGCTTGAGACGCAGTTGGAGCAATTGCAGGACCCAGACTGGGATTCGCTGATTGCACCTTTGGAGGAGCGCGAGGACCGTCTGAATCAAGCGTGGTCGCCGGTGAGCCATCTCAATGGCGTTGCCAATAATCCGCAGTTGCGTGAGGCCTATAACAGCAGCATCGCCCTGCTAACGGAATACAACACCCGAATTGGTCAAAACAGCGCCTTGTTTGCTGCTTACGAGCGCTTGGCCGGAAATGAGAGTTTTGCCGCCTTGACCATTGCGCAACAAACGGCGGTGCGCAATGCATTGCGTGATTTTCGTCTCGCTGGGGTGAGCCTGCCGGAAGCATCAAAAAAGCGCTACGGCGATATTCAGACCCGTCTCTCTGATCTCAGCAACCGTTTCTCCAACAATGTATTGGACGCGACTCAGGGTTGGTTCAAACACATTACGGACGCCGCTGAACTCCAGGGTCTTCCCGAGTCCGCCCTGGCGAGTGCCGCGCGCGCGGCGGCCAGCAAAAATCTCGACGGTTGGGTGTTGACGTTAGATGGCCCTGTATATCTGACCGTGATGACTCAGGCGGACAACCGCGAATTGCGATGCGAGATGTACACGGCATACATGACTCGAGCATCGGACCAGGGACCAACCGCGGGGCAGTGGGATAACACCTCCCTGATCGAAGAAATTCTCCAATTGCGCCAGGAGCTGGCGCGGCTGCTAGGGTTTTCCAGTTACGCCGAGTTATCCATCGAGCCAAAGATGGCGCAAAGCACCAGTCAGGTCTTGGATTTTTTGCAGGAACTGGCACAGAAATCGCGAACCCAGGCCGAGCATGATTTGAACGAATTGCGCAGCTGGGCGAGGGACACGCACGGCGCGGATAACCTCGAAGTATGGGATGTGCCCTATTACTCAGAGAAGCTAAAAGAAGCGCGCTATCAGATTTCCCAAGAGGTGCTGCGTCCATACTTTACCCTGCCAAAAGTGCTTGAAGGCCTGTTCGCGCTGAATAAGAAACTCTTTGATATCGACATTTCACCTCAGCAAGGCACGGAGACATGGCATGAGGACGTGCAATTTTATCGAGTCGAGCGTAAAGGCAAACCTCTGGCGTATTTCTACCTGGATCTTTTCGCACGCGAGGGCAAGCGTGGTGGCGCCTGGATGGCGGAATGTCGCGTGCGCCGCCGCTCCGCGGAAAAACTGCAATTGCCGGTGGCTTACCTGGTGTGCAACTTCAATGCGCCGGTGGGCGATACCCCCAGCCTGTTGACACACAACGAAGTCACCACCTTATTTCATGAATTCGGTCACGGCCTGCATCACATGTTGACGCAGGTGGATGTGGCTGCGGTTTCCGGTATTAACGGCGTGGCCTGGGACGCAGTGGAGCTGCCCAGTCAGTTTATGGAGAACTGGTGTTGGGAACCGACGGTATTGAAAAGTCTTTCGGGACATTACAAAACCGGTGAGGCGCTGCCCGATGAACTGATTGAAAAAATGCTGGAGGCGAAAAATTTTCAAGCGGCGATGATGAT
>DJFQ01000171.1:1551-3780 GCA_002432095.1 Marinagarivorans sp. UBA5868 | reverse complement strand
TACAAATGGGCGGAAGTGCTCTCTGCGGATGCGTTTGCCGCGTTCGAAGAAAACGGCTTGTTCGATAAGGCTACGGGTGAACGATTCCTACACGAGATTCTTGAAAAGGGAGGGTCGGAGGATGCCATGGTGCTATTTCGCCGCTTTCGCGGCCGCGAGCCGGATATAGGCGCGCTGTTGCGCCATGCGGGAATTGCGGTATGACGAAGGAAAAAAAACGCTTTATAGCCGGGGCGATTTGCCCCCGCTGCAAGGCGTTCGATCGTATCGTGATGTACCGGGTCGGCGAGACCGATTACCGCGAATGTGTGGAATGCGGCTTTCGCGATGAAATGCACTTTAGGTCTGGTGTCCGGGAGGTCCAGACCCGCGTTAATACGCCGCGGGAACAGGTTCTGAGTGAGACTCAGGTAGTGCGCTTGTTGGAACCGGATGGCGATGATGATCCCGGCCAAAAAGGCTAAGGTCTGTTTCCAAAAGACTAAGGGCTGTTTAATGTTCCGTTATCTTGCCAGGGCCGGCGAATTTAAGTTGGATGGATGAGTGCTCCACTAAACATGGCCAGTGAGAGGGGTCCTGCGACCAGTTAGTGTGGGTGTGCTGCGCAACAAACCCCGTCACTGATGAATGGCCGGTTATCTCATCTGTTTGGAAAAGAGCTTCCACCGCGTAATGCACGGCGAGATCGAGCTGATTGGCAAATTCCTCACCCAGTAAGTGATGGATTACGATGTTGGCCATCGTCATATCCATGGGTGCCAGTGGAATCCCGCACAGGATCAATAGTCGATCATTGATTTCCTCGATCAGGCGATGGCTTAGATAAGCTTCATCAATCAATGCCCGAAGTCCCCCCTCGCGATGTACCACCCCCGGTGGCTGCAGGAAAAAATCCTTTGCTATATCAAGAAATACCCGCCCATAGGCTTCCAACCCGTTTTGTTGCATTGCCCGGTCTAAAGCCTCCAGGAAGTCGGGTGCATGTTCGATATAGCTAATGACAAACCGCAGCAACGTAGCTGCCGGCCGGTCTTCCGGTAGTTCAATCGCCTTATGCAGCCGGGGGGCCAACGATGCCAGGTACAGTTCCAGATCATGGGTCTGTTCTTCACGGAAGCGCGCAGCCGCGATAGCGTCACGAATTTGCGAAAGCTTGTTGTCCGACATGGATTCCCGCCGCGCACGGCTGCAAATGATGCACAGTAATGAATGAAAGTTATTGATGATCGATCAAGAACGCCGGACGGCGGTTATGGCGCTGACATTTTCGGTGGCGATAAAGACTGCGCGGACCTGAGCGAAACAACACATATGCAAGATAGTTCAGATGTAGTTAAACGCCCAAAAAGTGCGTCACAAAACAGTGACCGTCCGCCATTGCGCAGTTTTGTAGAGTTGCGCGCCAGCGCCTGCGCCCAGAAGGTCTGTTCCCATTATTCCCAAAACCTGCGCCAACAGTGACAAAAGCTATTTTAATCGTTGACCTTTATAAGGTTTTATGGCTTCCTATGCGCCGTTTTGTCGCGGGTGTTCTGCACGAATTTCTCTTGCCGGCGGGCGCACGATTTGTGTCGGTTCGTATCAGGCGAATCCACCAGGGCCGCTGAACCCTAGAACCACATTTTTTTCTTATTTTCCCTCATTAAAACAACACGGAGACGGGGCGATGTTAGGCAAATCGAAACGGTTATTGGTGTTGCCGCTCTATGCAGTGCTTATGGCGGTGATACCCGCCTTAGGTTGGGCGACAGAATGGCCGCTGAATATGACCGAAGGGGTGACGTCGGTCAGCCGGCAAGTGCATGGCTTGCATATGCAGATCTTCTGGTGGTGCGTGATCATCGGGGTGGTGGTATTTGGTGTGATGTTCTACACCATGTTTGTTCACCGCAAATCCCGCGGCGCCAAGCCGGCGCACTTCCATGAAAATATCACCCTGGAATTAATCTGGACCATTATCCCAATCATTATTCTGGTGATCATGGCCATCCCGGCGACCAAAACATTGGTGCACATCTACGACACGGATGATGCCGAGCTGGATATTCTTATCACCGGGTACCAATGGAAGTGGAAATACGAATATCTGGACGACCAGGGTGAAAATGTTTCGTTTTTCAGTTTGCTGAGCACCCCGCGCAGCCAGATCGAAAATACCGAAGCCAAATCACCTAACTATTTGCTCGAAGTTGATGAGCCCATGTACATCCCAACGGGTAAGAAAGTCCG
>DJFQ01000171.1:799-1512 GCA_002432095.1 Marinagarivorans sp. UBA5868 | reverse complement strand
TGGACAAAAGTCGACGAGCCTGGTGTTTTCCGCGGCCAATGCACCGAGTTGTGCGGTAAAGATCACGGGTTTATGCCAGTAGTGGTTCATGCCGTCGATCAAGCTGAGTTTGATGCCTGGCTGGAAGGCAAGCGCGAAAAAGCCCGCGCGGTCGCCGAGGCTGTTAAACAAACTTTGACTTTTCAGCAGCTCTACGAACAGGGCGAAGCCGTATACAACAAGAACTGCGCATCCTGTCACCAGGCGGACGGAAAAGGTGTGGCTGGCGTATTTCCTGCCATTGCCGGCAGCAAAATCGCTACTGGCCCTGTAGCTGAGCACATTAACCGCGTAGTCAACGGTGGTGTGGGTATGCCTCCTTTCGGCGAACAGTTGACTCCAGTCGAAATCGCCGCGGTGGTCACCTTCCAGCGCAATGCGTATGGCAACAATATGGGCGACCAGATCCAGCCCATCGATGTCGTTAACTTCAAGCAAGGCCAATAAGGAGAACAACTTATGGCACATGGTCCTGCGCACGGTTTAAGCCGCTGGCTCTACACAACGAACCACAAAGACATAGGCACTATGTATATGTGGTTCAGCTTTGCGATGTTTTTCCTCGGCGGCATCTTCGCTCTGGTAATTCGCGCGGAATTATTCGAACCCGGACTCCAGATCGTCGAGCCGGATTTCTTCAATCAGATGACGACCATGCACGGCCTAGTGATGGT
>DJFQ01000171.1:0-704 GCA_002432095.1 Marinagarivorans sp. UBA5868 | reverse complement strand
TGGACATTCTATGCACCGCTCTCCACCACCTATGCACCGCCTAGCGTTACCTTCTTTATTTTTGCCGTGCATATCATGGGTGCCAGCTCGATCATGGGCGCAATTAACATTATTGCCACCATTCTGAATATGCGCGCTCCGGGTATGACTCTGATGAAAATGCCGCTGTTCGTTTGGACGTGGCTGATTACCGCGTACCTGTTGATCGCGGTAATGCCGGTTCTGGCGGGTGTCGTGACCATGATGTTGATGGATATTCACTTCGGCACGTCCTTCTTCGACGCCGCTGGTGGCGGTGATCCAGTACTGTTCCAGCACGTGTTCTGGTTCTTCGGTCACCCCGAGGTTTACATCATGATTCTCCCTGCATTTGGTGTGGTGAGTGCGATCATCCCTACCTTCGCCCGCAAGCCGCTTTTCGGTTACTCATCCATGGTGTACGCAACGGCCTCCATCGCCATCCTCAGCTTCATGGTTTGGGCGCACCACATGTTCACGGTGGGGATGCCCTTTATCGGTGAGTGGGTGTTTATGATCGCCACCATGGCAATTGCCGTTCCCACCGGAGTGAAGGTGTTTAACTGGGTAACCACTATGTACAAAGGTTCCATGACCTTTGAAACGCCCATGCTGTTCTCCATCGCGTTTGTCATCCTGTTCACCATTGGCGGCTTTTCCGGTTTGATGCTCGCTATGGCGCCGGC
>DJFQ01000024.1:2040-11141 GCA_002432095.1 Marinagarivorans sp. UBA5868 | reverse complement strand
CCGTCACCAGCGCCGTATCACACATTCACCACACCTCCAAAAGTAGATTAAGAGACTGCGGTTATGGAAAAGGCTACGCGCAAAACAGTTCTCCGCCTGACCGTATCCGCCGTTGTCATGTTTGTTGCGGTATTCACGATTATGCCACCGCTTTACACCCTGCTTTGCGAAGTTACAGGCCTGCGCAAAGTGGGTGGTGCCTACGAAGCGGAGGAGATAAAAGTCGATGAAGAACGCTGGGTGACGGTGCAGTTTGTCGCTACCCACAATGACGCCATGCCCTGGGAATTCCGCCCGACTGAATACAAGGTTAAGGTCAATCCGGGTCAGAAGGTGGTGATCAAATATTTTGCGAAAAATAATACCGATAAACCCATGGTGGCTCAGGCGGTTCCCAGCATCTCGCCCTTTAGCGCGGTTAATTATTTTCACAAAATCGAATGTTTTTGCTTTAACCATCAGCCGCTCAATGGTGGTGAAAGCGCAGAACTGGGATTGGAGTTTGTAGTGGATCAGGATCTGCCTAAACAGGTTCGTACCATTACGTTGTCTTACACCCTGTTTGATATAACCGAGCAGGCCAAGGCGGAGCTGGTGGGTACCTACTGACCCATTGGTTGTACGCACAGAAATCTGGAAAATTAACCGCATAACCCGATCAGGCGGAGATAACAAGAATGGCTCATCAACACGACTCATCGACCTACTACGTACCTGAGCAGAGCAAATTGCCGCTGATCACGGCATTCGCCATGTTTCTCACCGTTTATGGTCTGGGAAGCTGGTTCAACAATGTGGATGGCGGACCGTTTTTGTTCGCCGCCGGTTTTCTGATAATGGCGGGCGTCATGTTCAGCTGGTTCAGCCAGGTGATACGCGAAAATCTGGCGGGACTCAATAATGCTCAGCTCAAAAGGTCCTACGTGTGGGGAATGGGCTGGTTTATTTTTTCCGAGGTGATGTTTTTTGCCGCCTTTTTCGGCGCGTTGTTTTATGTGCGGGTATTGGCGTTGCCAGAACTCGGCGCTGGCAATAACAGCGAATTGTTGTGGGGCGGATTTAAATCGGAATGGCCGTTGATGACCACACCGGATATGGCTGTGCGCGGAGAAGGTGCGACCCATGTGGGCCCCGAAGGTAATATGAGCAACCCTGGTGTCGGCGGATGGTTGAGCTGGTTACCTTTCTGGAATACCGCCATTCTGTTGACATCCAGTTTCACTGTGCATTTTGCTCACACCGCCATCAAAAAAGACGACAAAAAGAAATTTAATATTTGGCTGGGCTTGACTGTTCTACTGGGGATCGCTTTCTTGATATTGCAGGTGGAAGAATATATTCACGCTTATCAGGATTTGGGCTTGACGTTGAGCTCCGGAATTTATGGCGCCACTTTCTTTATGCTGACTGGTTTTCACGGTGCGCACGTCACCATGGGAACTTTCATGTTGTTGGTTATGTTTTTGCGATCAACCCTGAAAGGGCATTTCAATCATAAAGATTGTTTTGGCTTCGAGGCGGCCAGTTGGTACTGGCACTTTGTCGATGTCGTGTGGTTGGGTTTGTTTATTTTTGTTTATATTCTCAGCTGATCACTGCGTGACGGCTGGCGCCTTGGGAGGCAAATTATCCCAAGGCGCTTTATTTTTGAGTTGTCCTGTTTGAATACCGTAAGCGATAGTAGCCATCAGTGTGGCCGCCAATGTGATGCGGACCCCCAACGCATACAGGCCGCGCTTGGACTCCGGTACATTCATGTCTTTCAATAAAAAAATCAGTCCGCTGGTCAGACTGATCACCACCGCGATAAACAATATCAAAATCACGACTTTTAACAGCATTTGGTTAGCGCCTCCGCCGGGTCAACAGTGAACTCGCCAGAAAAAATTCCTTTTAAGCTGGAATTCAATTGGAAAATAAGCCTCTTTACCGTGGTTCTTCTGCCGGTCCTGATAGGTTTGGGTTTTTGGCAATTGCAAAGGGCGGATGAAAAAAACACGATACAGCAATCATTAGAGCAACAACAGGCCTTGCCACCGATTGATTTGACACAGGTGGATCCGACAGAAAACAGCTTATTTCGCCAAGTCAGATTTTTCGGCCGTCCGGATAAACAGCATATTTGGTTGGTGGAAAATCAGGTATATCAAGGAAAAATCGGATTTCATCTTTTGTTTCCGGTGACGCTCGAAGATGGGCGGAATGTTTTAGTGAATGCAGGTTGGTTGGCGGGTGGTGGCCAGCGAGGAGAAATTCCATCGCTGCCAGAATTGCCAGAAACCGCCTTGTTAACCGGCCAGCTTCGGACGGTGAGTGAAAACCGTTTCTTGCGCGGTGAATTGCTGGACGTCGGCTGGCCTAAACGTATTTTGCAGGTGGATATTCCAGCGATGGAAAAATCCTTGGGCAAATCATTGTTGCCCTGGGTGGTGCAGTTGGATGCTGCAAGCCCGATGGCCCAGACGGTTTATTGGCCCGCGCTGAACATGTCCGCCGACAAGCATATTGCCTATGCGGTGCAATGGTTCCTGATGGCGTTCGTGCTGGTGATTCTGTGGTTGTACGCCAACAGTAATCTCGGCCGGCGCGGCAAAACAATTGATAAAGGTGACTTCCGGTGAATAACGCCGCGGAACAAAATCCCAAAAAAAATCCCTGGCCTTTGATCGCCATACTGGCGGTGACGCTGGTGCCGTTGGTGGCAGCTTATGTCGCTTACTTCACGGGCATGGGTGTGCCTGACGAAACCGTCAATGAAGGACAGCTGTTATCCCCTGTGAAAAACACCGCAGATATTCTGGCGGATGCTGAAGGTGATATTCCGGAGCTTGCCAATAATCTGAAGTGGCGACTGTTTATTCCGGTTCCAGAGCACTGTAGTGAAGCCTGTCAGCAGAATTTGTATGTCACACGACAAGTGCACATCCGTCTGGCCGAAAAAGGTGAGCGTGTGGAACGCTTTGCCGTCAATGTCGGCGGAACAGACGGCGCGGAATTTCTACAACAAATAAAAGCCGAGCAGCCGGGTTTACGGCAATTTGCCGTTTCGCGGTCCGCGTGGCAGGACTGGCTGCGCGGCACAAATGTTTCAGAGGATTTGACCGACGGTCACTATTACCTGCTGGTGGATCAGGTAGGGTTCGCCATGATGTTTTACACCACCGATCACGACGGCAATCAGTTGCTCAAGGATTTAAAACGCGTGCTGCGCTATAGCCCAGGCGGCTGAGCGAATTAGTTTTCTATGAGGTTCCCATGTCCCACGCCCAGCCAATGACCATAACGCCAGCTAACACCCGCAGCCGGCGCAAAATGCTTTTTGTTTTGAGCTTTTGCGCGGTTGCACTGGCAATGGTTGTGGTGATCCTCGGTGCTTTCACTCGCCTGAGTGATGCCGGCCTTGGGTGTCCAGATTGGCCCGGTTGTTACGGCCATCTGACTTGGCCAAAAACAGCCGAAGATGTCGCCGTGGCTGAAGCCCGATTCCCTGAAACGCCGGTAGAACACGATAAAACCTGGCCAGAAATGGTGCACCGGTACTTCGCCGGCGCGCTGGGTTTGGTGATTTTTGTTATTGCCACGCTTGTCTGGCGCGGTCGCCAGGAGGAAAAATTGCCGGTTCGCCTGTCGTGGTTTCTCGCGGGTCTAGTGGTTTTGCAAGGCGCCTTCGGGATGTGGACGGTGACGTTGAAACTGTGGCCGCAGGTGGTTACCGCGCATTTGCTCGGTGGTTTTGCGACGGCTAGCTGTCTCTGGTTATTGGCCTTACGCCTGAGCGCATGGCGTTTCGCGCCCATGGCTACCCGTGGCGTGCGAACTTTGGCTTTGGTAGGTATCGTTGCCGTGATCTTTCAGATAGCCCTCGGTGGCTGGACAAGCGCCAATTACGCAGCCATAGCCTGTGCCGACCTGCCGACCTGTCATGGGGTTTGGTGGCCGCCGGCAGACTTTCTTCAAGGATTTAATATTTTTCAACACGTAGGCCCGAACTATCTCGGTGGATTGCTGGATAATCACGCGCGCACTGCGATCCATTTCACCCACCGGCTTGGGGCAGTGGTGGTCACTTTTGTGCTGTTGCTGTTGGCTTTGCGTCTCTGGAGTTTGCGAGATAGCTGGAGCCGACGCATGACGGCGGTGCTACTGATTGCACTGCTCACGCAAATTACTCTGGGACTCAGCAATGTCTACTGGGCGCTGCCGCTGCCGGTGGCGGTGGCACACAATGCATTTGGACTGGTGCTGCTGTTAGTGCTGGTAACCCTGAATTACGGCCTGCGCAAAGGCGGGGAGAAAAGACATGTCTAACGTCTTGATTGGCAATCCAGGCCAGCGTTCGTTATGGAAAGACTATCTAGAGCTGTGCAAGCCGAATGTGGTCGCACTGATGATTCTCACCTCGCTGATCGGCATGTTGCTGGCGGTGCCGGGTGCGGTCCCACTGCAGGTGCTGGTATTGGGCAATCTGGGTATTGCGCTTTGTGCCGGATCCGCAGCGGTGGTGAACCACTTAGTGGATCGTCACGTCGACCAAAAAATGGCGCGCACTTTCAATCGTCCGATCGCCAAAGGCCGGGTGGCACCCGTCAACGCAATGATTTTTGCGTTTCTGATTGGCGGCCTGGGAATGGCCATCTTGCTGGTGTACATCAACGCGCTGACAGCGTGGCTCACTTTGGCGTCGCTGTTGGGATATGCCGTGGTTTATACGTTATTCCTCAAGCGCGCCACCCCGCAGAATATCGTGATTGGAGGTTTGGCGGGCGCTGCGCCGCCGCTGCTCGGCTGGACCGCAGTTACGGGAACCCTCGACGGTCACGCGTTGTTGCTGGTACTGATCATTTTTGCCTGGACGCCGCCGCATTTCTGGGCGCTGGCGGTACATCGGAAGAAAGAGTACGCCAATGCCGAAATCCCTATGCTGCCGGTCACTCACGGTGAGCGTTACACCAAAATCCACATACTGCTGTACACCTTCGTATTACTGGCGGTCAGCCTATTGCCGTTTGCTACGGGCATGTTGCATCTGATTTACCTTGCAGGCGCGCTTATCCTGGGTGTCATCTTTATCGGTTATGCGATGCTCATGCTGATGTCACCGAAGCCTAATACTGGAATGGCCACTTTTCGCTATTCCATCGTTTATTTAATGCTGCTGTTTGGCCTGATGCTGATCGACCATTACACCTTCCCGATTACCGGGCATATGGTGGGCTTCTGATGTCTGCGCCAGCGCCCGATGCGCAACAGCACCGCAAAATATTGCTTACCGTAGGTGGCCTGCTCGCCTTTATCGCAGTGGTGGTCTTGCTGTTTTTGAACAAATTTTTATCGCCGCGGGTTATGTCGCCCCAGGAGCTGGCGGTCAACGGCGCTGTGGTGTTTGACAAGCCGCGGATTATTCCGCCTTTTCAACTGGTCGATCATCACGGTGACGCCTTTACGCTGGAACAGTTACAAGGCAAGTGGACGGTGATTTTTTTTGGTTTTACTACCTGTCCTGATATTTGTCCCGCCACTTTGGCAATACTGTCCCAGTGGTATAAAAAACTTGATGACGATGTGCGCGCCCAGACCCAGGTTGTTATGTTAAGCATTGATCCTGGCCGTGATACGCCGGAAAAACTCGCCGCCTATATGAATCACTTTGATAAGAATTTTGTTGGCGTGACGGGTGAATTTCTGCCGATTAAAACTTTGTCGGATCAACTGAATGTGGCGTTTACCAAAGTGATGCTCGGCGAGTCCGATTACACGGTGGATCATTCCTCTCATCTAGTGTTAATCAACCCCTATGGCCACTATCACGGCATTTTTAAACCGCCGTTCCAGCTCGGTCAGCTGAAAACGACCTATCAGTCTATCGTCACCCAATTTCCGCATTAAGGCATGCGCCTACTCCTGTTGCTGACGTTATGTGTCACCGCTGTTACTTCAGCTGATACGGTTTATCGTTACCAGGATGAGAATGGGCGCTGGCATTTTACTGATCGCAAACCGCCGCAACAGCACGAGACCTTAGAAATGGTGGTGGCGACCGCCGTGCCTAAGGAACCCCAAATCATGTTTCGCCCCCAGGCCGATGGTGGTCAGCAGTTAGTTGCAGTAAATCCGTGGCGAGCCCCAGTGCAGTTCGAAATTCGTGCTGACGATACCCGAATTCATGTGTGGCTAGCCGGCCCCCAGAGCGAGGTGCCGGTGATGCAGAATGATCAACCGATGGTATGGAAAGAAGGCTACGAATATCGGTATATCATGGGTCGGCCTGTCCCTCAGGGTGATCGACGGCCGCTTCAGCCTCCCATCCCAGCCCGCGGTCGGTTCCGCATCAGTCAAGGCTTCAACGGCACTTATTCCCACAAGCAGGAACCTTCCCGTCATGCTGTGGATATCGTGATGCAAGTGGGAGAAGGGGTGCATGCTGCGCGGGATGGGTTGGTGGTGACGGTAAAGGACGATTACCACATGGGCGGCGTCGACCGGTTTTTCCTCGATAAAGCCAACTATGTACGCGTATTGCACGATGACGACACCTTTGGCATTTACGCCCATATTCTGCTGGGCAGCGCCGAAGTCAAAGAAGGCGACCGAGTGAAAGCCGGGGATCTGCTGGCGAGCGCCGGCACTTCTGGATACTCCACAGGTCCTCACCTCCACTTTGTCATTCAGCGCAATGACGGTAAACGCATCGTATCCGAACCCTTTCACTTTCAACTTGGGCAAGGGATATTCCCGCCAGTCGCTGGCCAGTGGTTGACCCGCGAATAGCGGCGTGTCTCAAGCCTAAGAGACAGCTACAATGCGCTCTTTTTGAGGAGTCTTTATGACCATATCGCGCGCTGCACTTTGTCCCAATGGCTTAGAGGTATCCCAGCTGATTGCTGGTTTTTGGCGACTCAAACACTGGGGGTTGAGTGCAAAAGAGCTTTTGCGGTTCATCCAGACCATTATGGATATGGGCATAACCACCATGGACCATGCGATGGTGTATCGCAGTGAGGCGCCTTTTGGGGAAGCGCTGGCATTGCACCCGAGCTTGCGTCAGCAGATGGAAATCGTCAGTAAATGCGGTATTCGCCCCGCCGGTTTTGGGCCTTTGGGAGCTGCGCAAACCAGCCACTACGACAGTGGGTACGCGGCCATTATTGAGTCTGTCGAAGCGTCATTGCAGGATTTGCGTACTGATTACCTCGATATTCTCTTGCTACATCGACCCGATTATTTGATGGATGTACACGAAATTGCGGAGGCGTTTGCGCGGCTGAAATCCCAAGGCAAGGTGCGTTATTTCGGAGTGTCTAACTTCAGCACCGCGCAATTCGATTTGTTACAAGGCGTCTGGTCCGACGGCCTCGTCACCAATCAGATCGAGTTATCCCCCTATCATATGCAGGCACTGGACAGTGGGACCTTGGAGCAATGCGCTGGATACGGTGTTAGGCCGATGCTTTGGTCGTGCTTGGCGGGTGGGCATCTGCTCAACCCGATTGATGCCAAAGGTCAGCGTTTATTAGCGGCTCTGCAGCGGATACGCGAGGAGACTGGAGCAGATAGCGTCGAACAAGTGGTGTATGCGTGGGTTCTGGCGCTGCCGAGCCAGCCGCTGCCATTACTTGGAACCAGTAAGCTTGAACGCGTGACGGACGCGGTCAAAGGGCTCTCGGTACAACTGAGCCGCGAACAGTGGTACAGCATTTGGGAGGCATCCAACGGCGCGCCAGTACCCTAATCAGATTCGGCGAGGCAGTAACAGGCTGAGAGCAAAAAAACTGCTGGCGGCAAGCACAATGCTTGGACCTGCCGGGGTATCCCAAAAATAGGAGGCCACCAGACCACCGGTAACGGCGGCACTTCCCAGGAGGGAAGCGCCTGCCGCCATCACCTCCGGCGACCGGCTGAAACGCCGGCTGGTGGCCGCCGGAATGATCAACAGGGATGTGATCAATAAAACACCCACTACCTTCATCGCCAAAGCGACAACCAGCGCAATCAGTGCCATCAGCAACAAACGCAACCGGATTACCGGCACCCCCTCCACCTGTGCCAACGTTTCGTCGAGGGTGGCGAAAATCAGTGGGCGCCAATTCCACCAGAGCGCAACGAGCACGACTCCCGCCGCGGCGTAGATAATTAACAGATCGGTCAGAGTAGTGGTCAGCAAATCACCGAACAGCAAGCTCCACAAATCCAGTTTGGTGTCCGCCAACACGCCAGCGCAGACTAGGCCCAGCGCCAGGGTAGAGTGGGACAAAATGCCCAGCAAAGTATCGTCAGCAAGCAGTTTTTGCGTTTGTAATCCCACTAAAACCAGTGCCAGAACCAAACTGCTGGCGATCACTGCAAGAAGCGGATTTACCTGTAGCAGCACTCCCATCGCCACTCCCAAAAGCGCCGAGTGCGCCAGGGTATCGCCGAAATACGCCATGCGACGCCAGACGACGAACGAACCCAATGGGCCGGCAACAAGGGCAACCCCAACCCCAGCGAGCAGCGCATAAAGCAAAAATCCAGGAATCATGAGTGGTTGCACCGGGAGTGATCATGTTGGTGAAGTTCCGGCACCACATCGCCGTGCAGATTATGTTCGTGGTCGTGATGATGGGTGTAGACCGCAATGTCTTCCGCAGCCTGTTTACCGAACAGTTGGAGGTATTCTGGATGTCGAGCCACGCTCTCCGGTGCGCCGTGACAACAGATATGCCGATTCAAACAGATAACGGTGTCCGTTTTCGCCATAACCAAATGCAAATCATGGGAAACCATCAGCACACCGCAACCAAGCTCGTCGCGCAGCTCGGAAATATGCCGATACAACTCGGCCTGCCCGAGTACGTCTACGCCCTGGGTTGGTTCGTCCAGCACCAGCAGCTCCGGTCGGCGCACCACCGCACGGGTGAGCAAAACCCGTTGTAACTCGCCACCGGAAAGGTTCTGCAACTGCTGATGCCATAACCCGGTGATACCCAGCTTCTCGCTATAGTGGCGAAGGATGTTTCGCTCACTGGTTGCCAATTGTAAAAAGCGTTCTACCGTAAGCGGCAAACTGGTGTCGAAGCGTAAGTGTTGCGGCATATAGCCAAGGCGCAACTTTTCTCGCCGAA
>DJFQ01000024.1:0-2020 GCA_002432095.1 Marinagarivorans sp. UBA5868 | reverse complement strand
ACATCCGCGCCATCGCGTCGCCAGCTGATGTTTTCGCAGGTGATTAATGCCGTGGCTGAAGAGGAGTTCATTATGAAGTACCGGAGACTGGAAATTGGCAAATGTTATGTTATAACGTCGTGCATTTTACTCTGATTGATGCCGTTCCGGCTTTTCGAATTGGTTTTTTATGCTGAATCCGTTGTGGCGCCTATTGGTGCTCGTTATCTCGCTTTCATCACCCATTGCCTGGGGCTACCCCCCAGAAAAACTGACGGTTTTGTGCAGCATTCGGCCGTTGACGCTTTTAACCAGCGATCTGGTCGCCGGCTTACCTGTCGAGGTAAAAACCCTGCTTCCCAATAACGCCGACCCTCACAATTGGGCGATGCGCGTATCGGATCGGCAAGCGTTGGCTGCGGCAGATCTGGTGGTGTGGCTGGGTGCGGATTTCGAAAATTTTCTTGCCAAACCCCTGCGTGATCGAAAAGCGGCAAAACTGGAGTTTGGCGCGCTGCCTGGTTTGCACTGGCCGCAAGAGCCCGAACACAGCGGGCACAACCATGGCGATCACCAGCACACCGGTCGCGATATGCATTTGTGGCTGAATCCCGCCAATGCCATTGAATTTCAAAAAGCGTTGGCAGCCGAAATCGCCAAAAAAAGACCGGAGTGGCGCGCACAGTTGCAACAGCGTCTGCAGCAGCAGACGGCCCAGCTGAATAACTTACGGAACGATATTCAACAAAGGTTGGCGCCGCACTTGAAACAAGGTTTTATTGCGCATCACGATGCGTATGGACATTTTGTCGAAGCCTTCGGCCTGCGCCAATTGGCAGCGGTCAACCAATCGGCGGAACAACGTCTGAGCGCCAAAACATTACATCAACTGCAATTCCATGCTCGCAATGCGCGCTGCCTGATGGCGGAAAAAAACGGCGCTCAGGAACAGAGGTTGGCAAAAGTTCTGGGATTGCCGATAGTTGTGGCAGACGGTTTGGCACTCGATCCAAAATTAACCACATTCACCCGCTTTCTTAACGAAATTACCGCTGCATTTGAAGCCTGTACATCTGCCACTTCGGATTGACGCTCATATATCGGTTTCGCCCCAAATATATATTGCCTGCTAATGCATTTGTTGTTAGTTTCCCGCGCGCAGTGTGCTCGCTGCACCAATCTCATTTTCGGAACATCGATGAAGGAAATATTCATGTTAAATAAAACTGCAATCGTTAAATCTTTTTTGGCGGCGTCTATCATTTCTGCTTCTTGCGCGGCTACTGCGGCCGACATGTATGCAGGCGGTGGTGTTGCTGTTCTGGATGCAGATGAAGTGACATTAAATGCGGTATACGGCCGATTTGGCGCATTTTTTAATGAGAATATCTCGGCTGAAGCTCGCCTCGGTTTGGGTGTGGGTGATGACTCGACGAATTATGAAGGTTTTGATGTAAAAGCCGAACTTGACAATTATTACGGCATTTACCTGAGGGGTGGCATACCAGCAGGGGAGGTCTTTTATCCTTACGCCGTTTTGGGTTACACGAAAGCTAAGGTTACAGCGACGGCGTCAGCATTTGGTCAGTCAGCCTCAGCGTCTGAATCTGATTCGGACCTTTCCTATGGCGTTGGTGCGGATTTTGCCGTAACCGAAAGCCTCAAAATTAACGCTGAATACATGAGCTATCTGGACAAGGACGAATCTGAACTCACCGGCTTTTCTGTTGGCGTTGCTTTCAGCTTCTAACCTTAATTTTTTTGCCGCACTTCCGGCGCCGGCATTGCTGCCGCCGGTTTCAACTTTTTAATAATCCCTCTTCCATAACAATTCCGCCCCNNGCCGCCGTCTTCACTGGTGCCACTTTGTAAAGTCAGTTTTGGTGTCAGCTCCACTTGCACAGACCCTTGCCAGGGTTGAGTGGGATTGGGTGTGCGTTTTAGTTCCAGATAAACCTTTTCGCTTAAATATTTTCCAACTCCAACGCTCACTCCGGAACCGGTTTCACTGGTGCTGTTGTCGATGGTCAGTGCATCCACC
>DJFQ01000067.1 GCA_002432095.1 Marinagarivorans sp. UBA5868 | reverse complement strand
TACTCATACAAATCGCGTCCTGGATCTGGCTCACCAGAAAGGCCTGCTGCGCGCCAGCGATCTGGACGCGATTGGAGCGCCCCGGATAGTTCTGACGCGCCTCACCGCCGCCGGCCTGCTGGACAAGGTTGGCCGCGGCCTTTACCGCCTGCCCAGCCATTCGGGATCGGAGCACGAGGGGCTTACAGCCGTCGCCACCAAGGTGCCGCAAGCTGTATTTTGTCTTCTAACCGCCCTGCAATTTCACGAACTGACTACGCAGCTACCGCGTCAAATCTGGATTGCCATGCCGCGCGGCAGCCATGTGCCACGCATCGGTTACCCACCGATCAAAATGGTTCAGATGACCGGTGAGGTCTACGCAGCGGGAATCGAGGAACACCTGCGCGACGGCGTAACTCTGCGGGTGTACGGTGTAGCCAAGACTGTCGTCGACTGTTTCAAGCACCGCAACAAAATCGGCCTGGACGTAGCACTGGAGGCGCTGAAGGACGTTCGCGCAAAGCACAAGGCCACAGCAGACGACCTGTGGCGCTACGCAAAGATCTGCCGTGTCACCAACGTGATGCGACCTTACCTTGAAGCCATTGAATGAGTAATGTCGCAGCCTCCATCCGCGCCCGCCTGCTCAACGTCGCCAAGGCGCAAGGCGTGGATTTCAATCAGGTGCTGGTGCGCTTTGCGCTGGAACGCATACTTTACCGCCTGAGCCAGTCGGAGCACGCAGATCGGTTTGTTCTCAAGGGCGCGCTGCTGTTCACGCTTTGGTACGACATGCCGCATCGAACTACGCGCGACGCTGACCTTCTCGGCTTCGGCGCGAGTGATCTGGAATCCGTGGCCCAGACCTTCCGCGACATCGCCAGCGTCGCGGTGGACGATGGCATAGTGTTCGATCCGTCCTCGGTCGACGCCGAAGAAATCCGGAAGGACGCCGGCTATGCCGGAGTGCGCATCCTAATCAGCGGCGAGTTGGCCAAAGCACGCTGCAAGACCCAGATCGACATCGGCTTCGGCGATGCCGTGACCCCCGGCCCTCTCAATGCGACCTATCCGGTGCTACTGGTCGACCTGCCTGCGCCACGTTTGAGCACTTACCCTGTTTACACCGTCGTCGCGGAAAAACTCCACGCCATCACGGTGCTGGGGATGACTAACAGCCGAATGAAGGATTACTTTGACTTGTCGGTGTTGCTGGAACGCGAAACCCTCAACATTGATCTTTTGGCCCAAGCGATCAAAGCCACCTTTGATCGACGCGGCATGGCAGTGCCGATCGAGCTACCGGTCGGTCTGACGGATGAGTTCGCGCAAGATCCCTCACGGCAGGCTCTGTGGCGGACGTTCATCAAGAAGAACGAGCTTGCTCTTGAACCCTTGTCCAGCGTTGTGGATCTGCTTCGAATTACCTTGGGAAAAGCATTGAACCGCGCGGCCGACTGAAGCAGTTGAAACCGAGCCCGTAAACTCACGAGCATTCATCCCCGCCGATGCTAGCCGTTTCATTCAAACCCTCCCGGCCCCGTCTTTTTCAATCGAGCTGGTTGCGACACTTCTCGCCGATTGTGCGCTTCGATCACTCGCTCAGGAAAAGGAAAATAGGTATCCAGCCAGGCAGAGTAAATGGATATTCTTTCTATCCAGCCGTCTCTCAGGGCGAGATAAGTCTCCGTTTGGATGCGCGTCGGCTCGTCGACATGGAATGAACAGCAATAGGTGATTGGCTCGCCGTCAGCCTTTCGCCTATTAACTACCAGAGCCACAAACGGATAAGGTGATGGATCGTTAATAGACCAGTTCCATCGGGCTTCCAACTCAAATACGACACGAATCTCGCCTTCGATACGCTCATGCTTAGTCGCATATATGACATCGGGGTGCAGTGAATCTAAAAACTTATTTTGTGGCACTTCCCGATTTACTGTTGCCGCGTAAGCTTCGCAAGCTTCTTTGAGTGACGTGTAGGGGCCTATCACTTGTTTTTATTAGCTCGCTACAATTAACGAAAACCAAGATATTTAATTACAAGCTATTCAATTGAGGCAAACTTAAGGATCTACTGGTGTGAAATTTCCAGGCGCGTATCACGTTGCGATTTATAGGTAATTGTCAATTAGCACCGAGGAATTGCAACACTACAGCCACCATCACTCATTCTCGTCCTCTCCCAACTGACCCTCCAAGGCCTGTCTAACCAAGCCAATTACGTAAGGAATATCTTCCAGCTGGCTGAGGCCAATCTCGACATCACCATTACCCCAACGTCCAACCTCGCTAACATCCTTTGCCAAACCGCGAGGATCGTCCAGTTTTTGAAATTCCATATTAAGACTTAGTCGTAAACGACTTGCCTGAGGAACCACATCTACAAAATTCGTCTCTGCCTTGTATGCGATATACAGTTTTAGGAATTCTTCGCGGGCACAGTCGTCTAGGGCCAGCACTTCCTGGCGCAGCGCGTCAAAAAGCTCACGCACCAGCCCTTTTAGCTGTGGGTAGCTTTCAAGTGAATAACCCGTCGCTAAAATTTTATTAGTGCGATATATAGCGAGCGTTTCTTCATCTAGAGTTGGTGCCATCCAAATCAGTACCGCCTGGTCGGCCAACCGATCCGCACGAGCCATAATTGTTGCTTCGTTCCAGGCTTCGCATTCAGCCAGTCCCTGGTTGAGCTTTAGGGGGCTAAAGCGCAATCCTTTTTCCATATCTCTTTTTTCTTTAAAAGCGCGATCAGAATACTCGGAGTTATAGCCAGTCAGCGTGAGATTTCCCAATGTATGCAGGTATGTTTGCTGCACCTTCTGCCAGTCATCGCCGAGTGCCTGCTGCCAAGCCGCATTGAGATTTTCATTCTGAGGCATGATGTGCTCGATGGTGTAGTCCTGCACCACCACTCTTTCTTTGCGCCCAAAATTTTCGAAACGCCGCAGCCAATAGGAGCGACGATTAAATGCGTAGAGATTGCGAATCTTAAGCCTTTGCCTGAACTCTTCATCAGGCGGAAATCGACGGTATGACGGCAAGTTCAGAAACTCCGCTTTCACGCTCTCCAGGTAGCGGTCCTTCTTCAACTTGCGGGAGAATGTCGCAAAAGTCTGCCGCATGGAATTGGTGGGAATATCGCAGACGACCCGCCTAAATACGTAACTTTCGACCAAAAGCAATATTTCGGCAAAATCGTTATCGCTCAACAATCCCTGCCGGTGATCGTGATAAAGCTCCATCAAAAATGGATAGCATATGTCCGCGCGCAATTCTCGAATATCGTGAAAATGTTCCGCGAGACTGGAATTTCTTTCCTTGCCCAAGGCGATATTGCAGTAATAGCGCGAAAACTCACGCAGCAGACTCAGCAGAGCTTCAACGTCATGCTTGCGCGAGTAGCTCTTAAATTCCTGGTATACCTCGTCCTTGCGGATGCGGTAATTGCCTGAGTGGATGACGAGAAAAAAGCGCATGAACTCGTCGAAGTGCGTGCTGTAGCTTTCCGCACCAAATTCCACCTCCATGGGCCGCCAGTAATCGTTGTAAAGCCGCGTCTGCAAATCGTGGGGCAAGCCCATCAATACAAAGTTGCGAATAAGATCTGCTTGGGTGAGCGCCTTACCTGTGGAATTCATGCTCTCAAAAATCATCTGCGGATTGTCGAGCCCTTGCTGTAGGCGTACATCCACTATCATGAGCTTTTGAATTCCCTCGTAAACCACGGCGAGATCAGCGGATGCCATACGTTCGCAGAAGAACGCGAAGTTGTCGGCGATGCGCACTGATGTTGGCTCAGGTAAAGGTTTATTTTCCAAGAGCGCAATAAGCGTGTCTTTATCGGCACGGGTTAGCAGCATCTTGTAAGCCAAGTCACCCTTGCCGTAGCGATTGCGCAGATAGTAGTCCTCTACTTCCGCAGCCGACACAGGGGTATCTATACCGTCCGTCTCTAGTCGACGCATTAGACTCAACAGCAACAAGGTGATAGTCGTAATACGCTGCTGACCGTCGATAACAAGCCAGCGGGAGATAGTCGCGCTGGTATCGTCCTCCGGGATATACACCGCCGAACCAATAAAATGACTGCCCAATTCCGGTGATTGACCAACCCGAATAATATCCAGCCACAACTGCTCGCACTGACTACGCTCCCAGCTGTAAGTGCGCTGGAAAATAGGAATGATGAATTGCTTAGCGCCTTGCAGGAGTTGGGTGAAGGGAAGGTCTTGTGCTTTCATGGCTGGCTCCAAAAAAAATCGCCACCAACAAAGGAAATATGAACTCCACAATTTGGACAGGCAAACAAATCGGCGCGCAACTCGGTAAATCGTAATCCACTGTCGCTGGCATCGGGATATTCACAGTTGTGCGTAATCAACATACCTTCAATGGTGACGTCCTCTTGCAATCCACAAGCTGGGCAAGTCAAGAGTTCGCGGTCGTTTGTGAATATTCCCAGCGACGAAGCATATGCTTGAAGCTCCTGGAGTTTTTCGCACAGGTGCGCGAGATTGGCGCTTATTTTGTCGGCTGCATTTTCTTCGTTAGCAGCTTCTTCAGTTGCTTTTGGATCAACCCAGTCGTGCTTCACAGATCCAACTCCGCTCCACGAATTCGGAGCCATTCTTTTCGCTCTCGGTAATCCGGCAGTACTTTATCCACCTCATTCCAGAATGCATCCGAATGGTCGCGGTGGTGGAGATGGCAAAGCTCGTGGACAACTATGTAGTCGATGATGGACAAAGGCGCCATCAGGCACTTCCAATGAAAATGCAGATCACCATTTTTTCTACAGGTGGCCCAACGGAAGCCGAGATCCCTGATTTCCACAGTGCCAGCGGCAACTCCAACTTTGGCCGCAAAATGGGCGACACGTTTCTGTACGCGCGACAGACCTTTGTTTTGGTAAAAAGCTTTAAATACTTCGTGAGCTTCCTCTTGACCACCACGCTCGACAATATTCCTCAACAGGCAAAACCGGCCGTCTTTTAATTTGAGCGGCTCGTCCTGTTCAGCCGCCAATTGGAGTCGGTAGCAATTGCCCAGGTATAGAAACGTTTCGCCGCTCACCCACTCCCGCGTTACACGGGTGGCGTTGAGATCGCGCCACTCCGCCAGATTACGGTAGATCCACATGCGTTTGCTCAGCACAGTGTCGTCCACCTGTTCAGGCGTCATGCGTTTTGGCGGGCGAACCGTGATAACACCGTCACGTTCGATCACTATATCGGTGGTTTGCCTATCCGATCCGGGTAGCAGCTGGTATTCGATGTCGCGCACCTGACGTGTCTTCATCAGTCATCTTTCCTTTGTGCGTTTTTGATCAGCTCATCATGGCGATTTTTGGCCAGCTTCATAATCTCTACCGCGACACGCTCCCGATTCAGTTTTAATTCTTCTATACCCGTCTTGGCGATTTCGGTTTTGATCAAACCGCGAACCCGCTTCTGTTTGTCGGGGTTCTGCCAAAAGTCGATGCTGGCAATGGTCTCCTGCAGTATGTCCACTGCGGTTTCCATAAACGCTTTTAAAGCGGGTTTATCGGCAGCCTCGACCTTGCCATCCGCAAAACCAAGCTGAACTATGTAGTCGTAAAACGTGGTCGCTTCTTTACTCATACCATCTTCACCCCGCTGGCGACCCGCGATGGCTTCTTTGCGCAACTCAGTGAGTTTTTCCGCCAGCAAGTCCCACTCGTCCTGATGCTTCTCGATTAAAGCATCCACTTTTTCCGAGAGGCTTTTGTAGAACGCAGGGTCTTCATCATGATGAACGGTGCAATGTTTGCGTATGGCATGCTCCATCTCACTGGCTTTGGCTTCGTTATTGTTACCGGCATGAGCGGCCAGCTTGTCGAGAAAGTCTTCCGCAAATAACTCAACCGGCGGCACTTTTGGATTGATGCCCAGGCTGATTAGATGCTCATTGATCAGCGCCTTCACTTTTTCACCCGCGTTGCCCAAATTTAAGCTGGTGTCTTTATAGCGCTCTTTGGTGACCTGCAGAATGTAGCCAAAGCGCTTTGCCGGAACGCGATAAGGCTGCGCCGAGGCATTGGGCAGAATAATATCCAAACTCATCAGAAATTTTTTAAAGTACACCTCAAAATCTGCGCGCTTTTTGTCATCCTTTAAAGCCTTAACCGCTTCATGTACCACTGCGGCTTCAGCATCCAGATTCGGCAGCTCGCCATTAACAAAGGCGCTGATTTGCTGAATACCCAAAGCCTTAAAATGCTGCAGCAACCGCTGGTAGCGCTCTTCCAGAACCGGCAATTCCGAGGTGATGTTCTTCATGCCGTCCTGCAATTCCTGCAGCTCATCGCTCGCCGCGTACAGGGTTAAAGCATCTGTCAGGTGATTCGCGAGCCCAATATAGTCGACTATATAACCGCGCTGCTTGCCCTTCTTTACGCGGTTAGTGCGGGCAATGGCTTGCAAAAGCGTGTGCTCGCGTAATTTTTTATCGATATACATTACCTGTTCGATGGGCGCATCAAACCCGGTCAGCAACATGTCGCACACAATCAGAAAAGCGATGCCGGTGTATTCCTTGTCGGAATTTTCAAAATCGAAACTGCGGCAGAAATTTTCCACCGCGTTCATACGCTGGGCCTGTTTGCGGACGTGGGTGATAAACGCAGCCTCGTTGGTGCCGTCCGACGACACCACCACGACGGTTTTCAGAAAGCGTAGCCGCTGAATCAAATCAGCATCGGGCGCTGCTTTGCCTTCTTCGCGGGCAATACGCTCCGCCAATGCTGTGTCTATGCCTTTTTGGTAACGAATACAGGCCAGTTTTGAGTGGCACACCACCTGCGCTTTAAAACCGTTGGGCAGAATGTTGTCGACATAGTGCGCAACCAGATCACGCGCAATGGCGTTGATGCGGTTTTCCGCTTCTAATATGTCGCCCGTCGCGCCGTATTTTTTCTTGATCGCCAGCAACTCTTCTTCTGTGCGGTCGCGAAACAGATCTTCGAAGGCCTCATCGAATGCGTGCTTTTCATTCAGAGCACTGTCGGCAGTTTTGCCTTCGTAGAGAATCTGCAACGTGGCACCATCGTTCACTGCGTCCATCAAGCGGTAGGTGTCGATGTATTCGCCGAAGCGTTTGTGGGTTTTCTTCTCGCCGTGCCGCTCGGTGATTAAGGGCGTGCCGGTAAAGGCGATGCGCGTGGCATTGGGGAAAGCTTCAAACAGGTTATCGCCCAAATCGGAACTTTGGGTGCGGTGTGCTTCATCGATCATCAGGATGATGCGATCCGAGGTATTCACCACGCCGAAGGTTTTTCCCGCAGGCATAGCCAGATAAGTGCCCAAGGCTTCGGCAACCGTATTGGTGAGCGTCTGCTTGTGCTCCTGAAATTTATGGATCATCACCATGCTGATATCCGAACTGTCGGTCGACAAATGGTGGCGCAAGCCCGCGCGGGTTTCGATCACATTGACGCGACCGCCAATCAAAGTAGCGGTGTCCCCCAATTGCGCTTCCAGGTCCTGACGGTCGTTCACCAACACGATTTTGTAGTCCGCCAAATCGCGACTGGTGCGTAACATGCGCGCTAAAAACACCATCGTCAAAGACTTGCCCGAACCTTGGGTATGCCACACCACACCACTGCGGTCGACAGCCGTCTCCCCGGTACGCAAACGCGCCACAATTTTGCTGGCAGCGCGGAACTGCTGATACCGACACACCACCTTCACCCGTGGGCCGCCATCGGTATCCATAAAAACCGAGCTGGTGCGCAGAATTTGCAGCAAATTGGCTTTATTCAACATTCCTGCGATCAGCTGCTGCTGTGCGTTCATGCCCTCCAGCACAGCATCGTTTAGAGGGTAGAGCGTCTTCCAGGCGTAGAAGTGTTCTTCATCCGAGGTGATGGTGCCGTAATCCGCCTCCAGCCCAGAGCTGCGAATCAACAGCAGATTGCTGTAGAACAACCGGGGTTCACCTTCCTTCAGGCCGGAGAGTTCCGTTGCTTTGCGACGGTGCATATAGCGCTGCAGTTGCACAAAGGCTTCCTGCATAGGGTTGGCGCAGGTTTCCGAGCCCTTTTTGCACTCCACGACCACCAAGGGAATGCCATTTACGAAGAGCACCAAGTCCGGGACCATAAAGGCTTTAACGCACCCCGGCGTGTCTATGCGGAACTGGCTGATGGCATGGAACTGGTTATTGGCGGGATTGTGAAAGTCGATCAACCGCACCACCGGGTCCGCCTCGCCCGTCAGTTCGTTGGTATCGACCTGCACCTTAAACAGCATCGCTTGGGATGCTTCATTGGCTTCGAGCAGGGTGCGGTTCGGGTGACGCAGCAACTGGCTGCGCAAATCTTCCAACTGCCGGTCGGTTAGCCATACCCGCCCGTCTTCCGTGCGGTTGATGGTGCGCACCGCGCTGTCGAACACCTGCGGCAAGAGCGTTTGGCGGAAGTTGGTGCGGTGACTGGGCGCGGCATCCGAAGGAATGCCCGCCCCCTGGTCAATCACCGTCCAGCCGAGCTCCGCGAGCTGCTGCAAAAACGGCCGCTCGACTTCCGTATATTCACTCACGTTTGTTGCTCCTGCACGCGCAAGCGCCGCCCCAGCGCGGTGAGCCTATAGCGCTGTTTGCTGCTTTGCGGCTTATCGGGCAGGGTCATTTCAATCGCGCCTGCCGCCAGGGCGGGTTGCAAGTAATGCCTGCGGAAGTGCTCGTTATTCTTCAGGCTTAGGGCTTGCTGCAGTTCTTTGCGCGAAAGCTCAGTCTTCAGCTCGCTGAGCACTCTGATGACTTCCGTGGTGACTCCCGTGGCGACTTCCGTGGTGACTTCCGTGGTGACTTCCGTGGTACGCAGGATCAGAGTCACTCCGTGGGCGTCGCTTTGCCACTCGATATCGCTCACAACTTTCCCTCAAGTCGTTGCAATTGCTGGTGTCGTCAAGCGCTCCAGGGCAATACCCAGTGCCCGATCATCAAAGAGACGATCCTTACGTGCGGCGGCATCTTGGCCGACCTTCCAGTGACGCAGCCCCTCGCGCAACGCAGGTACTGAGGGCGCCACCCCATCGCGCGTCATCAGCCAGTCCACCGTTGCCAGCAGCTCCATTCCGAAAGGAGACTCGAATCCGTCAATCAGCGCCGCCGTGGACTCCAGGGCTTGGCTGTAATCTTTTGCTTCCGTCTTGATATAGGCCAGCACATAGGTTTTGCGTTCGTCGTCAAACCAAATGACATCTGGAGGATCCGCGTCACTAATGCGTTTATCGCAATGCAAATAGCTGCCGTCCAGGCCTTCCAACAAATGGCGCAAGCGATCCGCATAAGGGCCATATTTATTGGCTTCAAAGCGAAGATCCAAAGGTTTTAGGCCAAGTTTCTCAATCTCTCGTTCCAGAAACCACGCCAGCTTTTGAATCTCCAGCAGGCTGCATTCCATGCCAAGTACCCAGTAACGGCGTACCAGTTCGGCGATCAGCGCCCGAGGAGGCGTCAGCTTCTCCACGCCTTTGCGCTTGGCCACATTCTGGTATCGCTGAGTAGGCTCGAACACCAGAATTTCAATATCCAGATCCCCTAACACCTCTTGGATCTTCTCACGTACGTCGGGCCAATTGAGGCCACCGTTGCCGGCGCCCAACGGCGGAATAGCTACGGACTTGACCTGCTGCTCAATCAAAAATCGCCGCAAATCCTGCAAGCCCTCCACTATCCACTCCATGCGCGAAGGCGCTCGCCAGTGTTGTTTGGTAGGAAAGTTAACAATCCAACGAGGGCCGTCTAGCTCCGACACCGCCGTCACGAACATCTTGCCAGTCTGCACTTCCTTGGCTTTACAGGCGGCAATATAGCGGCGGAAGTTCTCGTCGAAACGGTCTTTGAACATCAGCGCTATGCCTTTGCCCATCACGCCGACGGTGTTGACCGTGTTGACCAGCGCCTCGGCGCGTGCTTCCAGCAGATTGCCTTGAGTGAATGTGATCATCAGAAATACCACCTTGGCATGACTCGAACATCCACATTCAAGCCCCTGGCCTGAATGTGCCGGTCGAGTGAGTTTTTTACTTTATCTGTGTAGCAGATAATGCCGACCAAGCCTTCTACTGGTAAATGCTTGTGAACCAAGGCCTCTGCTTGGTAGCGTTCAATCTGCTCTGGATCATCTGGATTACGTTGGAAATTGCGAGCCTGCAATAGCGGCCAATCAATCTCTTTTAAACTTTCAATACTATTGAAATATCGGGCCAGGGGAGGATAGGCGTGCCGATCAGTAAAGGCAAACGATAAGCCCATTTGACGCACCTTATGCAGATCGGAAACCAAAATACAGATCTCCTCATTACGCCGTCGCGGCACCTCACCCCGCCCCGTGTAGATGTTGTACATCATGGGCGAAAAAGGCGTGAAGTAAAAAGGCACATAGTCAGACAACACACCACCAGGGACGACTGGAACAACCCTAAGGCAACGCCGGTCAATGAGATCGGCATTACCGATAGCCACATAGTCAGGGTCTTGGACTCTTGAGTTCTTGCAGTGCAAACCGTTGGCAAGAATCCATGGCAGATTGTCACAATGAACGATTCGCCAAATCAGAGCTTTTGTCGCATTGAGGTTAGGATAGTGGTTAGGCATCGACCACCTCCGGTTCTGCGGGTTTCACGGGTACGTTGCCGGTTAGAAGGTCGTGCATTAGGCCGAGTTTTTGACTGTGTAGTTTGCGATTTGCGTTTTGCTGTTTGTTCATCAAGCCATCAATCACTTGAACTCTCTGAGCTATTTCCTTCTGCTCGAACAAATCGTCAGGAAAAGCAATTTTAATTTTTCTAAACTCACTCTGCTTAATGCCCAAAGCAGTTGAGCCACTGGCTAGCCGGGCTATCGCTCGTTGCGTTGATTCGGTCATCAATTGGTAGGTAAGAAAACTAGCGTTAATGGTTCCTGAGGGCTGAAGAATAATTACCCTCTGCGCAAACGCAACTCGATCGCTAGAAGGAACTTGTGCAACATTTCCCAGTGGTGCTTCTGTAGTGAAAAGAACATCTCCTTTATTCGGTATGCCTCTAGTCATCCAGTTAGCGTAGCCGGATTCGGCAATAAACTCTCTAGGTTCAGAATCGATATACCCCATGCGAACATTCTTGGCTGTAATAAGTGGAATTCCAGAAACCGTTTTTTCTGGAGTTTTGCCACGATAGTCGATGATTCTTGTTAAGACATTTTCGACTCTGGAGACAGACCACTCCCTCGGAATCCACCCAATCTCCGTTTCCTGATACAACTCCGGCGCCTGTTCCAGAGGCGGGCGCAGCTGTCCGTTGGGCAGCACACCACGGGTGAACAGGTCGTGCATCAGGCCAGATTTTATTTGCTGATATTTGGCGATCAGGGCTTCGGTTTTTTCGATGGCGGTGTCGATGCTGGAGAGAACCGCAGCAATCTTTTTCTGTTTTGGCAGCTTTGGCATCGAAATAGGCAGATTCGCCAAAGCTCCATTTGAGAGCCCGTAGCGCGTGGAACCTGCTGCACATTGACCGAAATATCTTGCCGCTGTTCGGCTGCCAAGCTGCTTGCAAAGAAAAATAGGATCGACAAGCTCTTGTCTCGTTTTTAGCAATGCCAAATGGTAGCCACAGACCAGATTTTCAACCTGCTCCGTAACTACAGCCGGGATGCCAATATCGTCTGGAGTTTCCGAGTCTTTCGTAATTACTACGTCGCCAGCCTCGACCTTAAACTTTGCGATTTCTGCTAAGGATGCCGTGGCTTCCATGAATGTAATATCAGAGCGAATATAGTCATTCGCGTAGGCATCCATGTAGTTGCAAAGTAAGACATGCTTTTCGCCCAGTAACGATTTTTTGTCGACATTGCTTACACGGATGTCGGCAAGGACACTGAGCGGTAGCGTCATCCACTCACTCATACCCCAACTCCACCAAAAATTCCTGCAATACCTTCGCTGCCTCATCCCGCTCGGCCTCAATCTGCTTGGCGGTAATGGCGTATTTATTCCATAAATTTTCAATCGCGGCGATGCAGGCGCGTTGGTCGGCGCGCAGATATTGGCGGTAACTGTTAAGCAGCGTTTTACCAAGGCGCTCTACAATCACCTGACGCGCCTCGTCCTTGCTGATTTTGAGGCGGGCCTGCTCTACCAGTTCGTCTTTTTTCGCTTCGGTGGACTTGATGGCGGCTTTTAATAATTTGGCTTCGTCTTCAAGCGCCTTATGACGGGCGAGTTGCTTTTCGATGCGTTCGGCTTCCACGCGGTGGCTATCCCAATCGCCAAAATTCTGGTCGCGTTTGGCCAGCTTCATCATGCCTTTGGTTTCTTTTAACGCGGTCTTGAGGCTTTTCACCTCGTCCGCCGGTAGCACGCCGGTTTCGTCGGTATCTTCAAAATCCTCTTCACTTGCGGCGGCAAACAGGGCTTGCAGTTCGGCCAGGCGGGCGTGTTGTTGTTCCAGCTCGGCCAGCACCTGCGGAAATTGGCTTTGCAGTATGTCTTCGTCCGGAATTAATTCCGGACCCCAGCCGCTGGCGGCGATGGACTTAAAGTCGGAGGCGAGCTGTTTGTAATAGTTGGCAAAGGCGCCGCGCACCTGGTAGCGGTTGAGCAGGTGCTGACTGGCAAAGGTGCGTTCGATGCTGTCCAGTAAAGTGGCGCGAACGGCATATACATTGCGACCAAGATTCGCGGCCTGCTGATTGTCCGGGTCCGGCGCCAGGGCTTCGATCACCGGCAAATGCTCTTGCCACCAGGATTCCAGCACCGTCATAAATTGTGCATGCCCCTGCGTAACGCCGGGATGGGTATTAATAAATGGCGCTATATCGCGCTTGCTGCTGAAGTCCGCCGAGAAATCCGCGTAAGCCACCGGTGAGTTTTTATTCGAATAATTCCGGGGAATAAAACAGCTTTCGCGCAGCCCCTGGTAGTTTTGCCAGAAGTGGTCCAGCGCATCGATTTCGCTGACGGGCACACCGCCGTGCAGGTGAGCCCGCACATCGTGTGGCTCTGGCGGTGGGGCATTGTCCACATAGCGGCGAATATTGCAGTTGTAATCTTCATCGCGAATATGCGCCACCGGCACCCGCTTGGCGTAACCATCAATATTCTTGCCCGCACGGTAGGCATGCACGATTTTGTCTATGTCTTCTGGTCGCAAATGGTTTTGCGCTTTGCCCTCACGGTATTCCCGGTCGGCATTAATAAACAACACATGGTCGCGTTGTGGGGCGCCCTCTTTGTTCAATATCAGAATGCAAGCGGGAATACCGGTGCCGTAAAACAGATTACTGGGCAGACCGATAACCGCCTCCAGGTATCCGCGATCAATAAAATACTGCCGCGCCTCGCGCTCCTCGCCACCGCGAAACAGCACACCGTGGGGCATGACGGTGGCCAAACGGCCGTTGCTTTTGAGCACGGCCAGCATGTGCTGCACGAACATCAGGTCGGCNNGCCTTTTTCCGGCATCCACACATGGAAACGGCCGGGGTAGGCGATTGGCTCTTTTTTCTTGGCGCCGCTGCCGTCTTCTTTGGATTTGGTCTTGGCGTAGTTCTGGCTGAATGGTGGATTAGCTAATACACGGTCGAAACGCTTGAGCTCGTTGTTCTCGTCTTTGTGCTGCGGGTCGGACAGGGTATCGGCATTCCGGATATCCGCGTGGGAAATACCGTGCAGCAGCATGTTCATTTTGCAGATGGACCAGGTGGTGCCCATCTTTTCCTGGCCGTTGAGTGACAGCTCGGCCGCATCACCACCGCATTCCCGCAAATAATCGCGTGCCTGAATCAGCATGCCGCCCGAGCCGACTGTTGGGTCGTACACATTCATGCCTTCTTGAGGATCACAAATTTCGACGCAGATGCGGACCACTTCGGCCGGGGTATAGAACTCGCCCGCTTTTTTGCCCGCCGAGTCAGCAAAGTGTTTGATCAGCCATTCGTAAGCGGCACCGAGCAAATCAGGGAATTCAAAATCCTCATCGCGAAGCGGGATTTTTTCGAAGTTCTGGATAAAGTCGACTAGGGTGTCGTCATCGAGTGTGTTCTGGCCGATCTTGCGGTTAAAGTTGATCGTGCCCTTGAGTACATCTTGCAGGGCATCGGTGTTTTCTTCTTCCAGAGCTTCGAGCGCTTTGTTGAGAGTGGAACCAACGTTTTCTTTGACGTGCTTTAGCGCTGGCTGCAGGTTGCCCGCATCATCCACCCAGGGCTCGTTCCAGCGGGCGCGGGGCGGCACAAAGAAATACTTGCCGGAGTACTGGTCTGGATCTTCCAGGTTGAGGGCTATGTCGGCATCCGACAATCCCGCTGCCTTGCCTTCCTTTTTTATCTCCGTGCGGCGCTGATCGAAAAGATCGCTGGCGCGCTTCAAAAACAGCATGCCGAAGATATATTCCTTGTATTCGCTAGCATCCATGTTGCCGCGCAGGTCGTCACACGCGGTGAGCAACAGGCTTTCCAGCCGGGCAAGGGTGAGTTTGGTGGAGGGCATTGTTGGGTTACTTCCTCGTTCTTTTTATGTGTGCGGGTCGCAGGGGCTGGGTTAGCGCTGCTCGACCGCTGGCCTTAGGGTGGGCCGCCGGAGGATAAGATAAACCAAGTAGATTTGATTGCAATTTGTTGTTTGGTGAGTCGGTGGTTTTTGGCTGCGGGTTCAACTCCCGCCGCCTCCATTGAACTGGCAAAGTGGGAATGTTTGCTTGATTTGGTGGGGGTACCTGCAAAAGGAACAACTCCCAACAGTCACGCACTGAGCCTTGGTTTACTCCGTCTTCCGTAAAATTTTGGCTTTCGCCCAGCTCGATAACCAATTTATATGCGTGACAGTAAATCAGCGATGCAACCAAGAGCGCCCTCACCTAAATCCTCTCCCAGAGGGAGAGGACTTGGGACTGTGCCAGTTTAGGAGTGCGGGTTTCTAACCCCCGCCCCCTCTAGCAGAGGCCTGGGAATGCGCCCATTTCGGAGCGCGGGCTTTCTAACCCCCTCTCCCTCTGGGAGAGGGTTGGGGGCGCCCGGCTAGGGTGAGGGCCGGGCGGCGGGATTGGACTCGGCCCGTCGTAGGCCTCGGGGCTTCGCCCCGCCGGGGAAACCCCGGCGCCCAAAAATGTTCCCGACATTTTTGTGAACCCGGCGCTGTTGATTGAAATCCCGCCGCCTCCACCAAACCNNTTGGTGGAGGCGGCGGGATTTGAACCCGCGTCCGCCAGCACGCAATCCGCGGCTCTACATGTTTAGTTTCCGTCTATTGATTTAACTTTGTGCAGCCCGGCGGGCAGGACGCACAACGCGAGTTTGCTAAGGGTTAACCTGACAACCGCAAACCGAGCGGCCAGGCGATCCAGTTCTATATGACAGTCAATACCGCGGTACTGGCACCTTAGCATCGACCGCTAACAGGGTTTAAGCTGCTAGAGCGTATGAATCGTCGTTTGCGACTATTCGTTTACAGCTTTTGATTAAGGTGATTCGCTGCCATCACCACATGCACCTTGGACCTTGTTACCAGCGTCGAATCCTAATCGCCCCCGAAGGTTAAATTGGCCGGGCAGTATAAAGGCATTCCTTCACTTTGTCCCGATTTGGGTAATATGGGCACCCGGCTGTTGGTTTCAAGTCCCTGCAAGGATCGTCCTTAATGAGAATTCGCCGTACTCATGTGACCGTGATGCTGATTTCGGCGGTTATTTTGTTGCTGCCGATCGTGCTTCATATACCCAATCCCTATGGCAACCCAGTGGTGCAGGAAGTTCACGAGACCAGCCATACGGTATTGTTTTTCCTCGCACAGTTGGTGTTATTGGTGATCGCTCGACGCAGAAGACCGGAGTGGCCTCTGTGGTGGATTATGCTGGCAACCGCGCTGTTGGCGACTGTTATCGGCGGCCTGATAGAGGTGGTGCAGCCTTATTTCAAACGCAGCCGCAGCTGGGATGACCTGGGGCGGGATGTATTGGGCATTGTGGCCGCGTGCGGTGTGTTTTACGGCGTATGCGCGAAGCGGCAAATCAGCCGATGGATAGCATTGGGTTTAACGGCGGTGGTGCTGGTGGTCGCATTTATGCCACTGGCGAAAACCTGGCAACGCCAGTGGCTGCGTGAGCAGGCGTTTCCGCTGTTGACGGATTTTGATAGTGCCGCTGGACGCTATAACGTCGGCCGAAGCGAATACGC
>DJFQ01000244.1 GCA_002432095.1 Marinagarivorans sp. UBA5868 | reverse complement strand
AATGTAAAGGTAATGCGTCAGGCGCTGGAGTGTTGCCACAAAGGTTGGGGGCAGAGTTGCATTATTGGCGTTGCCGGAGCGGGACAGGAAATTTCCACCCGCCCCTTTCAATTGGTCACCGGCCGCTCCTGGCGTGGCTCGGCATTCGGCGGTGCCCGCGGCCGCACTGATGTACCCAAAATTGTCGATTGGTATATGGAAAACCGCATTAATATCGACGACCTGATTACCCACGTTATGCCGCTGAATGAAATTAATACCGCCTTCGATTTAATGCATCGCGGTGAGAGTATTCGTTCAGTCGTTTTGTATTAGGAGGTCCCGTGAAAAAGCTAGGAGATCCCGTGGAAAAAACAGTAGGTCCCGTGGAAAAAATTGGCAACAATAAATGTTTTGGCGGATTTCAGCAGCGTTTTCGTTACGCTTCCCCAACGCTTTCATCGACAACGACCTTTTCAATTTACCTACCTCCCGGCGCATCCGCAGACGCACCTGTACCGGTGATTTACTGGCTCTCGGGTCTCACCTGCACGGATGAGAATTTCGTCATCAAAGCGGGTGCACAGCGATATGCCGCTGAGCACGGCGTCGCGATCGTCGCACCGGATACCTCCCCGCGGGGAGACAATGTTCCGGGCGATCCTGATGGCGGTTGGGATATAGGCTTGGGCGCGGGTTATTACGTCGATGCCACACAGGAGCCGTGGCGTCAGCACTACCAGATGTATTCTTTTATTGTGCGGGAATTGCCGCCGATCATCGAAAGGGAATTTCCGGTTACGGATAAAAAAGCCGTTATGGGTCACTCCATGGGCGGCCACGGAGCGCTTACCATCGCTCTCAAAAATCCCGGCGCCTATTCATCAGTTTCTGCTTTCGCACCCATCTGCGCGCCTTCGCAAACAGCCCGCGGGCAAAAAGCGTTGGGCTTGTACTTAGGCGATGATCCGGCCGCATGGCAGGAATACGACACCTGCGCGCTGGTGGCAGCAGGAAAAAACAAAATCCCGCTATTGGTGGAGCAGGGCAGTGCGGATGATTTTATGGCAGAGCGACTGCAGCCGGAAAAACTGCAACAAGTCTGCGCACAACATCAACATCCGCTTAACTTGCGTATGCGCGACGGCTATGACCACAGCTACTTTTTTGTCGCAAGTTTTATCGGTGAGCATGTGGCCTATCATGCGGGCTTATTGAATGACTAAATTTGGATTGCGATCGAGTTAAAATAAATTCAATTCCTTCGGTTTATTGCCATCAAAATAAATTGATCTGTAGAGAAATTCCAATGCGAAGAAGCATCACTTTGTATTTGACGTCCTTATCGGTGGTTTTGATTGTCGGGACGGCCGGTTGCGCGAGCTATAAAAATAAGGGTGTGGATACGGTTTATTCGAAGGTGCAATGGGCGGAACGTTGCGCCGACTGGGATGAGTGGGACAAACCTGCTCCACCGTTTCGAATTTTTGGTAACAGCTACTACGTTGGCACTTGTGGGATCACTGCAATACTTATCACTGGCGAAAGCGGGCATGTGTTGATTGATGGCGGCACCGAGGCGGGTGCAGATGTGATTGCAGCAAATATCCGATCGTTGGGATTTTCATTGCGCCAGGTGAAAATTCTGCTTCATAGTCATGAGCATTTTGATCATGTAGCGGGGCTTGCGAAATTACAGCAGCTCAGCGGGGCTAAATTACTAGCCTCTGTGGACGCAGCGCCAGTGTTGCGTGCGGGTATCACCTCTGCCGAAGATCCTCAGGCGGATATGCATGATCCCTTTCCTCCAGCGATAGTCGACGGTTATGTGCATGAAGCCGATCCGGTGGTTATTGGCGAACTCGCGCTGATGCCTATTCCAACGCCGGGACATACACACGGTGCCCTCAGTTGGCAATGGAAATCTTGTGAAAAAGATCGTTGTCTTACGCTGGTGTACGCAGACAGTCTTTCCCCAATCAGTAATGACCACTACCGCTTCGGCGACCATCCGGCATATGTCGACTCTTATCGGGCCGGATTGCAAAAGCTCAGCGCGCTGAGCTGCGATATTTTGATTACACCCCATCCGTCAGCCAGCCAAATGCGATCTCGGATGCTTGCCGGGGGATTGGAGGATAGAAGCGGATGTAAAATCTATGTCGATTCTGTTTTGCGACGACTCAACCAGCGATTAGCGGATGAGCTGTAAAATATGTCGCGTGTTTCTAACCGATGTGATTTGCTGAATACAATTGAGTGCGCTGATCGATTTTCGTTGGGAGTAGTTTTCGCTTTTGTTAATTTGGCTTTATTCAGGAGAAATAAATGAAAAAGAATGACACCGAAGATGACTTTCAAAAATTGAAATCAAGATTTGAAAAAAACATGAATCGTCACAAAGGCATCAAATGGTCCGATGTGCAAACCAAACTCAAAGCAAACCCAAAAAAATTAAAAGCGCTCCTGCAGATGGAAGAAACAGGGGGCGAGCCGGATGTGATTGGCGTCGATAAAAAAACCGGGGAGTTTCTGATTGTTGACTGTTCTGCCGAAAGTCCCAAAGGTCGCCGAAGTGTCTGTTACGACCGGGAAGCATTAGAATCCCGCAAAGAACATCCGCCGAAAGATAGCGCTGAGGGAATGGCCGCGGCTATGGGAATTGAGCTGCTAACGGAAGAGCAGTATCAGGAGTTGCAAACCTTAGGTGAGTTCGATCTGAAAACATCCAGCTGGATATATACGCCGCCTTCCATTCGCAAACTCGGCGGGGCGCTATTCTGTGATCGGCGTTACGACACGGTATTTCTCTACCATAACGGTGCGCAGTCGTATTACGCAGCCAGAGGATTTAGGGGGATGTTAAAGGTCTAAATGCCTAAATGCCGCCCCGGAATTTTGGGGCGGTCGATGCGCAGATTGAAATATTGCGGTATTACTCCGCTGGTGTGTATTCCCAGCGAATATTGTTCAGATTTATCTCAAGTCCCTGATGACCAGTGCCATCAAATTTTAAATGCAATCCATTTTGAATTCGATCTAAGCGCAGCCCGTTCTCGACCAAGTCTTCCACCGGGACACGATGCGTTTGCCATGAGCCTTCCGTGGGGCGGCCGATTGAGTAGGCAGGTACCGCTCGGCACGGCCACTTGCAGAAACTGTTGACCAAAAACTCCCCGAGATTTGCTCCATAGCTGACCACTTGGAGATCAAAAACAATTTCGCCAAAATAATATTCCGACATATCAAAGGTCGATGCTTCTTCATTTCCTTCTTCAATTTGAGGGAAGATAAAAAACTCAGATGGCGGGTTATCACTATGTAAATAGACGTTTATGTAAGTGCTTATTCCGTCAGATAGTTCCATGAACATACCGGATTGGGCATTCGTTATCGCAAAGCCGGAATCCGCCGCTGCGCCATTCTCATAGAACACTTTTAATTGCGCCGTCGTGGGGGCTGCGGGTGGCGGTTCTGGAGTATAGGTTTTATCCAAACGAATATTGTCCAATTCGATAACGTATTGGCCCGCCTGTCTTCCCCAGGTGGGCTTAAAAATAAAGATGTTGTTGACCTTGGTGATATCGAGTCCGGATTCGATCAGTTGTCGCATGGGGATTTTGCGCGTTTCCCACTCATCCAACTCCGCCGGGTCTGCGACCCATATTTCCCCGGATGTACATGGATAAATGCATTCCATTTTGAAATCCAACTCGTCGGTATTGGTGCCGTTCTGCAAAATCCGCATATCAAAGGAGACAGCACCGTTGGAAAAAGCGCTCAGGTCCACCGTGTTTGATTCGTCGGTGTCAGCGACTATGCCGAACCAACCGTTGTCATTGACCAATTCGTCCGGATCATTTCCATTAAATGTCACCTGCACAACTTGGCCGCGCTCGGCGTTATTCACCAATTGCCACTCCACGTGGCT
>DJFQ01000241.1:8668-15946 GCA_002432095.1 Marinagarivorans sp. UBA5868 | reverse complement strand
TGATGCGCATATCTTTGATTACATTGGAAGTGGATCGTCGTGGCAAAGACGGTTTGATCTGCGCGGATAATATGCGCGCCGATATCACCGTTGCATTTTACTTGCGTGTTAACGAGACGCCGGAAGATGTCCTGAAGGTTGCCAAGTCCCTCGGTGCGGATCGCGCGTCAGACAAGGAAGCCGTCAATGAATTGTTTAATGCTAAGTTTTCTGAAGCGTTGAAGTCGGTTGGTAAACAAATTGAATTTGTCCGTCTGTTTGAAGATCGCCAACACTTCCGCGACAACATTATCAAGGTAATCGGTAACGACCTGAACGGCTATATATTGGAAGACGTGGCAATTGATTACCTTGAACAGACGCCGAAGAACTCGCTTGATCCGCACAATATTCTCGATGCCGAAGGCATCCGCAAAATCACTGAATTGACTGCTCGTCAGAACGTTCAGACAAATATGTACGAGCGCGACGAAGAGTTGGCGATCAAAAAGAAGAACGTGGAAACCGTTGAGGCAATGCTGGAACTGGAACGCCAGCAGAAAGATGCCGAGGCCCGCCAAGCTCGTGAAATCGCCACCATTCAAGCTCGCGAGCAGGCAGAAACCAAGCGTGTGCAGGAAGAAGAACGCAAAAAAGCCGAGTTGGCGACGATTCATGTGGATCAGGAGTTGTTAGTCCAGACGGAAAACCAAAAGCGCGAAGTGGAAGTGGCCGAGCAGAATCGTCAGCGCGCTGTGGTAATCGAGCAGGAAAAAGTGACTCGTGCCCGCGATTTGGAAATTGTGTCCCGCGAGCGGGAAGTGGAAATTCAGCGCATCGAGGCGGAAAAAGCCATCGAAATCGAGCGCAAAGAAATCGCCAATGTTATTCGCGAACGGGTAGTGGTGGATAAAACGGTTGCCATCGAAGAAGAAAAAATCAAAGAGGTCCGCGAGGTTTCCGAAGCAGATCGCAAGCGACAAATCCAGGTTTTGGAAGCCGAGGCATTAGCGGAAGAAGAGAAGGTCAAGCAAGTTAAGGCGGCGGAAGCCGAGGAACTTGCGGCAAAACACAAAGCTGTAGAAATCACCACGCTGGCACAGGCGCGTATGGATGCAGCGGCGAAAGAAGCAGATGCCAAGAAAAAACTCGCGGAAGGTACTCAGGCGGAACAGGCCGCTCCTGGATTGGCTGCCGCGAAAGTGCAGGAGGCCACCGCTGATGCAACTGAGAAAGAAGGTTTAGCGCAGGCACGGGTGATCAGTGCAAAAGGTGAAGCCGATGCGAATGTCATTCGCAATACGGGGGAAGCTGAAGCTAAAGTCGTGGCTTTGCGTGGTGAGTCCGAAGCTTCAGCCAAGCGCCAGGTGGGTATGGCGGAAGCGGAAGTGGTGCGCGAGAAGTACAAAGCCGAAGCCGAAGGTCTGGTCGATAAATTCACCGCCATGGGCAATATGAGCGATCAGGCACGCCAGCACGAAGAATTCCGCATGTCACTGGAGATAGCGTTCAAGGAAGCAATAGCGGCTATCGAAGCGGGCAAAGAAATCGCCAAGGAAAATGCCGAGGTTTTGGCAACGGCGCTGGCGAAAGCAAAAATCGATATCGTCGGTGGCGAGGAACATTTCTTCGACAATTTCGCCAAGTCGCTTTCTATCGGCAAAGCGGTGGATGGTTTGGCCACCAAGAGCAGCACCATTGCCAATATTCTGGAAAGCGTATTGGCAATGACCGGACGAAATTCAACAAATTCCAGTTCCTCCAATCCCGGAACCGACCTGACGACCAACTGAGAATAAATGGCCGCTCCACCTTGCGGGCGGCTCATTTTTTTGCGCGTAGTCATTCCCACTCTTTAAGCGGCAACATATAGGGAAAAAATATGGCGGTTATAGATCTGGATAACGCTCAATTTAACCAGGCTGTGGCGGAAGGGGGCGCTTACGATGTTATTCGCCGCCGCCTTACCGAGCAGGGAGCGGAACTTAAAAACCTCACCACTCGCTTAAATCAAGCACGTCTCAGCGAGTTTGGCAGCTCTGAAATGGCGGTTGCCGCGCGCGTACGGGTACGCACGGAAAACAATTGTATTCCCCGCGATATCGTGCAGGTCGGCGAATTTCTTTTGTTCGGCTATAACGTTTTTATTGGTTTAAAAACGGAAACTCGCGTTACCGATGTATTCGCATTATTCCGCTTGGAAGGCAAGGGCGAAGAGCTCTCCATGACGGAGCTTCCGCTCCCCGGAACCTTTCTGAGCGAACCTACTTTTCTACGTGATTTCGAAGAACTCTATCGTTATTACAAACAGACGCATCTGGTGCAGCTTGCCGTGCGCAATGGCAAGCTGCTGGCGGCATTTCAAATCGGCGAGCGGCGCGAAGACTTGCGGGTATTCCGCTGGAATTTGTCGCCAGACGCCAAGCAGGTTACCTACATCGATAATCGCGGCGAGCGGGATATTCAAATGCCGCCGGCTTTTGATTTTGAGTGGACCAAAACCACTCGCGATCAGGTGGTTAATGGCAAGCATCCCCACGTCAATATTCTCGATCAGCTATTTGTTGAAACCGTCGGCGGCGATCTCACGGTCAAGATCGAAAATAATACCACTGTCGGTTTGGGCATCTACCGGGAACCGGTGGATGACTTAACCCAATCCATCGACGATGCGGAATTTTGGTATGCCGAACTCGGCAGCCTGATATTGCTAAAGATTCTGCCGTACCGCGAACAGCAATGGCGTTATTTGGTGTTTAACAAGCTCACCAGCGAGGTGCAGCGCATCGACGCCATAGGCGCATCCTGCGTCCAGCTTCCCGAAGATCACGGGATCGTGTTTCCCGGTGGTTATTATTTACAGACCGGGCAGTACAAAACATTCGACGATGACAGCCGCGCTATGCTGTTCAGCCGCATGATCCGCTCACCGAATGGTGAGGATGTGCTGTATGTATTTTATGAAGCGGTTGCCGGCGTTGTGGGATTGTTCGCCTACAACATGATCACCAAAACCTTGCAAAATCCGATTTATGGTGACGGTTATGCGCTGGCAGAGGACGGCACCTTAGTTATTTTCGCGGCCGTGGCGGAACCCACGCGTGTTCACCCCATGCAGGTGTGGCGCACACCGTTTTTCAGTGATGAGCACGCTAGCCGGGAACCGCCCAAACAAACGTTTCTCGGTCGCATCGGCAATGCAGAACTGGTGCGCGGAATCGCAGATTTATTTGCCATTGCACGGATTATCGATAATCAATCCGTCACACTTCGTCTGTATGAAGAGCTGCGCAAATCTACTCTAAAGATTTTTGACGGCCATTATTGGATCGGTGATGGCGACACCGGTGAGCTAAAACCGCTGCTGCAGGAAATCGCCCGTACCGCTGAACTGGCTATCGATGAATTTGAAAAAGTCGAAAATATTCGTCAGCAGTCCGTGCAAGCGCTCGCTGGTGCGGAGCAAAAGCAAAACGAGTTGCTCACGTTTATCCGCACATCCAATTGGGAAACAACAGACGACCACGTGCGTGCCCTCGACGCTATCCGCCGCCAGCGTGGCCACTTGGCCACCATTCGCGATCAGCGTTACATCAACGTGCAACGCATCGACGAGTTGGAACAACAACTGTTGGATCAGCAAAATGTTATCAGCGAAAAAGCCGTAACGTTTCTCGCCGATGAACGCGCACTACAACCCCATGAAGAAAGAATCGTACAGTTTTATCGCGATCTGGAGATTGTGACCACGGTTGCGGAGCTTGCACCGTTGTTGCGCGAAATCGAAAAAATGGCGTCCGGGCTGGACTTGTTGACGGAATTGCTGGCCACGCTAAAAGTGGGTGATGCCACGGTTCACACCCGTATTATCGACGGTATCGCCGCGGTCTATGCAAAACTGAACCAGAGCAAAGCGCAAGCGGGCCATAAACAAAAAAGTTTCGGTTCTGCCGAGGCCACCGCACAATTTGGTGCGCAATTTAAACTGCTCTCGCAAAGTATTACCAATGCCATCGGCCTCGCTTCCACCCCGGAAGCGTGTGACGAACAAATGGCACGCTTGTTGGTGCAGCTTGAGGAATTGGAAAGCCAATTCGCTGATCGCGAAGAATTCCTCGTCGATATTGTCGCCAAGCGCGAAGAAATTTACGAAACCTTCGAGGCGCACAAACAGCAACTCCTCGACGAACGCCAGCGCAAAGCGCAAGCGGTAACGGATGCGGCTGCGCGAGTGCTGGCTAGTATTGACCGGCGTGCGCAGAAATTTACTGATGCGCAGCAGTTGAATACGTTTTTTGCGGCGGATGCGATGGTGTTAAAAGTCCGCGAATTCGTGACTCAGTTGCGCGAATTAGACAACGCGGTTAAAGCCGATGATCTGGAGGCAAAATTTAAAAATATCCGCGACCAGGGCGCGCGATCACTGCGGGATAAAAGCGACCTGTTTGAAGACGGCGGGAACGTGGTTAAGCTGGGGCCACGGCATAAATTCAGTGTCAACAATCAGGAGCTTGATCTTACGCTGATCCCGCGGCAGGATCAGTTATTTCTGCATTTGACCGGCACCGAATATTATCAGGCAGTCGATGATGCAGCACTGAACGAATTGAAAAATTTCTGGGTGACAACCCTGGAGTCGGAGAATGCTGATATTTATCGGGCCGAATATCTCGCCTCTAGCGTTATGCTGGCAGCGGAAAGGAACACCGACGGGCTGAGTATTGCACAACTGAAAGCCGCGCTTCTCGACCCATCCGTCATGCAGCAGCTGGTGCGCGACTTTGCCGCGCCCCGTTATCGGGAAGGCTACGAAAAGGGCATTCACGATCACGATGCGACTTTGATTTTGCAAACCTTATTGCCGGCGCTGGACGGGGCGGATCTTTTGCGGTTTGACCCGTTGAGCCGTGGGTTTGCGCAAATATTCTGGGTCAATCTGGAATCGTTTGCGACGCAATCCGGTATTGCTGTGAATTGGCAAACCTGGATCGAGCGGGCGCAGTCCGCCGCGCATATGCAGCGGGTGTTTGCCAATCGCCAGGCCGGCGACATATTGGCGCGGGAAATTCACCTCGCAATGATACAGTTCGTTGAGCATCACCCACTTTCGGTGCCTACATTTACGCTGCCGCGGGCGGCGGAATATTTGACGCTGGAGTTAGGCCGTGACAGACCGGAATTTATTGTCAGTCGTTATGCACAATCTTTGGTGGATGAACTGCGTCGCTCTCTCGATGATGCGGCCTGGCGACGATACCAAACCGCGTTGGAAAAATTATTAGGCTGGCCATCCGCCCGCTGGGATTTGTCCTGTGCTTGGTTGACGGCTATGGTTGATAATCGCTCGCTGGATGCACTGCGTCGTTACATTCCGGAAGCCATCGCGATTTTAAATGTCGATCAGCGAGTCGACCGTCGCCCCACACAAACCGATCTGGAATTTCGCATAGACGGTTTGCTAGGCGAGCATACGTTAATCCGCGATCGTAGCCTGACTCTATCACTCGACGCATTCCTGGAAAAACTGGAACACCATCGGCGCGAGTTTATTCCAGCCTACCGTCGTTTTCTGGCGGCCCGTCAACAGTTTCTCGATCAGCAGCGCCGCCAGTTGCGTCTGCAGGATTTTAAAGCGCGTCCATTGTCGTCGTTTGTGCGCAACCGGCTTATCAGCGAATCGTACTTGCCCATTATCGGCGATAACCTTGCTAAACAAATGGGCACGGTTGGTGAAAACAAGCGCTCGGATTTAATGGGCCTGCTGATGATGATCTCACCTCCGGGTTACGGCAAAACCACTTTGATGGAATATGTGGCCAATCGCCTGGGGCTGATTTTTATGCGCATTAACTGCCCAGCGTTGGGACATGATGTGCTATCGCTCGATCCGGCCCAGGCACCTAATGCGACCGCTCGCCAGGAATTGAATAAACTTAATCTCGCGCTGGAGATGGGCAACAATGTCATGCTTTATCTGGATGACATACAGCATACGCATCCGGAATTTTTGCAGAAATTTATCTCACTCTGCGACGGCACCCGGCGCATCGAAGGCGTTTGGCGCGGCGACACCAAAACCTATGATTTACGCGGACGCAAATTCTGCGTGGTGATGGCGGGTAACCCGTATACCGAATCCGGTGAGATGTTCAAAATTCCCGATATGCTAGCCAACCGCGCGGATATTTATAACCTCGGTGACATACTTGGCGGAATGGAAGAGCAATTTGCGCTGAGTTATGTGGAGAACTGCCTGACCTCCAACCCGGTGCTCGCGCCGCTCGCCACAAGGGATCTACAGGATGTTTACAAACTGGTAAAAATGGCCCAAGGCGAAAATATTGCCACTACCGATTTATCCCACGCCTATAGCGCTGCAGAGATCAGCGATATCGTTGCTGTATTGCGCAAGCTGTTTGTAGTGCGCGATATCGTAATGAAAGTAAATCGCCAGTACATTATTTCTGCCGCCCAGGCGGAAAAGTACCGCACTGAGCCGCCATTTAAATTGCAGGGTAGCTACCGCAACATGAATAAAATGGCGGAAAAAATCGCTTCGGTGATGAATGATCAAGAGTTACAACAGATGATTGCGGACCATTATCTTGGTGAAGCGCAACTATTGACCTCTGGCGCCGAAGAAAACTTGCTGAAACTCGCGGAAATTCGCGGAGTCATGACCGAGGAACAGCGCAGCCGCTGGCAGCAAATTAAGTCCGATTTTCTGCGCAACAAAGCCATGGGTGGCGATGATGCGGATACCGGCAATAAAATTGTGGTGCAATTGGCGGATTTGGTCGGTGGCGTGCGCCAGCTGGCGGATGCAGCAGGAAAGCCCGCGATAGTGGAAGCCGACGCACCAAGCAAAATGCAACGCGAAGATGCGCAGCAACAACTCTTGCTGGAGCTGGTTGCCAAAATTCAGGCGGCCATTGCCGCAAATCGCCCACAAGTGGAAGTAATTAATCAGCCGGTTCCGGGGCTTGATAAGTTGTTGGTGACGCTGACGGAATCGATCGAACAAAGTCTGTTTCCAATTGTGCGCAGCATGGATAAAAAGCTGGAGATCGATTTGCGGACACATTACAAAATGCAGGATATTTCCAAGCAGCTTGCGGATATCGAAAAGAAAATCCAGAAAGAGCTGGCAGAGGAAAAAAAGCAGCTACGCGAACCGCGCCGACCAGGCCCTGACTCTACAGCTTAGTGCCTTGCTTTGTCTGAGGCGTGGGCCGGCAATTCCCCTCCCTCGGAGGGGTGCTCAAAGGGCGGGGTGGTAATTCCTTCCCCAAAATATCT